>JAJZGO010000079.1 GCA_021798415.1 Thermoplasmata archaeon | reverse complement strand
GGGTAGGGCAAAAACCAGGTGTTGCCGCGACAGCGCAGGTCCCCGCGGGGCGAGCGCCACCGGGCGACGTTCGTCTTGTCCTGGTACGGGACCCCGATCGCGAGCCGGTCGAGCGGAACGTCCCCCCGCCGCGTGAAGTGGAAGACGTACTCCTGGGCGCCGTGGAGGTATCGGGCCGAGACGACCGGCTTGTAGTGGCCGAGCGCGAGGTCGCGCGAGAGCCCCGCGGCGCGTCCCGCGGCCCGACGGTCGATCGCGATCGACTTCACCCAGTGGATCACGTTCTGGAGGACGAAGGCGCGCCCCACCTCCCGGGCGACGTCCCACGCGAGCCACGGATCCTTGGGGGCGGAGCCGACGTTGAGGAAGACCGAGCCGTCGGGGGCGAGCGCCCGCGCGAGCGCGTCGCGGACGGACCCGACGAACGCGAGGTATTCGGTGCGGGGCCGGTCGTCCGCGTAGCTCCGGTAGGCGACCCCGCGGTTGTAGGGCGGGCTCGTGACGACGACGTCGGCCGAGCCGGCCCGGACCCGGCGGTCGAGGCCGGTCCGGCAGTCCTCGGCGAAGAGGTCGATCGCGCGGCCCCGCGCGAGCGGGACCCTCCGGTGACGGTCGCCCGGGAGCATGCCGGCGGGAGCGAGGCGCCCGGGCCAATAGGCCTAGCGCGTCGGGCCCGGGGACGTCTCCCGGATCTTCTGGAGCTCCGCGTGCGCCTCGGCGACCGCCTTCTGGGGGTCCTTGTAGTAGTAGGCGACCAGGCGTCCGACGTCGCGGTGCGTGAACGGCTTCGTGCGCGTCGCCCGCGCGTCCTTCGCGACCATGAAGTCGAGCATCTCGACCCGGTTGCGGACCTCGCGCTCCATCTCCTTCATCGAGAGGTTCTTCATCATCGCGACGCGCTCGTAGATGTACGAGTGCCCCGAGTAGAGGAACATGTCGTCCGACGGGTTCCACGAGTAGACCGAGTTCGTGATCAGTTCGTTCGTCTCGGGGTCGAGCCCGACGATCTCGGTCAGCGACTGGACGCGGCGGGTCATCTTCGTCCCGACCTTGACCTGGCGCTGGAGGAGGACGAGGTTGAGCGCCGAGACGAGCGAACGGGGCAGCGAGATCGGGGGGTTCTCCATCCGGTGGACCATCGCGCTCACGCTCTCCGCGTGGAAGGTCGTGTAGCAGGTCTTGCCGGTCGCCATCGCCTGGAAGACGATGAACGCCTCCGCCCCGCGGACCTCTCCGACCATGAGGTACTGCGGGCGCTGGCGGAGCGCGGCGGCGAGGAGGTCGAACATGTCGATCTCGCCGGGGGCCTTGCCGCTCACGATGTTCTTCGCCCCGAACCCGGCGCGGGTCAGGGACGGGACCCAGTTCTCGTGCGGGAGGTTGAGCTCGCGCGTGTCCTCGATCGAGACGATCTTCATCTGGGGCGGGATGAACAGCAGGGTCGCGTTGAGCGTGGTCGTCTTCCCGCTCGCCGTTCCCCCGCAGACCATCATCGACTGGCCGTTCTCGATGGCGATCCAGAGGTACGCCATCATCTCCGAGCTCATCGTCTTGAACTTGAGGAGGTCGACCGGCGTGAACGGGTTGTCCCGGAAGCGCCGGATCGTGAACGAGCTGCCGCGTTTCGTCACGTGCGTGCCGAGCGTCGCCTGGAGACGGGAGCCGTCCGGCACCGTCGCGTCGAGGATCGGGCTCGCGACCGAGATGTGCTTTCCCGAGCGCTGGGCGATCCAGACGACGTAGTCGTCGAGCTCGTGGGCGCTCGAGAACTTGAGGTTCGAGCGGATCGAGCCGTACTTGCGGTGGTAGATGTAGAGCGGGATCCCGACCCCGTCGCACGAGATGTCCTCGACCTCGATGTCGGTCATCGGGACCTCGACGAGGCCGTAGCCGATGAAGTCCCTCTCGAGGTAGTAGAGGAGCCGGCCCTTCGTGGTCGGTCCCGGGGCGAGCTCCCAGTCCTGGAGGAGCCCGTCGACCATGCGGCGGAGCTCGCGGCGCTTCGCCTCGGGGTCGTGGTCGTGCTCCGGGAGGGCCTCGAAGTCGTCGACGAGGCGGACGCGCAGCCGGTCGGTGAGCTCGCGCTCGATCTTCGAGAGCGGCGGCTCGATCACCTCGTAGAGGTGCTCGTTGCGCACGTTGTGGTAGGTGATCCGGACGAACGAGACCCCCGGCCGGATCGGCGCGAGGTCGAGCTCCTTGAGCGCCGGGTCGTTGAGGGGCGGGACCGGCGTGACCTCGCCCTCGCTGCCCTGTCCCGAGACGCCGAGGCGAGCGAGCTTGACCGGCCGCGGGTCGGCGCGGTTCCTGCGGAGCGCGGCGCCCATGCGCAGCCACGGCGAGAAGAACGGGGTCCGGGCCGCCCGTCGCTTCGGGATCGCGTCGCCGTCGTCGGCCGGAGTCTCTGTCGTCGCGTCGCCCGCCATCGGAAACCTCGCTAGCCCCCCACGATGAGCGGAGGGACCACGAACCGCATGATGAGCCAGCCGACCGCGAGCATGATCGTGGCGTGCTGGAGACCCTCGGCGACCCGCCCGTTGAACAGGACGCCCGCCATGATGCCGTCCCCGACGGCGTGGACGATGACCGCGACCATGAAGGCGAGGAAGAGGACCGGCACGAACCCGAACTGGAGGGCGACGCCGGCCGTTCCCGAGAGGGACGACGACGCCACGCCCTGGCCGGCGGTGATCATCTGCGGCAGGAAGACCGCCGCCATGATGTAGATCGTGACGAGGAAGACGAAGAACGAGATGTAGATGACCGTCACGTAGGTCAGCATCGAGATCTGGCGGCTCTGCTGCGCGAGCTGGCTCTCGCGGGTGTCGTGCGCGACCATCGTGAGCACGTCCGCCACGTTCCCGCCGGCCTCGTTCGCCCGCGTGACGATCGAGACGACCCGCTGGGTGAGCGGGGTCGGGACGCGCTCCTCGAACAGTCGCAGCGCGGTCGCGACCGGGACGCCCCACTCGAGCTGGCTCGCCATCTTCTTGATCTCCTCCGTCAGGAGGCCGTAGCGGCCCGTGCTCGCAACGATGATCGCGTCCGGGAGCGTCATCCCGAACCGTCCGGCCTCCGCGACGTCCCGCAGGAAGTCCGGGAGGCGCTCCTCGATACGGGCGATGCGCCGCAGCTTCGCGGTCATCGCAAAACCGTACGGTGCGATGAAGCAGAGCAGGCCCAGGACGAAGAAGTCGATCGCCGGGTTCGCTCCGGCCGACTCCCCGGGCCGCAGGACGACCGTCATCACCTCGAGGTAGCTCAGGACGGCGAAGACCCAGAAGGCGGCCGCGACGAGGGCGCCGGCGATCAGGATGACCGTCTCGCGCGCGAACCCCTCCTCCTTCGCGGTCACGGTCGTTCCGAGCGCCCGGACCTTGCGGACGGACGCGGGGGCGGTGGCGCTCGCCATCTCAGGTCATCTCCTGCGCCAGCGTGTACATGAAGAAGATGAACCCGAACTGGGCGAGCGGGATCATCGCGCCGACGATCCCCCAGAGGACGTCGATCATGAACGACCCGCCGCCCCCGATGACCGCGAAGATCGCGATGATGATCACGAGGAAGAGGGGGAACGCGACGACGACCGTGACGAACGTCTCCGCGAGGAGCCCCATCGTCTCGACGCGCTGGAGCATCTCGAGCTTGTTCTCCCGCTCGTACTGCTCGGCCTTGAGCAGGAAGTACGGCTTCAGCTGCCCGCCGCTCGTCGCGGTCGTCACGACGCCCTGGAGGAAGTCCTGGAACCGCTTCGAGGGGCTGCGCTGGGAGCCGTTGCGGATCGCGGTCAGGATGTCGACGCCGAGCAGTTCGGTGTCGCGCGTGATCCACGCCGCTTCCTCCGCCACCTGCCCGTAGATCTTCTGGCGACCGAGCTCCTTGAAGATCTGGTCGATGTTCACGTCCGCCGAGCTCATCGCCGAGACGAAGCTCATCGCCGGGCTGATCTTCCGGTCGATCTTGCGGCCGCGGTCCTTCGCTCTCGAACCCGGCGTGCTCTGCAGGACGAAGAACGTCCCGACCGTGCCAAAGACGGGAAGGAGGACGCCGATGACGAGGCCGAGGAGGAGGACGCCCGAGAGGACGAACAGGAGACCGACCGCGACGCCGGCCACAAGGGTCGCGATACCGACGACGACCGTGGTCGCGTAGACCGTCGCGAGGTACTCGTCGGCCCGGACCCGCATGTGGGCCTTGACGAGGTTCTCCTCGAGGCCGGGGTCGGGAGCCCGGGCGAGGACCCGGGCGCGGAACGTGCGCCAGGCCCACCGCTGGAACCCGGTGAGGCCGGTGTGCGTCGGGTGCTCGCCGCGCTTCAGCCGGATCGGTCGGGAGGAGGTCTCGGCGGGAGGGGCCGCCCCGACCCGGACGGTGGAGGTCGCCGGCACGGTCCCTAGCCCTCCTTGCGCGCGCTCGCCCGGACGCGGGCCATGACCTCGTTCGGGTCCTTGTAGTACTGCGCGATCGTCCCCCAGAGCTGGCGGTAGTCGGTGATCGCGTTGCGGACGAGGTAGCGGATCACCTCGGTCCGACGCTGGAACTCCGCGTCCATCTCGTCCGGACCGTAGTTGCGCAGGTCCATGATCTTGTCAAAGAGGAACGAGTGGCCCTTGAACACGAACTTGTCGGTCCCCGGGTCCCACTCGTAGACCGTGTTGGTGATCAGCTCGTTCGTCTCGGGCTCGAACCCGACGATCTCGAGGACCTGCTTCAGTCGACGGACCACGCCCTTCTCGGTCCGCGCCTGGATCTGGATGATCACGTTGTTGAGCGCCGAGAGGAGGATGCGCGGCGTGTTGATCGGCGGGTTCTCGAGGCGGTTGACCATCGACTTCACGCTGTCGGCGTGCATCGTCGAGTAGGTCGTGTGGCCGGTCGCCATCGCCTGGAACATCGTGTACGTCTCGCGGCCGCGCACCTCGCCGACGATGATGTAGTTCGGGCGCTGCCGCAGCGCCGCGCGGACCAGGTCGAACATGTCGACCTCGCCGGCGGCCTTCCCGTCGGGCCCCCGGTCGCCGGTGCCGCTGCGCGTCGCGCCCGGGATCCAGTTCTCGTGGGGAAGGTTCACCTCGCGGGTGTCCTCGATCGAGACGACCTTCGCGGTCGGCGGGATGAACAGCGCGATCGCGTTGAGCGTGCTCGTCTTGCCCGCGGCGGGACCGCCGCAGACGATGACGGATTCGCCCTGCTCGGCCGCGAGCCAGAAGTAGGCGACCATCTCCTCGTTGGCCGTGCCCATCATCACGAGGTCGACGGGCGTGAACGGCCGCTCTTTGAACCGTCGGATCGTGAAGCTCGCGCCCCGCGTCGTGACCTCCCGGGCGTACGTCGCCTGGACGCGATGGCCCTCGGGAGTCGTTCCGTCCAGGATCGGCGAGGAGACGCTGACGGCCTTCGCGCACCGCTGGCCGAGCATGACGATGAACGAGTTGAGCGAATCCTCGTCGGGAAAGACGACGTTCGTCTTCACCGACTCGTACTTCCCGTGGAAGATGAAGAGCGGGACCTCGACCCCGTCGCACGAAATGTCCTCGACCTCCGGATCGAAGATCAGCGCGTCGATCGGGCCGTACCCGACGAAGTCGCGCAGGACGTAGTAGATCACCCGCTCCATCGAGAGCGGCCCGAGCGTGATCCCCCGGCTGCGGAAGTACTCCTCGGCTTCGCCGCGCAGGTACGAGCGCTTGTCGACCAGGGAGAGGTTGCCGACGTCGCTTCCGAGGATCCGCGCGAGGGTCGTCTTGAGGTGCTCGACCAGCTGCTTCTCGTGGGCGGAGAGCTGGGGCTCGATGACCTCGTAGAGGTACTCCTTCGTCCGGTCGTTGTACGTGACGCGCGAGTACGAGTAGGGGGGGTTGACCGCGCGGACCTCGACCTCCTTCATCGCCGACTCGGCGAGCGCCGGCATCGCGGTGATGAACGTCCCGGGGACGTCGGTCGAGGCCGCGGTCGGGTCGGACGGGGCGAGCGAGGTCCCCCCTCCCGACGAGGTCGTGCGCGGGATCTTGACGCGGAATCCGCCCGACGCCATCGCCTAGGTTCCTCCGATCCCGAGGGAGACCTGGACGCCCGCGTAGAACACGGTCGCGAAGTTGAGGTTCCCGATGTTGAGCGCGATCACCGTGGTCCCGCCGGCGGCGGGGTTGGTGCACGCCGACGCCGGGACCGGCAGCGTCGCCGCTCCGCCGATCGGGTTCGTGAAGTTGTAGTAGGCGGTCAGCGGCCGGGAACCGGACGCCTTCGTCCAGAGCGGAAGCCCGCTCAGGTTCATCTGGGCGCCGAGGTAGTGGCCCCAGGCGCACGGATACTGGGTTCCGATCTCAAACGTGTAGTTGAACGTCCGTCCGTTGTGGCCGTTCGACGCGACGACCTGCGCGTAGCGCAGGTGGCTGAACACCTGCTGCGACCCCTGCCCGAGCACGGTCGAGGCGTTCCCGTAGAGCTGCAGGAGGCTCGAGGTGATGCTCGTGTTCCCCGCGACCGTCGTCAGGTTGAGGGGAGGGGGGAAGTCCATGATCTGGTAGCCGCCCGCCTGCCCCTGAAGGACGGCGTCATCCTCGAAGTAGAACGTCTGGGGCGTATAGTACCGGTTCGGGAGGACCATCTGGAGGACCCCGCTCGCGAGGTGCTGGGAGTAGAGGCCGGACCCGCCGGGTCCGGTGGTGAGGGTCACGTTCTGGAAGATGCAGTAGCCCGGGACCACCGGCTGGCCGTAGGTGCTCTTCGTCGCGCCCGAGACCCCCGGCGCGTAGAACCCGCCCGGGCAGGTGGTCGGGAGGAAGACGAGGGTGGCCTGGGTCGGCTGCGCGAGGAGGGGGATCCCCTGCGAGCTGATGGTGAACGCGGTGCCGTACGACGCCGGGCCCCCGAGCAC
>JAJZGO010000009.1 GCA_021798415.1 Thermoplasmata archaeon | reverse complement strand
CCCGCTCACCGTGACGCTCCCGGTATTCGGAGTGGCCTTGTATCCGGCGACGGGGCTCACGGTGTACGCGTAGGTTCCGTTCGGCTTAGAGAAGGTGAGCGAGGTCGTTATCGAGCTGACGGTCGAACCCGAGAGGGTGACGGACCAGCTCGTTCCCGACGGGAGGCCCGACTCGGTGAAGGTGACGTTGTACGAGGGCCCGGAGGCTCCTCCGCCCCCTCCTCCGCCGCTCGAACCGAGGTGGAGACCCGGGATCACGTTGGCGAAGAGCAGGGCGAGGAGCACGACGATCACGACCACGACAGCGGCCAGGGCCCCAAGGAGTCCCTTCGACATTCCCCGCGGTCTCGTCGGAGGCATCGCGGCGGGAGGAGCGCCCGGAGGTGTACCCGGCGTAGCGGTCATCGAGGACGGTGCAACGGTTGGCTCTAATTCGTCGTTTCGTTAAGAGCCGTTCCGGCGCATAATCGCGACATGGGTGCGGAATCCGCGCGCCCCGGCGGCGCTAGTCGCCGACCGGTCCCGAGACGATCTCGCCGTCCGCGGTCCCGGGGATCGGAACCCGTCGCCGGGCGCGTTCGCGCTTGAGCTCGCGGAGGTCACGGTCGAGCTCCTTCAGCTCTGCGGCCGTCCGCCGCAGGCGCAGGCGGGCGATCCGCTCGAGCGCGGCGATCTCGCGGTCGAGCGATTCGTCCGTCCCCCGGAATCCGCTCATATCGCGGACTCGCGGTCGATCTGGGCCTTCTGGAGCTTCGAGGAGAAGTCGACGAAGACGCTCTTGATCTCGGTAAACTCCTCGATCGCAGCGCTTCCCGCCTCCCGGCCGCCGTTGCCGGTGTTCTTGATCCCGCCGAACGGCAGCTGCACCTCGGCGCCGATCGTCGGGGCGTTGATGTACGTGATCCCCGCCTCGAGGTCGGTGATCGCCCGGAACGCCCGGTTGACGTCGCGCGTGTAGATCGACGAGGAAAGGCCGTAGTCGACGTCGTTCGCGACCTTCACCGCCTCGTCGTAGTCGCCGACGCGCACGACGGAAAGGACGGGCCCGAAGATCTCCTCCCGGGAGATCCGGGTGCCGTGCCGGGTCTCGAAGATCGTCGGCTCGAGGAAGTGGCCCCGGTCGTAGATCCCCCCGGTCCGCTTGCGGCCCCCGTAGCGCAGTGTCGCCTCCGTGCGTCCGAGGTCGATGTACCCGAGGATCTTCTTCTCCTGGTCCGCCGACGCGACCGGTCCCATGCCGGTCGCCGGGTCGAGGGGGTCGCCGACCGTGAACCGGTCGAGCCGGTCGGTGAGCATCCCGAGGAACTCGTCGTAGACCTTCGTGTGGACGATGAGGCGACTCGTCGCGGTGCAGCGCTGGCCGGCGGTTCCGAACGCGCCGAAGAGGACCCCGTCGAGGGCGAGCGGAAGGTCGGCGTCGTCCATCAGGATCACCGGATTCTTCCCGCCCAGCTCGAGGTGGACCATCTTGAGGCCCTGGGCGCCGCGGACGTAGACGTCCCGCCCCGTCTCCACGCCGCCGGTGAACGAGATCGCCCGCACCCGGGGGTCCGCGACGAGTGCGTTCCCGACAACGCCGCCCGAGCCGGTCACGAGGTTGAGGACCCCGGGCGGGACGCCGGACTCCTCGTAGATCCGCACGACCTCGGCGGCGCAGCGGGCCGTGCCGGAGGCGGGCTTGAAAACGATCGTGTTGCCCGTGATGAGGGCCGCGGCGATCTTCCAGTTCGGGATCGCGGTCGGGAAGTTCCAGGGGGTGATGCACGCGACCACGCCCTTGGGCTGGCGCACCGTCATGCAGAACTTCGCGCGGAGCTCCGACGGAACGGTCTCGCCGAAGAGCCGTCGACCTTCTCCGGCCATGTACTCGATGAAGTCGATCGACTCCTGCACGTCCCCGAGACCTTCGGCGATCACCTTGCCCATCTCCCGGGTGACGATCCCCCCGAGGTCGGCCTTGGCGCGTCGCATCCGACGGGCGACCTCGAGGAGGATCTCTCCCCGCTTCGGGGCGGGGGTCGCCTTCCAACCGGGGAAGGCACGGTGGGCCGCGGCGACGGCGTCCTTCACGTCGTCCGGCGAGCCGACGACGAACGACCCCACGGTCTCACCGGTCGCCGGGTTCACCGTCTCGAAGCGCTGGGCGGACGGCGGCGTCACCCACCGGCCTCCCACGAACAGGCCGAACTCCTCCGCGCGGAACGACATTGGTCCTCTCCTCCGCGCCCCGATTCCCCCCGAGGCTACATAGGCGTTTGCCGGCCGGTCCCGGGTCCCGCGGCCTTCCGGCACCGGGGCAGCAAAGATATTCGCAGGGGTCCCCTCCGGAGGAACGTGATCGACGTCGACGTTCTCCGGAAGGATCCCGGGCGGATCGAGCAGAACCTCGGGCGCCGCGGGAACCCCGCGTATCTCACGCTCCTTGCCGAGGCGAGGGCGAAGGACGAGGCCTGGCGGGCCGCGCGGGTCGATGCGGACCGGCTGCGCCAGCGGCGCAACGACCTCGGACGTCGCATCGCGCTCGAACGCGCGAAGGGGGCCGTCCCGCCCGAGCTCGAGGCCGAGGCCCGGTCGACCCCGACGGCGCTGCGCGAGGCCGAGGCCCGGGAAGGGGAGCATCGGCGTGCGCGCGACGCGCTCCTGATGCGCCTTCCGAACCTCATGGACGAGTCGGTCCCGCTCGGCAAGGACGACTCGGAGAACGCGGTCGTCGCCACCTGGGGGACTCCCGCGGGCCCGAATCCCGCCCTCAAGTCCCACGGCGAGGTCCTCGAAGCGCTCGGGATGGCCGAATTCGACCGCGCGCATCGGGCGAGCGGGTCCGGGTTCTACTATCTGACCGGGCCCATCGTCCTGCTCGACCTCGCGCTCCAGCGGTTCGCCCTCGACCTCCTGGTCGAGCGGGGGTTTGTCCCGGTCGCGCCCCCGTACCTCCTGCGGCGCGAGCCGTACGAGGGCGTCACCGACCTCGCCGACTTCGAGAACGTCATGTACAAGGTGGAGGGCGAGGACCTCTACCTCATCGCCACGAGCGAACATCCGCTGGCGGCGCTCTACCGAGGCGAGATCCTCGACGAGGACCGCCTTCCGATACGGCTCGCCGGCGTGAGCCCGTGCTTCCGCAAGGAGATCGGCGGCCACGGTGTCGACCAGAAGGGAATCTTCCGGGTCCACCAGTTCCAGAAGGTCGAGCAGTTCGTCTTCTGCCGGCCCGGGGAGTCGGCCGGGCTCCACGAGGAGCTTCGGGCGAACGCCGAGGAGGTCGTGCGCCGGCTCGGCGTGCCCTACCGGGTGGTGAACGTCTGCGCGGGAGACCTCGGGACGGTCGCGGCGAAGAAGTACGATATCGAGGCCTGGTTTCCCCGGCAGCAGGCGTACCGGGAGGTCGTGAGCTGCTCGAACTGCACCGACTACCAGGCTCGTCGCCTCGGCATCCGGATGGGCAAGGCCGGGCGGCCGGGGAAGGTCGTGCCGCACACGCTCAACTCGACGGCGGTCGCGACGTCCCGGACGATGGCCGTGGTCCTGGAGCAGTACCAGCAGCCGGACGGCTCCGTCACGATCCCCGAAGCCCTCCGCCCCTATCTCGGGGGTCGGGATGCCCTCCGCCCGGTCGGGACGAACTCCTGAGCCGCCGCCGGTCGTCGCGGGAGGGGCCGATGGTCGCAAACCTCCGAGCGGGCCCGACGGTGCGCGAGCCAACGGCCGGGCGCGATCCCCGCGGGACGCGGACCCGAGGGAAGCCCCCGTGAGCCGACAGCGTCGGCTGGACGAGTTCTCGCCCGCGGCGGGGGAGGGGGTGGCGCCCGCGCTCCGGGCCGGTCGGCCCCGTCCGGACGCGCTGCCGGGGGTCTGGAGCGTCGTCGAGGGCCACGTCGAGCACCCCCTCCTGAGGTCCGGGACGCTCCGCGCCCTCCCCTTCCAGATCGACCTCGCCCGCATCGGGCTCACCGAGGACCTCCTCGTCGTTCTGCCGACGGGGCTCGGGAAGACCGTCATCGCCGCCCTCCTCGCCGCCGAGGTCCTGCGGCGCGACGTCGGCAAGGTCCTCTTCCTCGCCCCGACGCGTCCGCTCGTCCAGCAGCACGCAGAGTCGTTCGCCCGCTGGCTCCTCCCGCTCCGGCTCGCTCGGTTCACGGGGACGGTGCGGCGGCCGGTCCGGGAAGGCGCGTGGGACTCTGCCGACTGCGTGTTCGCCACGCCCGAGATCGTGCAGAACGACCTCGCGTCGGGTCGCTACGACCTCACGGACGTCGCGCTCGCGGTCTTCGACGAGGCCCACCACGCCGTCGGCAAGTACGTCTACGTGCCGATCGCGGCCCGCTACCTCGCCGAGCGGCCCAAAGGAGGCCGGGTCCTCGCGCTCACCGCCTCCCCTGGCGGCCGAGACGAGCGGATCGAGGAGGTCGTCGCCGCCCTCGGGGTTCGGCGCATCGAGGCGCGCTCGCGGGACGACGAAGGGGTGCGGGAGTACGTTCAGCCCGTCACGGTCGACTACGTGTGGGTCGACCTCTCGCCGACGGCGGCGCACATCCGCGACCGGCTCGACGAGGCCGCCCACGCGACCGCCCGCAAGTTGCAGAAGATGGGGTATCTGAGGAAGAAACCGATCGCGTCGCTCTCGGTGAAGGACCTGATCGCGCTCCGGGCGGAGATCTTCGCGCGGCCGGGACCGATGGTGCGCCGGTTCGGCCCGCTCTTCCACCAGCTCGTGCTCCTGCACTTGCACCACGCCGAAGAGCGCCTCGAGACCCAGGGGGTCGCGCCGTTCGTACAGTACCTCGACCGCCTGGCGGCGAAGCCGAAGCCGAGCCGGGGGGACCTCTCGGTCCTCAAGTTGCCGGAGGTCGTCGCGGCGCGCGCCGCCGCCGAAGCGTTCCTGCGCGACACGCGTGAACCGTCCCATCCGAAGCTCGACGCGCTGGTCGACCTCGTGCGGACCACGCTCGCGGCCGCGCCCGGTCGACGGGCGCGGATCCTCGTCTTCGCGCAGTACCGCGACACCATCCAGACGATCCAAGCGACGCTCGAACAGGAGGGCTGGACGGTCGGCCGGTTCGTCGGCCAGTCGACCCGCGACTCGGGCGACCGGGGCATGAACCAGAAGGACCAGGCCCGAATCCTCTCCGGGTTCCGCGACGGGCGATTCCCGATCCTGGTCGCGAGCAGCGTCGCCGAGGAGGGTCTCGACGTGCCGGACGTCGACCTCGTCGTCTTCTTCGAGTCGGTCCCGAGCGAGATCCGGGCGATCCAGCGCCGCGGTCGCACCGGGCGAAGCTCGCTCGGGCGCGTCGTGGTCCTTCTCACCCGGGCGACGCGCGACGTCGGGTACCAGGCCGCCGAGGTCCGACGGGAGAAGGCGATGCACCGCATCGTGCGGCGCCTGTCGGCCGAGGGGCGACGTGCGCGGGCCGCGGACGAGGCCGAGGGCCGGCCGGCGGCCGGGGACTCGGGATAAGCCTTCCGGCGCGCCCGCGCGACGGTGCGGCCCGGTCACTCACGCTAAATAACCGCCCTCGGGTTCGACCGAGCGGAGCGTGCGCGATGGGCCCGCTCGACTGGGTAGCCCAGAACCTCGGATTGGTGGCGCTGACGGTACTCTCGGTCACGCTCGCGGTCTATCTGGTCTACTCGATGATCCACCCCGAGAGGTTCTGAGGCGCGCGGAGGCCCGTGTTCGACTTCCGCTCGGTGTGGGACGTCGTCCTGCTGGTCGGCCTCGTCGTGGCGATCGCACCGTGGTTCGGGGCGTACCTGGGCCGCGTCTACATGAACCGGCCCGCGTTCGGCGACGTGATCCTCGCGCCGATCGAGAGCGCGCTCTACCGGTTGCTCGGCACGTCGCCGCGCAGCGCGATGCGCTCGAGCGAGTACATGCTCGCGGTGCTGTTCGTCAACTTCGGGGTCTTTGCGTTCCTCTTCGCCTTCCTCACGCTCCAGCACGCGCTGCCGCTCGACGCGACGGGGGCGCCGAACATGGGCTGGACGCTCGCGTTCCACTCGGCGGCGAGCTTCACGACGAACACCGACTTCACGCACTTCACGAACGAGAGCCAGCTGAGCCTGGGGGCGCTGATGGTCGCCTGGCCCCTCGCGCTCTTCCTGTCGGCCGCGACCGGGCTCTCGGTCGCCGCCGCGATGGTCCGCGGGTTCGTCCGCAAGGACGGGACGCTCGGGAACTTCTACGTCGACCTCGTCCGCACGATGACCCGGGTCCTGATGCCGTTCGCGTTCCTCCTCGCCCTCGCGCTCGTGCTGCTCGGCGTCCCCGAAACGCTCACCAACTACGTGACCGCCCACCCGCTCACCGGCGGAACCCAGACGATCTACCTCGGCCCGGTCGCGAGCTTCCAGGCGATCTCGTTCCTCGGGACGAACGGCGGGGGGTTCTACTCGGCCAACGCGGCGAGCCCGCTCGCGAACCCGAGCGCGGTCTCCGACCTGCTCGGGACGTTCGCGATGATGTTGATCCCGTTCTCGACGCCGTTCGCGTTCGGCCAGATCGTGCGACGCAAGGGCGAGGCGTGGCCGTTCATGGGCACGATCCTGATCGTCTTCGCGATCGCGCTCGGGCTCTTCGTGGCGTACCAGGCGGCGGCGAACCCGGCGCTTGCCGGCCTCTCCGGGCTCGGTCCGCAGACGGCGGGGTACCCGGTCGGCCAGGAGACCCGCTTCGGCCTCACGGACGGGTCGCTCTTCCAGGTGGTGAGCGTCTACACGAACACGGGCGCGAACAACATGCAGATCGGCGCGCTCTCCCCGGTCGCCCAGCTCGTCCTTCTGTTCGGGATGTTCACCCAGAGCACCCCGGGCGGCGACGGCACCGGGTTCGGGATGCTCCTGCTGTTCGCCATCCTCGGGATCTTCGTGGGCGGACTCATGGTCGGGCGGAGCCCCGAGTACCTCGGCAAGAAGGTCGGGACCGGCCACGTGAAGTGGGCGGCGCTCGCGCTGCTCACGCACCCGGCGCTCATCCTCGTCCCGTTCGTCCTCGCGGTCGCCGGCGGCTTCGTGACGGTCGCGTCAGGATCGCTGCCGGCCTCGGCGCACACGTTCACGGCGGTCCTCTACGAGTTCACGTCCGAGGCGGCGAACAACGGCAGCGCGCTCAGCGCTTCGTCGTTCAACGACACCACGTGGTTCTTCAACATCGCCGGCGGGCTCGTGATGCTCCTCGCCCGCTTCGTGCCGATCTTCGCGATGCTCAAGGTCGGCGGGATGTTCTCGGAGGAGAACGTCCTCCCCCCGGGCCCGGGGACGCTGCGGACGGCGAGCGCGACCTTCACGGTCTACATCACGCTCTTCCTGATCATCGTCTCGGTCCTGCTCTTCCTGCCGGTCATCGCGCTCGGTCCCCTCGCGCAGATCGTGGGAGGCCCCTAGATGGACGAGGACGCCCCCCCGCCGGGGTCGGTGGTCTCGGTCCGACGGGTCCCGCACACCTCGATCGTCCGGGTGCTGGTCGACTCGTTCAAGCTGTTCCGCCCCGGCCAGCAGGTCCGCTCGCCCGTGATGTTCTGCGTCTACGTCCTCTTCCTCTTCCTCGTCGGGATCACGCTCGTGCCCCGCGTGTTCCCCGACCTCGTCGCCACGTACAGCCCGTCGTACTACCTCTGGATCACGGTCATCCTCTTCCTCACGCTCTGGTTCGCGAACGTCTCGACGGCGATCGCGGAGGCGCAGGGCCGCGCCCGCGCCGACGCGCTGCGGACGATCCGCAGCGGCATCCGGGCCCGCCAGGTGCTGCCGGACGGCACGACCCAGTGGGTGCCGTCGGACGTCCTCCACGTCGGCGACACCGTCGAGATCCGCCCCGGCGAGCCCGTCCCCATGGACGGGGACGTCACGCAGGGCGCGGCGCTCATCGACGAGGCGATGATGACCGGCGAGTCCGAGCCGGTCACCCGGGAGAGCGGCGGCGACAAGACGAGCGTGCTCGGGGGCACGCAGGTCCTCCAGGGGACGGCCCGCATACGGGTCACGGCCGTGCGCGGCGAGTCGTTCCTCGACCGGCTGATCCGGCTCGTCGAGGGCCAGGGCCGCGAGCCGACCCCGAACGAGCTCGCGCTCGGGGTGCTGCTCTCGGCGCTGACGGTCGCGCTCTTCACGGTCGTCGTGACGTTCGTCTACCTCGCCCAGTTCACCGACATCGTCACGGTCGACCTCGGGACGATCGTGGCCCTGTTCGTCTGCCTGATGCCGACCACGATCGGCGCGCTCCTGCCCGCGATCGGGATCTCGGGCATCAACCGGACCGCGCGCGCGAACGTCATCACGAAGTCCGGCAAGGCCGTCGAGGCGGCCGGGGACCTCGACGTGCTGATCCTCGACAAAACCGGCACGATCACCGTCGGCAACCGCCTCGCCTCGCAGTTCGTCGCCGCGCCGGGGGTCCCGATGCCCGAGCTGCTCGAGGGGGCGCTCCTCGCCTCGAGCCTTGACGACACGCCCGAGGGCCGCTCGATCGTCCGGCTCGCCGCCCGACGGAACGCGCCGACCCGCCGGCTCGAGCCCGGGAAGTTCAAGGTCCTGCCGTTCACCGCCGAGCGACGGATGAGCGGGATCACCCTCCCCGACGGGGTCGAGGTGTTCAAGGGGTCCCTTCAGGCGATGGAGACCTACGGGGCGGTCCTCCCGCTCGAGCTGCGCCGCGCCGCGGCCGAGGCGTCGAAGGAGGGGATGACCCCGCTCGCGATCTCGTTCAACCGCCGGGCGATCGGCCTCGTCTTCCTCAAGGACGTGGTGAAGCCGGGGATCCGCGACCGCCTGCGCGAGCTCAAGACGATGGGGATCCGAACGATCATGTGCACCGGCGACAACCGTCTCACGGCGGCCGCGATCGCCCGCGAGAGCGGGGTCGACGAGTACGTCGCCGAGGCGCGACCGGAATCCAAGCTCTTGCTCATCGATCGAGAGAAGGCGAAGGGCCGCTTGGTCGCCATGACGGGGGACGGGACGAACGACGCCCCGGCGCTCGCCCGGGCCGACGTCGGCCTCGCGATGAACAGCGGGACGAGCGCGGCGAAGGAGGCCGGCAACATGGTCGACCTCGACAACGATCCCACGAAGCTGATCGAGGTCGTGTCGATCGGCAAGCAGCTCCTGATCACGCGGGGCGCCCTCACGACGTTCTCGATCACGAACGACGTCGCGAAGTACTTCGCGATCATCCCGGCGATCTTCATAGGGTCGGGGTCGGCGACGCTTCCGGGGATCGAGATCATGAACATCCTCGGGATGACGAACCCGCACCTCGCGGTCCTCTCCGCGCTCCTCTTCAACGGCCTCATCATCCCGATCCTGATCCCGCTCGCGATCGTCGGGGTCCCGTTCCGACCGCGCAGCGCGATCGACCTCCTGCGTCGCAACCTGATCCTCTACGGGTTCGGCGGGCTCGTGAGCGCGTTCGTCGGGATCAAGCTGCTCTACCTCCTCCTCAGCTATCTCGCCACGACGCCCTTCTCGACCGAGATCGGTAGGATCGTCGGCCACCTTCTCCCGCTCGGAGGTCTGTGAGCGCGCCCTCCGCCCCGCCCGCCCCGCGCCCGCCCCCGCGGGTCCACTCGGCCGCCGGCCACTTGCGGGCGACCGCCGTCGTCCTCGTCCTCGCGGTCCTCGTCGCGGGGGTCGCCTACCCGCTGGTCGTGACCGGGATCGCCGAGCTGCTCGTCCCGGGGACCGCCAACGGCTCGCTCGTGCACGGCCCGAACGGCACGCTGGTCGGCTCGTCGCTCATCGCCCAGAACCTGAGCGCGCCGTACCTCTTCTGGGCCCGCCCGTCGCTCACCGACTACAACACGACGCTCGGAGCCGGTACCGTCCCCGGCCCGAGCGATCCCGCGCTCCGCAGCCTCCTCAACGAAACCCTCTCGTACATGCGGCTCTATGGCAACCTCAGCGTGAACGCGACGGTGCCGTTCGATTGGGCCGCCCCGTCGGCGTCGTCGCTCGACCCCGACCTCGTCCCCGAGGCCGTCCTCGTCCAGGTCCCCCGGGTCGCCGCCGCCACGAACCTCTCGATCGCGTTCCTCCAGGGGTTCGTGAACGCGCACATCGTGAACCCGCTCATCCCGTACCTCGGCGTGCCGTACGTGAACGTCCTCTCCCTCGACCTCGCGCTCCTGCCGCTGATCGGGAAGGCCTGACGATGTACCGGCGGATCCTCATCCCCGTCCAGGAGCCGCCCGAGGTCGAGCCGCTGATCCGCTTCGCGTCGATGCTCCTCGAGGCCGACGGCGAAGTGCGCGTCCTCCACGTCATCCCGACGACGACGCTTCCCCAAGTGACCCGGGAGTGGAGGGCGTCGGTCCGCCTGGTCGTTCCCGCGCACGAAGCGGGGGCCGCGCTCGACGTCCGGGTCGACCCCGAGGTCCGGGCGGCGACCGACGTCCCGGGCGAGATCCTCGAGAGCGCCGAGTCGCACAACGTCGACGCGATCCTCCTCACGCTGCGCGGCGACCGCCGCAGCCGAAACCCGTTCGTCGGGCACACGGCGACCGGGATCCTCCACCACGCGCGGTGCGACGTCCTGGTCGTCAATCGTCTCGCGCTCGCCGCCGACACGATCCCGCGGATCCTCCTTCCGACGCTCCGCGAGATGCCGACCCCGACCGCGATGCGGGTCGCGGAGGACATCGCCGTCCACTCCCCCGGCGCGCCCGTGATCGCGCTCTCGATCGCGCCTTCGGGCGACCGGGCCGCGGAGCGCGGGGGGGCGAGCGACAAGGGATTCCGCGGCGTGCCGATCCGCCGCAAGCGCTCGAACTTCCCCGCGAAGATCCTCGGGCGGCGCCACCGACTCCCCGAACTGATCGTCCAGGCCGCCCAGCGCGAGCGGTTCGGCTTCGTGATCGTCGGCGAGGAGCCCGACCCGTCGGGCACCCCGCTGCTCACGCGACGCTTCCTCGAGGACCTGTTCCGGGCGGCCCCGTGCCCGGTGATGGCGATACGGGGCTAGCCGCGACGGTCCGGGCGATGGGCGAGCTGTGGTTCGTCGGCCTCGGCCTGGGGGACGAGCGGGGCCTCAGCCGGCGGGGCCTCGAGGCGCTCGCCGCGGCCGACGTCGTCTTCGCGGAGGAGTACACGGCGGTCGCTCCGCCGGGCACGCTCGACCGGCTCGCGGTCGAGATCGGGCGCCCGATCCGCTCGCTCGACCGGGTCGAGCTCGAGTCGGAGACGCCCGTCCTCGACGCGCTCGGGACGCACGCGCGCGTCGTCCTCCTCGTGGTCGGCGACCCGTTCGCGGCGACGACGCACGTCGCGCTGCGGCTGGCGGCCGAAGACCACGGCCACGCGTGGCGGTACGTCCCGAACGCGAGCATCCTCACCGCGGCGCCCGGATACCTCGGCCTCATGCCGTACCGCTTCGGGCGCACGGTCTCGCTCCCGTTCCCGGCGCCCGGCTACGCTCCCCGCTCGCCCCTCGAGCAGATCGCGGGGAACCGGGAACGGGGCCTGCACACCCTCGTCCTGCTCGACCTGCGCCCGGCCGAGGGTCGGTTCCTCGGGGCCGCCGAGGCGCTTGGCCTGTTGCGGGAGCGGGACGCGGAGCGAACGATCCTCCCCGACGACACCTCCGTCGCGGTCGTGGCCCGGGTCGGACGGGACGACGCGCGCGCGTGGTATGGCCGCCTCGACCGCCTCCGGAACGTCGACTTCGGGCCGCCGATGCACGCGCTCGTCGTCCCCGCACCCGACCTCCATTTCGAGGAGGCGGCGGCGCTACGGCGCTTCGAGACGTAGGACGGGCCCGCGGCGGCCGCGCTCGGAGGATCTAGGCGTGGGCGGTGCCCGGCAGGAGGGCCTCGGCGAACTGCCGGATCCGGAACGGGCGCAGCAGCACGACGTCCGGCCGGTGGGCGGCGTCCGGCATCGAGGGAGGGCGGGACGCCGGCGCGACCAGGATCACGCGCAGGGCGGGGTGGATCGCCCGGGCGTCGGCGACGAGGCTCGTCGGGCTCCCCTCCGCGAGGTTCACGTCCGCGACCATCAGTCCCGGGCGGCGGGCGCTCACGAGCTCGAGCGCGTGCGAGACCCCCTCCGCTTCGCCTTCGACCCGGAAGTGGTGCAGCCGAAGAAGGCCCCGCAAGAGGACGCGGGTCTCCTCGTCGCCGGCGACCACGATCGCCGTCGACCCCCCGTTCGACGGGGCGCTCACGTTGGTACTCCCGATGCGCGGCCCGTCACGGGGACCGAGCAGGTAGCGTACTGTATGGTATCTTGGGCTATTTTTCCCTTCCCCGTACCCGTACGGCCCGATTCGTCCGTTCCCGGGGAGCTCGCCGTCATGGACCGACGGCGCCCGCCGAGGCCCGTACGCCCCAGTCGACGACCCCGGCCGACCGCAAGAGCGCGTCGAGCGCGTCGTGATAGTGGACCGTCGGCGCGGTGAGCAACGCCCGGGCCGCGTCCGCGAGCGCGCCACCGAACTCCTTCTCCGTCGGCGTGAACTGCCAGGCGTGCGCGCCGGCGCGCCCGACCGCGAGCAGGAAACCGTACGCGAGCCCCCGCTCCTTTCCGTCGCGGGGCAGCGAGCCGAGGATGGTCCGCTCCGCCCCGGTCTCCCGGTGCGTCCGGTACTCCCGGGCGACCCGGTCGACCCAGGCCGCCTCGCGCACGAGATGGTCGTAGCGGGGGAGCGCGTCGAGCAGTTCGCGCTCGTCGTTGCGACGCTGGGCCCGCTTGAGGACCTCCGCGATCCGGCCGGGCGCTCCTCGCGCCTCGTCGACCAGGCGACGGACCTCGGCGGGGTCGTCGACGATCGTCCGCGCGATCTCCTCCGCGTGGTTCGGCCAGAGTCGCTCGAGGGCGCGGCTCGCGCTCGGCTCGTCGACCTCGAAGTACCGCTCGCCGCCGCCGAGCACCGATTCGAGAGCGCGACGCTCGACCGGGGACGGGTGGAGGTCGTCGAGGAACGCGTCGCGGCGGTCGCCGTAGCAGACGCCGCCCGCGACGTACGTCGGACGGCTCGTGCGCTCGATGCGGGGCTTCACCTCCGCGAGGTAGGCGTCGAGGAGCTGCGCGTCGGAGAGGCGGCCGAGCTCGTAGTTCCGTCGCAGCCCGCGCGGGAGGTCGGGGAGGTCGGCGTGGACGCACTCGGGTCCTCCTCCGCAGCGCACGTTCAGCTGGGCGGAGACGGGGAACGCCGCGGCGGGGTCCGGGCTCGCGGTGCCGTCGGAGAGGTTCCCGAGCAGGTGGCGGTCGTCTTTCGCGCACCGTCGGCAGACCCGGAACGCGGTGTGGGCCCCGGGCCAGCCGACCTCGACGTACGGGCGCGCCTCCCCCGCCGCGAGGTGGGGGCAGACGTACCGGTGGTCGGCCGGGGTCTCGGTGAGACGATACGGCAGGTCGGCGACCTTCTCGGACCGGAACTCGGGCGGAGGTTCGTCCGAGCGGCCCGTGCACCAGAGCGCCTTCCGGGTCGCGAAGAAGTGAAGGCCCCGCCGCGCCCAGTCGATGTACCCGAGGAGGAGCCGGCTCGGGTCGTCCGACTGCTGAACGGCGACCTCGGCCTCCCGGTCGGTGCGTGCCAGGTTCGCGAACGAGACCGACCCTCCCGGGAGCCCGAACTCGACTACCGTCAGCGTGGGCCGCTCGAGGTGGTACCGGAGCAACCCCGCGTACGCCCGAGCGAGCGGGTCGCCCCACCGCGTCAGGCGGTCGAGGCGCTTCGGGTCGTCCCGGGCCGACCGGACCTCCTCGAGCTCCGCCCGTCGGCGGTCGAACCGCTCGGCCGGGCATTCCGGAGTGAGCCGGGGAAGGAGCGGGTCCACGGACTCCCGAAGGATCTTCGCCCGGGCGGCGAGGTCGTGCTCCCGGGTCCCCGAACCCTTGCGGAGGCGAGCCATGACGACCTCGGCGGGGCGAGCGGAAGGCCGTACTTATGGCGGACGGGCTAGCGCTAGCGGCGGCAGGCGTCGAGGAAGTGGCGGAAGATCTCCCGACCGCCCTCGCTGTGCTCCACCTCGGGGTGGAACTGCACGCCCCAGATCGTCCGCGTCGGGTGGGCCATCGCCTGGACCGGGCAGACCGTCGAGTGGGCGAGCACCTCCCAGCCGGGCGGGGGGACGACGACCTGGTCGTTGTGGCTCGACCAGACCCTCAGCTGCCGTGGGAGGTCCATGAACATGGGATGCTCGGGCCGGTCGACCGTGAGATCGACCGACCCGAATTCGGGGGACGGGGACCGCCCGACGCGCCCTCCGAACGTGCGGGCGAGGAACTGGTGCCCGACGCAGATCGCGAGGACCGGCACCGAGACCGTCCCGACCCACTCGTCGATCCGTCCGAGCGGGGCCGTGCTCCCTTCGAGGCTGAGCGCTCCGCCCGAGAGGACGACCCCGTCGGCGTCCAGCTCGTCGAACGGCACGGTGTTCGGGACGATCCGGGTCTCTGCGCCGAGGTCGCGCAGGACGCGCCACTCGCGGTGGGTCCACTGGCCGCCGTTGTCGAGGACCGGGACCTTCACGTCCGTCCCCCGGTCCGTCGGTCGGCCTCGGCCGTCGTCTCCGCGGGGTCCCGGCCGAGCCGCGCCTCGATCCGGTCGACCGACTCCCGGACGGTCGAGATCTCCTGCCGCATCTTCAGCATCTCCTCTTCGAACGGGGTGAAGCCGGACGGGCTCATGATCCGCTGGGTGACGTAGATCCCGATGAAGATGGCGCCGACTAGGGCGAGGATCGTCGTGAAGACGAGCGCGAAGACGAACGCGAGCGGGTCGCCGATCGCCGATTGGATGGGGAGCGTGAAGACGTGGGTGATCTCCGCGACCTCGACCACGAGGAGGACGACGATCAGCAGCACCCAGAGCAGGATCACGAGGCGGGACGGTCTCACGGTGGCCCTCCAGAGGCCGTCAGGGGCATGAGGATTGTGAGCGGGAGGCTCGTGTTGTCGAGCGGCGTCGAGGCCGCGACCGCGAGCCCCGGCGTGGCGCTCGAGGCGAACAGGACGAGCCCTCCCGTCGTCGACGACGGGCCCACGTAGAACGCGATCGTCGCACGGTAGGAGGCGCTTCCGGCCGAGCTCGCGTAGTACGCCGTGATGTTGACGGCGACCGGGTTGGCCGTCGTGGAGACGAGCGACGCGAGCACGAACGAGTCGTTCGCCCAGCGGGTCCAGGTGATCGAGCTCCACTGAGGCGTGCCGGCGCCCGACCAGGCGGGGCTCGTGTTCGTCCCGAAGGCGATCTCGTCGTACCGGACGGTCGAGCCGAGACCCCGGACGTAGAAGTGGAAGGTCGCGTTGCCCGGGACGCGGTCGACGATCAGCTCGGCCTGCGTCAGGATGCCGGGCGCCGGTTGTCCTTCCGAGACGAGCACGGGGGTCACGAGGATCACGACCACGAGGAGCACCACGATCCCGACGAGCGGGACGGGGGCATACTCGCGCAGCCGCCCTCGCGTCCGCCCACGGGGAGCGAGCGCGTACGCCGTCACGCCTCTTCCTCCTCCTTCCAGCCCCGGTAGAGCCGGTGCGGCACCCCGAGATGGTCGAGGACCTTTCCCGCGAGGTAGTCGGTGACCTCGTCGACGGACGCCGGCTTCAGGTAGTACGCGGGGGACGCGACGAGGATGACGACCCCGAGCTCGCTCAAGGTCGTAAGGTGGCGCAGGAGCACGGTGGGGAGCGGAGTCTCGCGGGGCACGACGACGAGCGGCCGCCGCTCCTTCAAGTGGACGTGCGCGGCGCGCGTGAGGAGCGTGTCGCCGAGGCCGAGGGCGATCTTCGCGGCGGTGTTCGACGAGCACGGAACGACGACCATCCCGCGGGTTCGATGGGAGCCGCTCGCGATCGCGGCCCCGAGGTCCCGGTCGTCGTAGACGTCCCGCGCGTACGGCCGCAGGGCGTCGACGTCGAGCCCGCATTCCTCGTTCAGGACCGCCCGGGCGCCCTCGGAGACGACGAGCGCGACCGGCACGCCGGCGTCGTGGAGCCCGCGCACGACCCGCACCGCGATCGGCGCCCCGCTCGCGCCCGAAACGCCGACCACGATCGGAGGTTCCCGTGCCACGTCGCTTCCCCGGACTTAAGAAGCTCCAACGACTCGGGCGTTATGACGGTTCTCGCGGGGCGATGGGAGTGCATCGGGCAGCGATCGTGGGAGCCGGCCACACCCGGTTCGGGGTGCTGGAGGAGGGACCCCGCGCGCTCCTCCGCGCGGCCGTCGGCGCGGCGTTCGAGAGCGTCGATCGGGCCCCGGAACGCTCGTCGGTCGACGAGATCTTCCTCGCCACGCTCGGCTTCGGTGGCTGGCAGATCGGGAACTCGGCCTCGGTCCTCGCGGAAGAGAGCGGGTGCGTCGGCGTTCCCGTCACGCGGGTCGAGAACGCATGCGCTTCGGGCGGGTTCGCCCTCCGGGCGGCGGCGCGAGCGGTCTCGAGCGGCTCCGCGGAGCTCGTCCTGGTCGCCGGCGTCGAGAAGATGACCGACGTCTCGAACGCTCGTCGGCGCTACTGGCTCGGTGTCTCGGGCGACACCGAGTGGGAGCGTCTCGCGGGGCTCACGTTCGCGGGGGTCTACGGGCTGATCGCCTCCCGCTACCTCTCCGAGCACCGGCTGGGCCGAGAGGCGCTCGCCGAGGTCGCCGTGAAGAACCACGAGGCCGGCGCGCTCAACCCGAACGCCCACTTTCGCAAGGCGGTCCGCACCGACCAGGTGCTCGGCGCGCCGCGCGTCGCCGACCCCCTCGGGCTCTACGACTGCTGCCCCGTCAGCGACGGGGCGGCCGCGATCCTGGTCGCCCGGGCGGACGTCGCGCGACGGTTCACCGACACCCCCGTGTGGGTCGACGGGCTCGGCGCCAGCTCGGACTACCTCGCGGTCCAGGAACGGCCGGACCTCGTGCGGTTCGCCGCGACCCGCCGGGCCGCCGACGCGGCGTTCGCCTCGGCGGGGTTCGACCGATCGAAGGTCTCGTTCGCCCTCGTCCACGACTGCTTCACGATCGCCGAACTCCTCGCCCTCGAAGACCTCGGGTTCGCGGCGCCGGGGGAGGCCCCGCGCCTCACGCTCGCGCACGAGACCCGGCGGACCGGGCGACTGCCCGTGAACCCCGACGGGGGGCTGAAGGCGAAAGGGCATCCGATCGGGGCCACGGGGGTCAGCCAGGCGTACGAGGTCTTCGCGCAACTGCGCGGGCAGGCTGGGGCCCGGCAGGTCCCCGGGGCGAGCCACGCACTGACCCACAACGTCGGCGGCGCCGGCGCGACCGCGGCCGTGACCGTCTTCTCGGTAGGGTGAGCGCGATGCGGGCACTCCTGCGCGCCGGCATCGGCCGGGCGAGCGGCGTCCGCGACGGCCGACGCGTTCTCGGGCCCGACGAGGACGCGTTCACGTTGGCGGCGACCGCGCTCGAGCGCGCTCGGGGCCCTCGCTTCCGCGACCGGACGCCGGTCCGCGTGACGGTCGTGGGCTCCCTCCTCCCCGCCACGGACTGGGCGATCTCGGTGGTACTGGAACGACCGATCGAGGTGGTTCGTCCGGTCTCCGGCGCCGAGGGGTTCGGCCGCGCCCTCGAAGAGGCACGCGCCGGCCCGTCGGGCGATGAGGTCGTCCTCGCGGTCGTCGCGGGAGGGGCCGAGACCGCCTCGTTGGACGCCAATCCCCCGACGTCGGACGGCGAGCGGGACGATGCGGCCGTCGCGCTCTGGTTCGGGGACGGGGGGGCGGCCGGGTCCGGGGGGGCGCTGCCGGCCAGCGACGTGGCCCGCGGACCCCTCGCGGTCGCCTCCGAGATGTACCGGGCGGCGGTCCGCGAACGGCAGGACGGCTCGTGGGCCGGGCCGTGGCGGGTGACGCCGCCCGAAGGTCCGACGGTCGAGGCGTCGAAGCTCCGGGCGCTCGCCGACGTACGGCTGACCGCGGTCTCGGAGGGGGCGTACGTGCCCCGACCCCGGTATCTCGAGAACCTGCCGAGCCGCTGGAACTTCGCGGCGGAGAGGTGCCGAGCCTGCGGCGCGACGACCTTCCCGAGCCGGGGACGGTGCCGCTCGTGCGGCCGAGCGGAGGGTCTCGAGACGGTCGAGCTCCCCACCGACGGTGCGCTCGTCGTCGCCACGACGGTCATCGGGTCCGGCGCACAGCCGACGGAGTTCGACCCCCAGGTCGAGGCCCTGGGACCGTACGGGGTCGTTCTCGCCGAGGTCGCCACCGGCGTCCGGGTCACGCTCCAGCTCACCGACGCGTCCCCGGGCGAGGTCCGCATCGGCGACCGGGTCGACACCCGGTTGCGCCGCCTCTACCCTATGGAAGGCGAGTGGCGGTACGGCCGCAAGGCGGTCCCCCGGCGGCCCTCGACCCGCCCGACCGGCTAATCGTGCTTCGCCGGGGAGGCGGGCTCCCACGGCGCGCCGATCCAGCTCGCGTACACCCGGCGCTCGAGGTCGGTCGGGTTCTCTACGGCGGAGAAGGCGTACTTCTCGGGCGGGCCCTTGCCCATCGTGGCCGAAACGTGGCGGAGGTAGCCCCGGCGGAAGAGCGCGAGGTCGACCTCGGTCCCCGGCGGGTAGCGCTTGAGCGTCACCTCGAACTGCGGGTACGTCAGCTTCACTCCGTTCACCGCGACGATCTCGTCGCCCGGTGAAAGGCCGGCCCGCTGACCGGGCGCGTCGCGCAGAACGTGCCGGATCCGGACGAGGCCGTCATGGTCCTCGACGCGGAGGCCGAGGTAGCCGGGGTCGCTCGAGTCGTCGTTCTCGGGCTTGGCCTTCGGTCCGAACGAGAGGCCGGCGTAGCGCGCGAACGCATCGAAATCGATCTCGTGCGTGCCCCGCACGTAGCGCGCGAAGAACGGACCGAGTTCAAGCCCCGTCGACCGCTCGGCGACCGTGAGGATCTCGTCCTCGCCCACGCCGCGGTCGACGCGCCCGTACTCGGCCCAGAGGGTCCTCATCACCGACTCGAGCGACGCCCGGGTCTCGGTCCGATGGCGGATCTCGAGGTCGAGAAGGAGGGCGACGAGGCTCCCCTTGAGGTAGTAGGAGACCGACTGGTTCGGGGTCTCCTCGAACGGCTGGTAGAGGTCGACCCACGAGAGCCACGACGCCTCCTCGAGGCTCAGCTGGCGGCGTCCCGGGGTCTCGAGGTAGGTCTTCGCGGCCTTCGCCTCGGCCTCGAGGAACTTCGCGGGCGTGTAGAGCCCCGCCCGGCGCAGGACGAGGTCGGAGAAGTAGTCGGTCGCCCCCTCCATCCACCAGAGGAGCCGCGTGTACATCTCGCGCGTGTAGTCGATGCGGTCGAGGGCCTTCGGCCGGACCCGCTTCACGTTGTAGAGGTGGAAGTACTCGTGGCTCGTCAGGCAAAGGAACTTGAGGTAGTCGTCCGCCGGCTGGAACGTCGTGCGACGGACGACGCACGAGTTCGAGGTCGCGTGCTCGAGGCCCCCGTCCGGGACGTCGGTGAGGTGGTAGAAGAACGTGTAGCTCGTGAGGGGGGAGTCTCCGACCATGCGCGTCGTCGCCTCCACGATCTTCCCGATGTCCTCCTCGAGCCGGTGGGTCTCGTAGTTGCCGCCCTCCCCGCACAGCGAGATCCGGTGCGGGATGCCGCCGGGGCGGATCGTGAGGACGAGGGGCTGGCCCGCATCGATCGGGCTGTCGACGAGGACGTCGTAGTTCGGCGCACGGAACCGGGGCGGGTGGCTCCCGACCTCCTCGAGCTCGGTCACGACCCGCCAGTGCGGGGGGATCTCGAGCGCGACATCGAGCGGTTCGTCGCGGTGGTCCTCGACGTACGGCAGGCACAGTGCCGCGTTGACGAACAGGTGCTCGGGAGTGAGGTCGAACGCCTCGGTGACGAGGCCGTGGCCGTAGACCGAATAGTCGACCCGGACGCGCGGGGCGCCGTCGGTCCGGATCCTCCACCGCGTCTTGTCGACCCGTTCGACCGGAAGGGGGGGTCCTCCCTCCCCCGCTCGGGCCGTGAGACCGCGGAACCCCTGGACGTAGTTCACGATGTGGTAGGACCCCGGCACCCAGGACGGGAGGACGAGGTCGACGCTCGGGCCGACGACGCCCTCGATGTCGACCGAGAGTCGCCCGCGGTGGTCGGCGGGCTCCGCGGCCCGGACCGTGTAGCGGATCGGCATCGGGCCCGGCCTAGCCGAATCCGGGCAGGTCGCTGTCGCGGCGGCCGGACTCCTTGCGGACGTACGGTTCGGCGGCGATTCCGAGATGGGTCGCGAGCATGCGGAACGTGCCGACGAGCTGGTCGATCGCCTTGGCCATCTCGCGCTGCTCGGCGCGCAGTTCCCGCAGCTCCTCGCGCAGCGCGCGCAGCTCGGCCTCCCAGCGACCTTCGCCCGACCCCAGCGACATCGTCCCTCGAACGGCGCGAGGTCGTTTCGGTAGATTAGCTTCTCCGGGGCCGCCTCGCCCGGAGCCGCTCGTCATCGCCGGATCGAAACCGTCAAGAAGGTGTATTGGTATTCCGATATCGAAAATTCGATGAACCTCTGGAGCGATGTCTGGGTCTCCAAGAAGCGCCGCGGGCTTCGCGGATGGGTGCTCCTCTCCCTCGGCCACGCGCCCAAGAACGGCGCGGAGCTGATGGACGAGATGGAGCGGATGAGCGGGGGGTGGTGGCGTCCGTCGCCCGGGTCGGTCTACCCGCTCCTCGAGGAGCTCTCGAAGGAGGACCTCGTCCACAAGCGGCCGGACGGACGGTACGAGCTCGCGGCGAAGATCCGGGAAGGGGTGGGCTCCGCGTTCGGCCCGTTCGGCCCGCGCACGGCCGAGGATGCGGTGAGAGAGCTGAGCGGTCTCGCGAGCTTCCTCGAGGAGCTCGGTGGGTCGCAGGCGGACCGGCTCGAACGGGTCCGCGCGCAGCTCAAGGACGTGGCCGACCGCCTCGCCCGGCTGTCGAGCTAGGGGGCGCGATGCTCGAGTCGGCGATCCGGGTCGAGCACCTATCGAAGACCTACAACGGGAAGGTCCGGGCCGTCGAGGACGTCTCCTTCTCGGTGATGCCGGGCGAGGCGTTTGGCTTCCTCGGACCGAACGGCGCCGGCAAGACGACCACGGTCTCGATGCTCACGGCCGGTCTCGTGCCCACGAGCGGACGTGCGGTGGTCGACGGCGTGGACGTCTTCCGTGACCCGGCGGCCATCAAGCAGCGGATCGGGATCGTCTTCCAGGAATCGACGGCCGACCCTGACCTGACCGGCCGGGAGAATCTCGAGCTCGCCGCCGCGTTGTTCCGGGTGCCCCGGGCCGAATCGCGCCCGCGGATCGACTCCCTCCTCGAGCGGCTGCAGATCGGCGACGCCGCCGACCGGCTCGTGAAGACGTACTCGGGCGGGATGCGCCGCCGCCTCGAGCTCGCGGTCGGCATCATCCACGCTCCCCGCGTCCTCTTCTTGGACGAACCGACCCTCGGCCTCGACCCCCAAGGACGCGCCGGGTTCTGGCAGTACGTCCAGGAACTCCGCAAGGACCGCGGCATGACGATCTTCGTGACGACCCACTACCTCGACGAGGCGGATGCGATCTGCGAGCGTCTCGCGATCATCGACCACGGCCGCCTGGTCGCGATGGGGACCCCGTCCGAGCTCAAGGACCGACTCGGCGGCGACGTCGTGACGGTCCGGACCGTTCGCAGCGACCCCGAGGTGGCGAAGGTGCTCTCCGCCGTACCGGGGGTCGTCTCGGCGACCCGCCAGGAGGAGGCGTACCGGGTGAAGGCCCCCCGGGGAGAGGCGCTCATCCCGCTGCTCGTGGACGCCTGCACCCGGGCCGGGATCGGGCTCACCGGGGTCTCGCTGAAGCGCCCGAGCCTCGACGAGGTCTTCCTAGAGTTCACCGGCCGGGAGTTCCGCGAGGACGAAGGGGCGACCGCCACCGATCGCGCCGTCCGCATTGGCCAGGTGCGGGAGGCGTTCGGCCGGGGGCGACGATGATCCGCGAGTTCGTGGCCCTCACCCGCCGCGAGCTCCTGAGGCTCGCCCGGAATCCGGGCGCCATCCTGACCTCGCTCCTCCTGCCGGTCCTCTACCTGATCCTGTTCGGCCAGGCGTTCAACCTCCAGAACCTCGGCGGCGGCCGGGTCGATCCCGCGTACTTCCTGGCCGCGTTCCGCGGCGCCCCGAGCTACTTCTCGTACTTCGCGGCCGGCATGACCGGCTTCGTCTCGGTCACGGCCACGCTCTTCATCGGCGCGAACGTGATCTTCGACCGTCTCTTCGGGATCCTCAAGCGGACCGCCGCCACGCCGGCCCCGGCCGCCTCGATCTTCGGGGCGCGCCTGGTCGCCGGGTCGATCCAGCCGATCGGCCTCGCCTTCCTCGTCCTCGGGCTCTCGGTCCTCCTCGGCCACCTCGGGCTGAGCGGGCTCGAGATCACCGCTTCGGTCACTGTGCTCGGGGCGGTCGAGATCGTCCTCGCCGTCGTGGTCCTGTCGGCGATGTTCGCGGCGCTCTTCCTCGCGATCGGCTTCTCCCTCGAACAGCCGCAGTCGTACTTCGCGGTCGTGAACACGATCAACCTGCCGGTCCTCCTCACGAGCGCCGCCCTCTACCCGTGGGGGACGATGCCGGCGTGGTTCCAGACCGTCGCGTCGTTCAACCCGATCACGCTCGCGGTCGACGTCCTCCGGGAGAACCTGTTCGCGGGGGCGCGCTCGTTCTACCCGTACGGGCCCGAGGTCTACCTCCTCGGCCTCCTCGCGTGGGCGGGGGCGATGTTCGTGATCGCGGGGCTGCTCGCGCGCCGGGCGCTCGCCCCCCGTCGCTAGGGCTCACGCGCCGGGCGTCGACGCGTGTTAGGGGGGATCTAGGGCTCCCTTCTCCACGAAAGGTACCCAGGCGCCCTTCTCGGTCGAGTAGTCGACCCGCTGGAGCTCGACCACGTAGCTCTTCAACAGCTCGGCGGGCGCCGGGCGGACGCTGATCGAGTACACGTAGATCCCGAACCCCGTGAACTCAAGGATCCGTCGGAGGACCTCCGAGAGCTCCTCGCGCGGGACCGTGACCCGGATCGAGGTTTCCCCCAGTTGCTCGGAGAAGCCGTCGAGGTCGAACGCCCGGTCGAGTCGGATCAGCGGCACGGAGGGCGGCGCCGTCGGGCCCGGCGGTGCGGGCTCGGGGGGGAGCGACGAAGGGGCGGGACGTGCGGGGGCCCCGGTCACGACGGGCCGCGAGCCCAGGCCCGGATCCTTCGGGGGGTAGCGTTCGAGAACCGGCGAGGGGTCTCGGCCGACGAAGCGGGGCGCCGCGGAGGAGGGGCGAGAGCGTCGGCGGGCGGCGGCGGAGCCCTTACGGGTTCGGCGCGAGCGGGCGGCCGGCATGGCAACGCTCGCCCCGATGCGTCGCGGACGATAAGGTGTGGGGCCATGCGCATCGGCCCCTCCGGTCGTTGTCGCTCTCGGCGGAATGTAGCGCGCCGGACCGTGCCACTCCCCGTCACGGATAGCCATTTTTGTCGCGAGCTAAACTACAGATGGATTATGTAGGGTGGCGTGGGTGGGCAAGTCAGACCCGAACCTAACGGGCGGGTCGAGAACCAGGAGTTACGAGAATGCCGGCACGTGTGATGAAGGAGTTCCAGGCGCCGCGCGGACTGCCGAGGAAGACGGCGTCCGTCTGCCCCGAGTGCATCAAGGTCATCCCCGCGATCGTCCGCGAGAAGGACGGCCGCGTCATCATGGAGAAGACGTGCCGGGCCCACGGGTACTTCTGGGACATCATCTCGAACGACGTCGACTTCTACCTGCGCATGGAGGTCTACGCCCACGACGGCGTCGGATACGAGAACCCGTACTACGACAAGTTCCGCGGGTGCCCGACCACGTGCGGGATGTGCAGCCACCACAAGTCCCACACGGGGCTTGCCCTCGTCGACCTCACCAACCGCTGCAATCTGAAGTGCCCCGTCTGTTTCGCGAACGCCAACGCGGCCGGCTACGTCTTCGAGCCGACCCGCGAGCAGATCCACTTCATGCTGAAGACGCTCCGGGAGCAGAAGCCGGTCGGAACGGTCGCCGTCCAGTTCTCGGGCGGGGAACCGACCCTCTCGCCCCTCTTCCTGGACGCGGTCGCGATGTCCCGGGACCTCGGCTTCAAGCAGATCCAGGTCGCCACGAACGGGATCCGCGTCGCGAACGAACCGGGCTTCGCCCAGGCGGCCCGGGACGCGGGGCTGCACACGCTCTACCTCCAGTTCGACGGGCTGGACGACGAGATCTACCGCAAGGTCCGGGGGGTCCCGTTGTTCAAGGTGAAGCAGAAGGCGATCCAGGCGGCGCGCGAGACCCACTCGCCCGCGTCCGACCTGGCCGCCGGCAAGCCCGACAAGCCGCTCAGCGTCGTCCTCGTCCCCACGCTCGTCGGCGGGTTCAACGAGAAGGAGATCTGGCCGACCGTGAAGTTCGCGATCGACAACCTCGACGTCGTCCGCGGCGTCAACTTCCAGCCGGTCGCGCTCACGGCGCGCATTCCCGACAAGGACCGCTTCCAGATGCGGTTCACGCAGTCCGACCTCGTTCGGATCCTCTGCACGGAGGGGCCGTTCGAGAAGTCCGACTTCTTCCCGGTGCCGTCGGTCGCGCCGATCAGTGAGCTCGTCTCGATCATCCACGGCGAAGAGAAGATGACCCTGACGACCCACCCCGGGTGCGGGTGCGCCACGTTCGCCTTCATCTCGAAGGACGGACAGAAGATCACCCCGCTTCCGCGGTTCATGGACGTCGACGGGTTCTTCGAGAACGTCGAGTCGATGATCGAGAAGTACCGGGACGCCCGGTTCGCCCGCGTCCGCACCGCCGTCGCGGGGGCCCGCTTGATGCACGACGTCGCGAAGTACTTCGACTTCTCGAAGGCCCCGGAGGGCCTCAACGAGAAGAACGCGGTCCGCGTGATCGCGTCGATCTTCACCGAGGGCAACAAGGAGGCCGTCGCGAAGTTCACGTGGCGGACGCTCTACATCGGGAACATGCACTTCCAGGACGCGTACGACTACGACATCCAGCGGCTGATGCGCTGCGACATCCACTACGCCGTCCCGGACGGGCGAGTCATCCCGTTCTGCTCGTACAACTCGGGCCCGATCTACCGGACCGAAGTCGAGAAGAAGTTCTCGATCCCGATCCCGGACTGGCAGGCCGCCAAGAAGTCGGCGGGCGCCCCGCTCAAGACGATCGAGACGATGGGGATCAACGGCGAGGTCATCGTCGACCCCGAGTACTACCGGATCCGGGCGTTGAAGAGCGCCCCCGGGATGTCGACTTAGGCCGCGTGGGCCGCGGGCGGCCCCTTCCCAACCCCTTCCTCCTTCTCTACGGGTCGGGCTCGCCCCGTCGACGCTCGAAGAGGACGGCGCCGGCGCGGCGGACCCGCTCGCTTTCGGGCATCCCCGCGCGGGAGCCTTCGGAGATCCTCCGGTCGACCTCCTTCCAGACAGCCGCGGATCGGACCCCCCCCCGCCGGGGCGGAAGGAGCGGCGGGGAGTCCGGGTGCTCGCCGAGCCAGGCGACCCCCGCCTCGATGTGCTTGCACGTCCCGAGGCCACGGCGGGCGAAGTCCGTGCACGTACAGAGGGCCGACCCGGACCCGGGGAACTCGGGCAGGAGGACCCGGTACGCGGTCCCGTGGAGCGGGTTGCGGACCTCGAGGATCGGGTAGACCTCGCGCGTCCTCAACCGGACGTCGAGCGGCTCCTCGACGGCCCGGGTCTTCCGCTCGCCGACCGCGCGGTTCCGCTCGGCCGGCGTCGGACCCGGTTCCCGAGCCCGTCGCCGCACGCCTTGCCCGAGGGGCTCGGCCCCTAATTACGGCCCCGCGCGGTCCGGGGGATCCGACCGCTCGACAGTAACCTAGTTATCCCCGGGCGACGCCCCGAAGCCGACGGCTCGGGCGGGGCCCGGCCACCGACCGGCCGCGAGATTCGGCCGACCCGCTCGGCACCGTCCGGACCGGACCCGTGGACAGCACGACCCTCTTCCTCGTCGGGCTCTTCCTCCTCGTCGCCTGCGCGGTCCTGGTCGGTGAGCTCTTCAGCAGGTTCGGCCAGGCGGCCCTGGTCGGCCAGCTTCTGGTCGGGATCGTGATCGGCCCGACGTTCCTCGGGTCGCTGCTCGGGTTCTCGAGCCTCGCCACGCCGTTCTCGGGGCTCCAGTTCCTCGCGACGTTCTTCATCCTCATGACCGCCGGGCTCGCCGTGACGCCCCAGCAGATCCGTTCGACCGGCCGGCCGGCCGCGCTCCTGGGGGTCGCGATCTTCGTCGCGCCGTTCCTCACCGGGACCCTGGTCGTTCACCTCCTCTACCCGGGGCTATCGATCATGACCGCGCTGTTCGTCTCGCTGACGATCTCGATCACCGCGCTTCCCGTGCTCGCGATCATGCTGCGCGAGTTCGGGCTGTTTCGAAGCCGGTTCGGCACGGTCCTCATGAACACCTCGCTCGTGAACGAGCTCGCCGCGGTGACGGTCTTCGCGGTCCTTCTGAGGGTCCAGGGGAACCTCGGGAGCCCGCTCCTCGCCGTCGTGACGGCGGTCGTCACGGTCGCGCTGTTCCTCTCGTCGGTCCTCCTCGTCCACATGGCCCTCGTGAGCCTCCGGCGGGTCCGCGTCTGGGGGCGGATGGCCGAGCGGTTCCGAGAGACCTGGCGGATCCCCGAGGCGGGGTTCGCGGTGCTGATGGTGGTCGCGCTCGGCGCGGCCCTCTACTCCCAGTTCCTCGGGCTCACGTTCCTCGTCGGGGCGTTCTACGCCGGGATCCTCGTCACCCCCGAGAGCGCGGGGCGCCGCCAGCACCGCACGATCAGCCTCGTTTTCGAGGCGGTCACCTGGGGGTTCTTCATCCCGCTCTTCTTCGCCCTCGTCGGCTTCGGGATGGACCTGAGGAGCCTCGCCACTTCGCCCGCCACCTTGCTCGTCTTCGCGTTGCTCGGGGCGTTCGCGTTCCTATCGAAGGTCGCGGCCGGGAGCCTGGTCGCCCGCGGCCTCGGCTGGACGCGGGACGAGTCGCTGGGCGCCGGCTTCCTCGTCTCGAGCCGCGGCGCGGTCGAGCTCGCGATGGCGGTCATCCTGCTCGACCAGGGGATCTTCTCCCGTACGATCTACACGGTGGTCGCGGGCGTCGGTCTCGTGACGACGTTCCTCGCCCCGATCGGTTCGAAGCCGTTCGTGCGGTCGATACCGGCGGAGCGACGGAAGGCCGACGAGGAATCGGCGAACGCCCCGCTCGAGGCGTGGATCCCACCGCCCGACTTCTAGGAGGGCGGCGCGGGCGGCACGGACCGCGGTCGACCCGGCCGCAGCTACGGTTATCTTCCCGGCGTCGCGTGGCCGTCCGATGGCCACGACCCCTCCACCCCCTCCCGGCCGGGCGCACCGGCGGGGGCTATCGAAGGCCGCGAAGATCTCCCTCGGGCTCGCCCTAACGCTCGTCGGGCTCTTCCTGCTCGCGATCCTCTTCCCGACGGCGCCGGGCCCCCTCGCGACCGTCCTCCCGGTGGCCGCAGTGGGGATCGTCGCCCTCTGGGTCGGGGGGATTTTGATGGGGGTCGGCAGCCGCTCGTGAGCGCCTGTGGGTCGGCGTTCCCCTGGCGGCTCGTCACCGTCGATATCGACGGGACCCTCACGCGCGTCCACGGCTGGCGAGAGGTCGCCGTGGCCTTCGGGAGGATCCCCGAGTACGAGGGCATCGACCATAAGCTCCGCGCCGGCGCGTTCGATCGGAACGACTACGTCGCCGCGCTCCTCGCCCTCGCCCGGGGCCACACGCTCTCCGAAGTGGAGGAGGTCCTCTCCCGCACGCCGAAGCTCGACGGGATCGATCCGGGGGTCGCTCGCCTCCGCGCGCTCGGATGCCGGACGGCCCTCCTGACGCACAACCCGACCTACGTGACGGACTGGTATCGAGCGACCTTCGGTTTCGACGACGCCGAGGGAACCCCGACCCCTCCGATCGGGGCGGGACCGATCGGCCCGGTGGGGCGCGTGGGGGCGGACAAGCGTCGGGGCCTCGCGGCCCTCCTCGCACGCGCGGCCGTGCCGCCCTCGGCGGTCGCCCACGTCGGGGACGGCCCGTCGGATGCCGAGCTGTTCCCGCTCGTCGGCGGGGGCGTCGCGCTAAACTCCTCCTCGGCGGCCGTCCGCGCGGCGGCCGACATCGCGGTC
>JAJZGO010000078.1 GCA_021798415.1 Thermoplasmata archaeon | reverse complement strand
CGCGGTCGAGACGGACGACGCGCGCGCGGCGCTCGAGCGCCGCCCCCCGGGGTCGCTCGACGCCGTCTACTCCTGCCTCTTCCTCAACATGGACTTCGACCGCCGGGAGCACGCCGCGCTCTACCGGGCCGCCCGCCGCGCGCTCCGACCGCGGGGGTTGCACCTCTACAGCGTCCGGTCGGTCGACGACCCGTGGTACGGCCGAGGGCGACGCGTGGGGCCGGACCGTTACCGCCTCGGACCCGGTGGCCCGACGGTCCACTTCTTCTCGCGGGAGTACGCCCGTACGCTCGCGATCGACTCCGGGTTCCGGCCCGAGGCGGCGGAGGGGCGTGCGGAGGGCGGCCGGGAGTTCCCGATCCGTGTGATGTACGTCGCCGACCGTGCGGTGCCCCCGGCGTCCGCGGCCCCGTGTGCTAGGCCAGCAGGATTGCCGCTCGACCGAACCCCACGTTGATCCCGGATGCTCCTCGGCCCCGTCGCCCCGCCAGCGTCGACGGGTCACGGTAAGGCTGCTCCCGTCAGGACCTGACCCGGTTCCCGTGATGGGTAACCGCTAGGGCGCTCCTCCGAGCGCTCGTCGCGGTGCCCGCGGCCCAGCGGAACAGAGCGTCTGCGAAGCACCTCGAGACGTGCGATTCGACCGAACGTCGCTCCTGCCTGTCACCCCCGCTAAGGACGGTTTCGGTGTGTAAGGGGACGCCCAACCCCCCGGTCCAGCCTAGCGGGGCAACGACCCCCTCGCGGGTACTTAGCCCTTGGTCCCGCCGCCGGGTCTCCCAACGGCCGCCCGAGCGGGGCCCGCGGGGCGTGGGCCGACGGTCCGTCGCGGCCGGGACCGACTAGAGAAGTCCCCAGGTCGCGTTCACCCAGACCGGAGACATCCCCGAGGCGGGCCCGTCGTACGCGGCGTAGCAGCGGACGCTCCCGCCCCACGTTCCGAAGGAGTACGCGTCCCCCTGCATCATGCCGCGGTGGGTGAACATCATCCCGCCCGGTCCGTCCATCCAGTACGTCATCGGCATGCCACCGGCGTGCGAGAAGTGCACGGTCACCCAGCTCGCCGGCGGGACCTGGAACTCGACGTAGGCCGAGGTCCCCGGGGCCACAGTAAGGAGCTTCGACTGGGCGTGGACGGGGACGGCGATCGCGGCGAGCAGGGCGACCGCGACCACCACGACCACGACCGTGACGACCCAGAGACGACGATGCCTCGGGCGGGTCGGACCGGACGGCGGGACCGCGACCGCGTTCATCGTCCCGGAAGAGACGTGCCGCCCCTTGGCCCGGTGCGTGAAACCGAGTTGACCCCGACCGCCGGGGTCGGCCCTCCGGCCGACTAGCGGATGTGCTCGAGGCTGAACGACCCGAGGTTGAGCGAGCGCTTGTTGAACGTGTAGCCGATCCACGCGCGGGCCTGGGCGTCTCCGACGCCGCGGACCGACAGGAACGTCTTCATCTGCTCGACCTTGAGATTGATCGAACCGTCGACCATGTGCTCGAGCGTCTCGACGTCCGAGTCCGAGTGCATCCCGCTGTCGAGGACGTAGTAGGCGACCGCCCCCTCGATCTTGCGGCGGCCGACGAACGGCTGGAGGAAGCGGAACGTCGAGGCGGTGTCGAGGTACGCCGTGATCGTCGAGACCGACTCGAAGACGAGCCGGTACGCCGGGAAGTGCTCCTTCAGCTCCTCGGCGAAGCCGTTCACCGTGGTGGCGAGCTGGTCGAGGACCGCCTTGTCCGTCGAGGAGAGGAGCCGGGCGTTCGGGCTCGACGACGCCGAGCCGACGGAGCGCGAGTAGAGGTCGACGTACCGGACCATCCCCTTCTTTTCGGCGTCCGCGAGCCCGGGATAGAGTACGGCGAGGTCGTCGCGGACCTGGACGTAGGTCTTGTCGGTCACGACCCAGATCGACGGGATCCCGAGCTTCAGGCCCTCGACCGAGAAGAGGCGGGCGAGGACGTCCTTGCCGGTGTGCGCGGGGCCGTTCACGAGGACCTGGACCCCCGGCGGGAACCCGCCGAAGAGCAGGTCGTCCAGGCGACGGACCCCGCTGCGCACCTTCACCTCCTTCGCGGCGGATGCCGCGTCCTCGTGGATCTGCTTCGCCTCGGTCTCGGCGGTCGCGCCGCTCATCCGTTCGAGCTCCTGGACGCGGGCGAGGAGCTGGGTCTCGCGCGCGCGCAGTTCCGCGTCCTTCTGGGAGAGCTCGTGGCGCAGGTCCTCGAGGCGACGGGCCTCGTCGCCCGGGACGACGCCGGTCGCGCCCATCTCTTGCCGCATCCCCTCGAGCCGTCGTGCCTCGATGTCGAGCGCCTGGCGACGGGTCTGGAGCTGCTGGTCGTACGCCGCGAGCTCGCGCTCCTTGAACTCGATGGGCGAGCGCCGCCGTTCGAGCTCCTCGGCGTTGATCCGGATCTCCTCGAATCGGGTGCGCGCCTCGTTCTCGCGGGCGACCAGGTCCTTCTCGCGCTGGCCGACCTCCTCGAGACGCCGCGCGACCTCCTCGGTCACGCTCCCGCGGTCCTTCCCGAGGAGCTCCTCCCGGTCGCGGGCCCGCTCGGTCTCCGAGGAGAGGTTCCGCACCTCGCCCTCGAGCGCGACGATGCGGCGCCTCAGTTCGGTCTCGCGCTCGACGTAATCGCCTTCGCGCTCGGCGTACTCCTCCCGAAGGCGCTGCTCGAGCTCGCGGGTCGACTTCTCGACCGCGTCGGCGGTCCGGGCGGAGACTTCGCTCGGGGGGGACGGGGCGGCCGGAGCGGCGGAGTCGCCCGGCCGGAGGCCGTGGGCGCCCTCGGCCGCGAGGAGGCGGAGCCGGAGTTCCGCGATCTCGTCGTCCTTGGACTTGAGGCCCACTTCGCGCTCCTTCGCCTCGCGCGAGCGGACGTACTTGATCACGGCGATCGAACCGCGCTTCACGTGCTCGACCTCGTCCTCGAGCTGCTTGCGCTTCGCGCGCTCGTCGAACAGCTGCCGGTGGAGGTCCTGGACCTCCTGGACCATCGTCGCCGGGTCGAACTGGTCCGACTTCACCCGGTCGAGGAGACCCGTGAGCCACCGGACGACCGTCTCCTCGCGCTCGAGGATCGGGGCGGTACCGGTGTCGGGCGACGGCCCGGACGGGCCCGGGGCCTCGGGACCCGAGGAGGACGCGGCGGCGACGGACGGGGCGGCGGTCGGCGCCGGCTCGGAGGACCGGATCCAGTCCTCCATCGCGCGGTCGTCGCCGTCGACCCACTTGCGCAATAGGTCGGTCGATTCCTTCGCGGCGGGCGCGACGCGGCGCCGGCGGGAGCGCTCGGGGCGACGGACCGTGCCGGCCCACCGCTCCACGATCCGGTCCGAGTCGACGGTCGCCGCGGTCCCCCCGTGGGCGGATTCCGCGGCGGGTCCGCGGATGCGGTCAATCTCGGCGCGCGACACCCCGGCGCGCTCGAGCGTCTCGGCGCTCGCGGCCCGGGCCGACTCGGCGGTCGTGAGGCCCGCGCGGTGGAGACGTTCGCCGGTCTCGAGCGTGACGGCCAGGGCGCGGGCGAGCTCCGCGGGAGTGGGGGGCGGTGCGGGGACCTCCCGCGCCGCCGTGCCTTCGACCGAGCCGTCCATGGACGTGGGACCAGTACTAGCGGTGCGGGGGGTCTTAAGATGTCTCGCTCGGAGGCGCGGCCCCCGGGGGGTCGGACCACGAGATAAATACCCGGCGCTCTCCCGTGCGGCGTGGACCGGGAGGCGCGCGTCGAACGGGTCGCCCGGAACGCCTCTGAGGTCATCACCCCCGACGAGCTCCGCGCGCTCTTCGAGACGCAGGAGCGCCCGCGGGCCTACATCGGCTTCGAGCCGTCGGGGCGCCTCACGGTCGCCCACCTGATCACGGCCCGCAAGATCGTCGACCTCGCGGACGCGGGGTGCGACGTCACGGTCTATCTCGCCGACTGGCACGCGTGGATCAACGACAAGCTCGGTGGGGACCGGGAGCGGATCGCCGCGAGCGGACGGTACATGCAGGCGGCGTTCGCCGCGCTCGGCGCGACGCCCGACCGCGTGCGCTACCGGTGGTCGCAGGAGCTCGCCGGTTCGTCCGACTACTGGGCACGGGTCGTTCGGGTCGCGAAGGCGACGACCCTGGCGCGGACGAAGCGGGCGATGTCGATCATGGGCCGCTCCGAGGAGGAGGCGAACCTCGACTCGTCGAAGCTGTTCTACCCGGCGATGCAGGCGGCCGACATCTTCGAGCTGCCCGTCGACCTCGCGTACGGCGGCATGGACCAGCGGCGCGCGCACGCCCTGGCCCGCGAGGTCGCCCACCACTACCGCTGGCCGGTCCCGGTCGCGGTCCACACCCCGCTCCTCTCCTCGCTGCGCGGCGGCGCCCGGATGGACCCCGTCGAGGGGCTCGTGGAGGGGAAGATGTCGAAGTCCGACCCCGGGTCCGCCATCCCGATCCCGAGCTCGACCGCCGAGATCGCCGAGCGCCTCGCCTCCGCCTTCTGCCCGGCGAAGGTCGTCGACGGCAACCCGGTCGTCGAGGTCGTCCGGTTCATCGTCTTCCCCTGGGAGGGCCGCCTTGCGGTCGACCGCGCGCCGAAGCACGGCGGACCGATCGAGTTCGCGGACGAGGCGAGCTTCCTCGCGGCGTGGACGCAGGGGCACCTCCACCCGCAGGACCTGAAGGGGGCGGTCGCCGGGGTCCTCGACCGGCGGGTCGAGCCGGCCCGCCGGTTCTTCGCCGACCACCCCGAGCTCGCCCCCGAACGGTTCGTCGCGCCGCCCGCGCCGTCAGGCTCGGACTCGGGAGCGGGGCCGCGGTCCTGACGGGATCGCCGGGCGCGGTCGGAGCGACCGACGGCTCCCGTGCGCGCTCGGCGGCGAGGCGGGTCCGCGCGGGGCCGAGGTCGCCCGCGAGATCTCTAGTCGCCTCGGGCGACCTCAACGACCGCCGTGGGGCGAACGAACGGCCCCGCGCTCCGGCATCCTTAAGTATCCGGGGGCCTCGGACTGGCCCCACCCGTGAGCCGAGGACCCCTTCGGGGTTCCGCTGACGCGAGGAACCATGGCGCGACCTATCTACGTGCGATTCGAGACACCGAACGAACTCTCCGACAAGGCCCTCCAGCTCGTCCAGGTGGCGAGCGAGACGGGAAAGATCCGGGTCGGAACGAACGAAGTGACGAAGTCGAGCGAGCGCGCGGAAGCGAAGCTCGTCGTGATGGCGGAGGACGTCGACCCCGTCGAGATCCTCGTCCACGTTCCGATGCTCTGCGAGGAGAAGCGGATCCCGTACGTCTACGTCCCCAAGAAGCAGCGGCTCGGTCAGTCGGCGGGGCTCTCGAAGGGCGCCGCGAGCGTCGCGGTCGTCGAGCCCGGCGAGGCGAAGGCCCTGCTCGAGGAGATCGCCGCCGCGTTCCCGACGCTGAAGAAGTAGGCGCGCCGAAGGGGCGAGGGACGGTCGATGGCGGAAGAGAAAGGGTCCCCGGCCGAGGTCGTCGAGCTCGTCGGCCGCACCGGGATGGCCGGCGAGGCGACCCAGGTGAAGGTCCGCGTCCTCGCGGGCCGCGACCGCGGCAAGATCATCACGCGCAACGTCGCGGGGCCGATCCGGCTCGGCGACGTGCTGATCCTCCGGGAGACCGCTCGCGAGGCCCGCAAGCTCTCGGTCCGCTAGAACGAAGGAGGTCCCGGTCGATGGTCGTCAAGCGACAGTGCTCCTTCTGCGCGGCCGAGATCGAGCCCGGCACCGGCTCGATGTTCGTCAAGCGCGACGGGACCGTCTTCCACTTCTGCACGTCCTCCTGCCGCAAGCAGCAGCTCCACCTCGGGCGCGTCGGGCACCGATACAAGTGGACCCGGGCGCACGCGATCAAGGTCGCGGCGGACCGCTCGGCGAGCGCCGCGTCGACGGGCCGCGCGCGGGCGAAGCGCGCGGGCGCGGCACCTCCCGTCCCCGCACCGCCGGCCCCCCCCGAACCCGCGGCGAAGGCCGAGACTCTACGGCCCTCCGAGGAGGCGTCCTCCCCACCGGCGCCCGCGCCCGCGACCCCCGCGCCGAAGCGGAGGGCGCCGATCGCCGAGGGGGAGTCGAAGCCGAAGCCCCGCGCGCGTCCCCGCAAGAAGGCGGATCCGGCGCCCGCGGACGAATGAGGTCGCCCGCCGCGCGGTCGATGCGCGTCGAACGGAATCGGTAAACGCTTCCCCGGGCCCCGGCCGGCCCGATGCCCCCGAGCGACGAGCGCTGGTCCTCGCCGTCGGACCTCGCCGACTACGCGTATTGCCCGCGGTCGCACTTCTACCGCCATCATCCCCCGCCCGTCGGCCCGAGCGCGGCGTCGGGGGCGCGCCGCCGGGCGGGGCGGGTCTACCATCGGCGTACCTTGGCCGCCGAGCGGCGTCGCGCCGATCGCGCCGGCGCCTACTGGGCCGGCGTGGCGGTCGGCGTCGTGCTCGTGGTCGCAGGGGTCTTGTGGGTGCTCCGGCCGTAGTCCCCCTCGTTGCGGCGCTCGCGCTGCTCGCGGTCGGGGCGGCGATCGCGGCCGCGAGCCTCCGGGCGCTTTCGCTCCGCCGGCGGGAGGCCTCGCTCGGGTCGCTCGTCGCGATCGACGCGGGGCGCCCCGCCGTGCTCGTCTCGGTCCGCCACCGGCTCGAGGGGCGGCCGGACGCGCTCCGCGGGACGCCGGACGGCGGGCTCGTTCCGGTCGAGGTGAAGAGCCGGGCGGCGCCGAGGGGGGGTCCCGCCCGGTCCCACCGCGTCCAGGTCTGGGCGTACTGCCTGCTCGTCGAGGCGACGACGGGACGCTCCCCGCCGTTCGGCGTGCTGCGATACGCCGACCGGGAGTATCGGGTCCGCTGGGACGCGGCGGCGCGCGACGAGCTCCTCGCGATCCGGGCCGAGGTCGACCGGCCGTACGACGGCCGCGCCACCCCGTCCCCCGGGCGCTGCGCGCGATGCGCCTGGGTCGATGCGTGCGACGCCCGGGTCCTCGCGAGGTAGAGCGGGCGCCCGCGCCCGTCGCGCGGACCGGAACGGACCGTCGCGACCCCC
>JAJZGO010000077.1 GCA_021798415.1 Thermoplasmata archaeon | reverse complement strand
GAGAAGGCCAGGATCGCCGACAGGGCGACCGCCCCCCACAGGACCAGGAGCGACGAGACCGGGTCGCCCGCGACCGCGGCCCGGATGGCGGCGAGCCCCCAGGTGAGCGGGAACGCATCCCCCGCCCACTGGAGCGGGAGCGGAAGCTGGGAGAGCGGGAAGTTGACGCCCGAGAGGAGCAGGCCGGCAAACAGGAAGATGTTCCCGAGGATGATGGACGTGCGGAGGTAGAGCGCGACGCCGCCGAGCAGGAGGCCGAAGCCCACCATCGCGAACGCGGTCAGCACGACCGAGACCGCGAGCTCCGGTATCGAGGAGGCGGCGATGCGCACGCCGAAGAGGCCGCTCGCGTAGACGAGCCCGACCGCGACCGTCGCGAGGGAGATCAGGATCGGGATGAGGCCCCGGCCAAAGTACAGCGCGAGCCGGTTCGCCGGCGACACGAGGAGGTGCTCCATCGTTCCCTGGGACTTCTCGGAGTCGGTCGTCTGGCAGACCGAGAAGATGCTCGAGTAGGTGACCGTCGCGACCGCGTTCCCGAGGGCGGTGTACGCGATCTCCGACGCGCCGCCGCCGCCCAGCTGGACAACGAACGCGAAGAAGACCATCTGGGTGAGCGGAACGACGAAGACCGTCCCGAGGACGAAGTCGACGCGCATGAACCCGAGGCTCGTCCGCGGCGCCATGAGGGCGTTCCGCCAGAACGTCCTCCAGAACGAGGTCCGGTAGGTCGCGAGCGCGCTCGACATCTCCGTTCTGCTCCCGTCAGTACTGGGAGAGGTTTCCCTCCTCGAGGACGTGGCGCTCGACCCGGTGGAAGATCGAGCCGGCGATCGCGAGGTACGCCACGGTCGTCCCGAGCGCCCCGAGGAGGTCCACCCAGAACCCCCAGCCGAATCCGCGGTAGCCGGGGATCGCGAGGTAGCGGAGCGCGTCGAGCCCCCAGGTCGGGGGGAAGACGAGCGAGATCGGGTTCGTCCAGAACGGGAGGAGGACGACCGGGAACATGCAGCCGGTCCCGACGTAGAACGCGAACTCCCCGATGTTCTGGATGAACCCCGCGTACCGGGTGTACACGTAGAAGGCGGCGAAGACGACCCCGACGCTCGCGAGCGACAGCATCACGAAGACGAAGAGGATCGCGAAGCCGAGCGGGTCGGGTAGGGCCGGAGGTCCGCCCGCGGCGACGACGATGACGGCGTAGACGATCAGCCCGCCGAACAGCCCCGAGAGCACGTTCCAGAGGACCCGGCCGAGGATCACGTAGAGGTAGGGCGTGGGGGACTGGATCGTCGGTTCGAGCGTTCCGAACTCCCGGTCCTGGGCGGTGGCCCAGCCGCTCCCGTAGAGGGTCTGGCCCCACATGCTCATCATGCCCGCACCGAGGATCGCGTAGGTGAGGAAGTACGGCCCCGAGCCGCGGAAGAGCTCGTAGGAGACGAGCGCGAAGACGACGGGGGCGATCATCGACGGGATGAGCCACTGGGGGTCCGCGAGGAACTGGAGGATCGCGATCCGAAGCGACGCGACGGTCGAGCGGCCGCGGGAGACCTCGTTGGCTACCGTCTCCATCTAGTGGGCCTCCTCCTCGACCAGGTCGAGGTACACGTCCTCGAGACTCGTCCGTCGCTCCTTGACCTCGAGCTCGGGATGATCCGGCAGGAGGGCGCGGACGTCGTCCGGCCGGATCTCGTCGGTCCGCACCCGCAGCGTGAGACGCGTGCGAGGACCGTACTCCTCTTCGATGATCTTCGAGACGCCGGGAAGTCGACGGAGCGCGCTCACCTCGCTGTCCTCGAACCCGTACGCTTCGGCCTCGAGCGTGCGGTCCCCGCCGACGAGCTGCCGGAGCCGCGCGACGGTGTCGCGGGCGACGATCCGTCCCTTCGACAGGATCGCGAGCTGGGGACAGAGCTCTTCGGCCTCGAACATGTAGTGCGTCGTGAGGAAGATCGTCACGCCGTCGGCGACGAGGGAGCGCACGAGCTTCCGCGTCTCCCGAGCGCTCTTCGGGTCGAGGCCGATCGTCGGCTCATCGAGGAAGAGGACCTGGGGCCGGTGGAGGATGCCGCGCGCCAAGTGGAGCTTCTGCTTCATTCCGCGCGAGTACTCCTCCACCCGTCGGTCGGCCGCCGAGCTCAGGTCGACGCGCTCGAGGATCTCCTCGATCCGTCGCTCGCGCTCGGCCGTCGGGAGGCCGTAGAGGTCGGCGAAGTACCGCAGGTTCTCCCGACCGCTGATGCGGTTGTAGAGCCCCCTCTCGCCGCCGAGGACGAGCCCGATGCGCGGCCGCAGCCATTCCGCGTCGGTGACGACGTCGTGGCCGAGGACGAACGCGCGGCCCCCCGTGGGCAGCAAGAGGGTCGAGAGGATCTTCGTGAGCGTCGTCTTGCCGGCCCCGTTCGGTCCGAGGAGTCCGAAGATCGCTCCCTGCTCGACCGCAAGGTCGACGCCCTTCAGCGCCTCGGTGCGCGAGACTTCCCGGAAGAGGAACCCCTTGCGGCTATCGAAGACGCGGGTGACGCCGCGGGTTTCGATAGCGAACGAAGTGGCGGACATCGTGCAGGGGCTCCAAGGCTCGCGCGCATCCCCACACCAGTACAAATAGGCATTAACCGCCCCGAAGAGGTCGCGCAACGCCCCACCGGGGGCCGTTGCGGGGCGGGCGAACCTTGAATAACCGGCCGAGCTCCCCGATGCGGATGAGCGCGCCCGCCTCGCCGCACGTCGTCCGAGTCAACGTCAAGCCCGAGGCGGACCACGAGCACGGGCTCCCTAAGGCCGCGGTCGAGCGGGCGGAGTTCACGGTCCACGGGGTCGCCGGAGACTTCAACCGGTATCGCCACGAGGAGAAGCGGGACGACCCGGCGATGGCCGTGCTTCTCGTCCCCATCGAGACGATCGAGGAGTTGAACCGCGAAGGCTGGCCCGTCGCCCCGGGGGACCTCGGGGAGAACGTCACGACGGCGGGGATCCTTCCGGAGGCGCTCGCGGCCGGTCGTCGCCTCCGCGTGGGCCCGGTCACGCTCGAGATCTCGAAGCCGTGCACGCCGTGCGACAACCTCTACCTGTTGCCGTACGTCGGCTCGGGCCGCGGCGCCGAGTTCCTACGCACCATGCTCGACCGGCGCGGATGGTACGCGCGTGTCGTTGTCGGGGGCCCGGTACGCCCCGGCGACCCCATCTCGCTCGTTCCGGAATAGGTCCCGCCGTCAGGTCGCGGGGCAGCTGCGACCAAGTTCGGCTCCGGGGCGGAAGGGGCTCCGCGCTCGGTGGCCTCCGAGCCGCATCTCAAAGGTAATATTCGAAGCGGCAGGTGCCGGGACCCGTGACGCGATCGACGGGCGCCCCAGCGGGCGTCGGGGCACCGGAAGTCTCGCTACCTCACGAACTTCCCACCGCGCGGATGCTCGACGCCTACCGGTGGATGGTCGTCGCCCGGGTCACCGACGAGCGATGCCTTTCCTTGCAGCGCCAGGGCCGCATCGGCTTCTACGCGCCGTTGGCGGGCCAGGAGGCCGCCCAGGTCGGGACGGCGCTCGCGATGCACGCGGAAGACTGGTTCTTTCCCGCGTACCGTGAGCTCGCGGTCGCGCTCGTCCGCGGAATCCCTCTCCGGTCCATCTTCGACCAGCTCGTCGGGAACTCCCAGGACGTGAGCAAGGGCCGTCAGATGCCGAACCACTTCGGCTTCCGCGACAAGAACATCGTCGTCCCCTCGAGCCCGATCGGCACGCAGATCACCCAAGCCGTCGGAGCGGCGATGGCCGCTCAGCGGCGCCGCGACCCGATCGCGACGATAGCGTTCTTCGGCGACGGGGCGACGAGCTCGAACGACTTCCACGCCGGGCTCAACTTCGCGGGGGTCTTCGGAACCCCCACGATCTTCCTCTGCCAGAACAACCAGTGGGCGATCTCGCTCCCGCGCGAAAAGCAGACCCGCAGCGCGACGCTCGCGGAGAAGTCGAACGCCTACGGGTTTCCCGGGGTCGTGCTGGACGGAAACGACCTCAACGCCGTCTACCGGGCCGTCGGCGAGGCCCGCGCCCGGGCCGTGCGCGGCGAGGGACCGACCCTCATCGAGGCGCAGGTCTACCGGTTCGGCCCCCACAGCACTTCCGACGACCCCCACCGTTACCGATCGGACGCCGAGGTCGCGGCCGCACGCGAACGCGACCCGATACAGCGATTGGCGCGCGAGCTCGCAGAGGCGGGGGTGCTGGAGGCGTCGGCCGACAAGGCGATCTGGGAGACGGCCCGGGCGGAGGTCGCGCGAGCGTTCGAGGCGGCCGAGGGCACGCCGACGGTCGACCCTCTTTCCCTGTTCGATGACGTCTTCGAGACCCGAACCCCCCAATTGGAGGCGCAGCGCAGCGGGTTCGCCGCCGGCGCCGGGTCCGGAGGCGGGGCACCATGACGGAGATGACCCTCGTCCAAGCAGTCAACCGCGGGCTCGAGGAAGCGATGCGACAGGATCCCGACGTCCTCCTCCTCGGCGAGGACATCGGAGTGAACGGTGGGGTCTTCCGCGCGACCGAGGGACTCTTCAAGCAATTCGGCGCCGACCGCGTGATCGACACCCCGCTCTCCGAGACCGGGATCGTCGGGACGGCGATCGGGATGGCCCTCTACGGGCTCAAGCCCGTCGCGGAGATCCAGTTCCTCGACTTCATCTACCCGGCGTTCGACCAGATCGTCAGCGAGCTCGCCAAGTTCCGGTACCGCTCGGGCGGCCAGTATCCGTGCCCGGTCACGATCCGGGCCCCCTACGGCGGCGGCATCAAGGGGGGCCTCTACCACTCCCAGAGCACCGAGGCGTACTTCTGCCACACCGCGGGACTCAAGGTCGCCATCCCGTCCACCCCGGCGGACGCCAAGGGCCTCCTCCTCACGGCGATCCACGACCCCGATCCGGTGATCTTCCTCGAACCGAAGCGGATCTACCGGTCGGTCACAGGCGAAGTACCGGACGGCGACCACCGGGTGCCGTTCGGTCGGGCGCGTCTCGTCCGGGAAGGGGACGATGTCTCCGTCTTTGCGTACGGGGCGATGGTCGCGCCCGCGACGGAGGCTGCCGATGCCCTCGCGGCCGAGGGCATCTCGACCGAGATCGTCGACCTGAGGACGCTCGTTCCGCTCGACGAGGAGGCGGTCGTTGCCTCCGTGGAGAAGACCGGCCGCGCGGTCGTCGTGCACGAGGCGGCGCGAACGTGCGGCTTCGGAGCGGAGCTCTCGGCGATCCTCGCCGAGAAGGCGTTCTTCTCGCTCAAGGCCCCGATCGCGCGGGTCACAGGGTATGATACCCCGTTCCCGTACGCCCTCGAGAACGCGTACCTGCCGAACCCGGAGAAGATCGTGCACGCCGTGCGCGCCACCGTGAAGGCGGCGTAGGAGGGGACGATGGCGTTCGAGTTCCGCCTTCCGGACATCGGCGAAGGGGTCGCGGAAGGCGAGGTCGTCCAGTGGTTCGTGAAGGAAGGCGACGCGATCCGCGAGGACGAGCCGCTCGTGAGCGTCCTCACCGACAAGGCGAACGTCGAGATTCCGTCGCCGAAGTCGGGTCGGATCGCGTCCCTGCACGCGAAGGTCGGCGACAAGGTGAAGGTCGGTGGCCTCCTCGTCACGATCGAGACCGAAGGGGGTCCGTCCGGCCCGGGGGCTCCTCCCCCGAGCCGGGGAACCCCGGCTCCGCCCGCGGCGGTGCCCCCTCCCCCCTCAGCGTCCCCGCCCAAGGAAAGCTCGGCGGCTCCGGTTTCGCCCGGCGGAAGCGCGGGCCCCGCCCGCCTCCTCGCGTCGCCCTACGTGCGGCGGCTTGCCGCCGAGCGCGGGATCGACCTCGCGTCCGTAGCGGGGAGCGGACCGGCCGGCCGGATCACGGAAGGCGACCTGGCCGCCGTCTCCAGCGCGAAGACGGTCCCTTCGGCGCCCCCGACTCCGCCCGTGCCGACCCAGGTCGCCCCGCCCGGAGCGCCCGGCACGCCCCGGACGGCGGCCCCTGCGGCCTCCGGGGGCCCGGGCGTCCCCGCGGCCGAGGTCCGCGAACGGATCCCGATCCGGGGGATCCGTCGCGTCATCTTCGACCACATGACGGAATCGACGCACCGGGCCGCCCACTTCACCTACGTCGAAGAGGTCGACGTCTCCGAGCTCGTACGGCTGCGCGATCGGATGGCCAAGCACGTGGAAAAGCAGGGAATCCGCCTCAGCTACCTGCCGTTCATCGTGAAGGCGGTCGTCGCCGGGCTCAAGGCGCACCCCCGGCTCAACGCGACGATGGACGACGCGCACGAGGAGCTCGTCGTCCGTTCGGCGTACCACATCGGAATCGCGGCGGCCGCTCCCGAGGGGTTGATCGTGCCCGTGGTCCGGAACGCCGACCAGAAGAGCGTCTCGCAGCTCGCCCGAGAGATCCAGGACCTCGCCGAGCGGGGGAAGGCGGGAAAGCTCACGCGCGCCGAGCTCACGGGCAGCACCTTCACCATCTCGAGCCTCGGGGCGCTCGGCGGGCTCCTCGCGACGCCGATCCTCAACTATCCCGAGGTCGGGATTCTCGGGGTCCACAAGATCCAGCGACGGCCCGTGTACCGGGCGGACGGCACGATCGGCCCGGCCGACATCATGAACCTCTCGGTCTCGCTCGACCACCGCGTGATCGACGGGATGGATGGAGCACAGTTCCTCGCGACGGTCAAGGCCTATCTCGAAGACCCGCACCAGCTGTTCGCCGAGCTCGCCTGAACGGCTCTCGGTCATAGAGGCATCACGACCCGCGCTCCCACGGACGCTTCCCCCCGGACAAGGGAAGACGGAATGGGTCGTGGAGCCACGTCGTCGACCGACGATCGGGGCTGCCCGCAAAAGCGGCGGACCTCGCGACGACCTCCGCATACGAGGGAGGCAGCGGCTCGTACGGCACCCGCACCCGTTCCCGCGGACGGCGCGGTTCGCCCGTGCGACTTCGGTCGAGGGAGACCTCCTTGAGGAAGGTCGGGCCTGCTCGGCGGACCTCGAAGTCCCGGAGCCTTTAAGGGACGCATCGCGTTCGGCCGCCGCCGTGGCATTGCTCG
>JAJZGO010000076.1 GCA_021798415.1 Thermoplasmata archaeon | reverse complement strand
CTCCTCGGCGCGGCCGAAGGTCGCCGACTACCCGTTCACTACGCTCTCGATCGCCGTCGGCCACGCGGACCTCGGGTTCGACCGGCTCCAGGTCGTCGACACTCCGGGCGTTCTGGGGCGGGCGAAACGGTCGAACCCGGCCGAGAGCGAGGCCCGGAGGACCGTCGAGGGAGCCGCGACGATCGTCCTCTTCGTGCTCGACCCGACGGACCGCAGCGGGCACACTCTCGAGGAGCAGGAGGCACTGCTCGCCCGGTGGACCGCGGAGTTCCCCCAGCTTCCGATCGTCGCGGTCGAGACGAAGTGCGACATCTCCCGGAGCGCATCGGCGCGCCCGAAGGTCTCCGCGACGACGGGGGAAGGGGTCCCCGAACTCTGGGCGGAGCTCCGCAAGCTCGTCCGGCCGAAGGGAGGCCTCCCTCCCATGGAAGAGGCGACGGTCGAGCCTCCGCCGTCCGAGGCGCCGAGCGACGAGGGGGACGCGTCCGCGGGGCAGCCGCGGCCCCGCGCGTCGAAGCGGCGTTCGTCGCGGAACGGTCCGGACCGCTAAGCACGCGGACGCGGTCGTCGCCGCGTTGCCGCGGCGGTTAACGGGCGTCGCGGCGGAGCTCCTGCGGGAGTCCGGCCGACGGGGATGACGGCCGACGCGCTCGCCGCGCGGATCGTCCGGACGAACGGTGGGCTCCGGGCGGTCGAGACCCACTGTCCGCGCCCCGGGGACCCGCTCTCGCGGGGGATCCTGTGGGGGTGGCGCGCGACCTAGCCCGAGCAAGGGGCCGTCTTCGACGCGCGCGACCGGCGAGCGCTCGCCGACCCGTTCAGGGTCGAGCCCCCCGGCGGCGTGGTCCCAGGGCTCGCCGCCGGCTCGACCCGCGCCGAGGGCCGTCGGGTCGCGGTCGACCTTCCTGGGCCCGTCCCGCCTAGCGGGCGAACGCCTTCCCGTTCTCGGGAAGCACGACCTCGCACGTCCCCTCGAGCGCGTCGCGCAGCGCCTCGCGGTGGTCGCCGTGCATCAGCACGACCGTCTCCGCGCGGCTCTCCTTCGCGACGCGCACGAGGTCGGAGTGGCCCGCGTGTGCCGAAAAGTCGAACTTCTCGATCTCGCACGCGGGGTGGACGACCGTCTCGTCGATGACGAGCGTTCCTTCGTCCATGAGCCGCCGGCCGTTCGACCCCTCGACCTGGAAGCCCGTGAGGTAGATCGAGCTGTTCGCGTCGCGGTGGAGCTCGCCGACGTAGTAGAGGACCGGGCCGCCGTCGAGCATCCCACCGGTCGTGACGATCACGTCGGCCTCCCGGAGCGCCTTGCGCCGGTCGCCCTGGTGCTCGACGACGCGCACACCTTCGAGAGCCCGGCGGAACTTGCGGGCGTCCGCGAGGTACTCCGGGGCCGCCTCGTAGATCTCGTTGACCGAGCGGGCCATCCCGTCCAGGTACGTCTCGAACCCGGACGAGGCGAGCGACATCAGGACCTCCTGGGCGCGTCCGACCGCGAAGGCGGGCACGATCGCCGTGCCGCCGCGCTCGACGGTCTCCGCGACCTTGTCGCGGAACCGGCGTTCGGTCTCGCGGCGGTCCGGGTGCTCCCGGCCCGCGTACGTCGATTCCATCACGAGGATGTCGCACTCGACCGGCTCCGCCCCCCCGACGAGGTGGGTAGGCAGCGTCTGGAGGTCGCCCGTGAAGAGGACGTCCTTCTGGCCCTTGTAGAGCAGCATCGACGCGCCGGGGATGTGACCCGCCGGCGTGAACTCGACCTCGATCCCGCGATGGCGGAACGTTCCGTGGCGGTCGACCGCGGTGAAGCGAGCATGGAGGGAGTGGATGTCGGCCGTCGTGTACGGGGCGAGGTATCCCTCGAGACGCGCGACCTTGAGCGCGTCCTTCGTGAGAAGGTCCGCGACGGCGATCGTCACCGGGGTCGCCACGAGGCGGGCGTGCGGGAGGCGGCTCAACAGCGGGGTCATCCCCGAGTGGTCGAGGTGGGCGTGCGAGAGGAACGCGAGGTCGACGCTCGTCGGCGCCGGGCGGGGGTACGCGGGCGGGTCGGACGGCGTCATCCCGTAGTCGAAGAGGAGGGTCCGGCCCTGGTCGCGAACGACCAGGCCGAGCGATCCGATCTCGTTGGCACCGCCGAGGAACTGGAACTCCATCGGCGCTCGGAATGGTCACGGCACTTAACGTCACGCCGACCGCGAGCGCGCGGTGCGGTGGAGAAGGAATCAATACACCCCCGCCGTTCCCGGCCCCGTGTCCGACACCTCCCCGGCCGACCTCGAGGTCCTCTACCGCATCGGCCTCGCGGTCGAGCGGGTCGTGCGCGACGCGATGACCTCGCCGCACCGGGGCGACGTCGTCGCGATGGGGGCGGACGGTACACCGACCGAGGAACTCGACCGCGCCGCGGAGGCGGAGATCCTCTCGATGCTCGAGTCGGAGGGCGTCGACTGGGACCTCGTCAGCGAGGAGGCGGGCCACGTGGCGCGCGGCGGCCACCGGACGCTCGTCGTCGACCCGATCGACGGGACGCTGAACGCGCTGCGCAACCTGCCGTTCTCGACGGTCTCCCTCGCGCTCGGCTCGGGCGATCTCGCCGGCATCGACGTCGGCCTCGTCCACGACCTCTATCGCGGGACGACCTGGTGGGGGATCCGGGGCGGCGGTGCGTACGTCGACGGTCGACCGATCCGCACGCGCAAGTGGAACTCCCGCAGCGAAGTGATGGTGGTCAACCTCGGGACGCGCGCGACCGAGCGCGCGGTCCGGTTTGCGGGCCGGGGGCTCCGGGTCCGTTCGCTCGGTTGCGCCTCGCTCGAGATGCTGATGGTCGCCCAGGGGAGCGCCGACGCCTACCTGTTCGAGAACGTCGACGGGCGGCGCAACCTCCGTTCGACCGACATCGCTGCCGCCCACCGGATCCTTCTCGAGGCCGGCGGGGGGGCCAGCGACGCGGACGGCCGGCCGCTCGCGGAGTTCCCCCTCGGCGTCACGCGGCGGACGAGCGTCTATGCCTGGGGGGACGCGGCTCTCGAGCACGCCCTCGCCGAACGAGGGACACCGTGAAGGTCGGTCTGACCGCGAACCCGTCGAAGCCGCTCGCGGTCGAGCTGGCGGCACGCGCCGCGGAGCGGGTGGGGAACCGGGCGGAGCTCGTGCTGAGCGACGAGCTCGCGGCGGTCGCCCCGGATCGGCCCCACCTGCCGCTCGCCTCGATGCGGCCGGACGTCGTCGTCGCGATCGGTGGGGACGGAACGTTCCTCTACGCGCTGCGCCGGGTGAACGCGCCGCTCCTCCCGGTGAACGCGGGGACCGTCGGCGTCCTCTCCGAGGTCGACGCGAGCCACGTCGACGCGTTCGACGCCGCGATCGACCGCCTGCTCGACGGCCACTATTACCTCGAGGAGCGCATGAAGCTCGCCGCGCAGGTCGACGGGCGCCCCGTGCCCGACGCGGTCAACGAGTTCGTGCTGCACAGCGCCCGGGTCGGCAAGATGGGCCGGTTCGACATCGCGTTCGACGGCCACCTGGTCGGGCGGGTCCAGGCGGACGGCGTCATCGTGGCGAGCCCGACCGGTTCCACCGGCTACTCGCTGAGCTCGCTCGGACCGATCGTCGACCCCGGCCTCGATGCGATCGTCGTCACGACGATCGCCCCGTTCCGCGTCGAGGCCCGCGCGGTCGTGGTCGACCCGTTGCGCACGGTCCGCCTGCGACCCGCCGACTCGGGCCCGGCCGCGGTCGTCATCGCGGACGGCCAGGCCGAGCATCCGCTCGCGCTCAAGGGTTCGGTCACGATCTACCGGTCGCCCCGCCGCGCGGTGCTCGTGCGGTTCGGTTCCCGCTTCTTCCAGCGCCTGCGGGGCAAGAGGATCCTGCCGTGGAGCGAGGAGTTCGTCGACGAGGAGCCGCATGGTGCCCATCTTCCGCCCGCACCGTAAGCGCCCCCCCGGCTCGCCCCGGCTCGGAGCGACGCCGACCGCGATCTCGCGTCGCGCGCTGTCGAGCGCCCTCGCGAGCGCCCGCTCGGCCTATCCGAACGAGTTCGGCGGGGTGCTGCGCTCCGACCCGCCCGGGGTGATCGGAGAGCTCCTCCTCGTGCCCGGCACGACCGCTGGGCGCCGGCACGCGAACTTTCAGCTGTACATGCTGCACGCCGACCTTTCGGTCGTCGGCACGGTCCACTCCCACCCCTCGGGCGCCCTCCACCCGTCGGACGCGGACCTGAGGCTCTTCCGCAACTGGGGCAGTCGCCACCTGATCCTCGGCGCGCCCTACGGGCCCGGGTCGTGGCGCGCCTACGACGGGAACGGGCGCGAGACGACCCTCGAGGTCATCGAGGGTCCCGGGCCGCTCGACCCGTCCGAGACCCTTCCCGAGTACCGCCCCCGGGCCGTCCACCGGCCGATGCCCCCCCGGCCCGAGGAGTTCCCCGACACCGAGGCGTGAGGGCGGACCGACTACTCGCGCAGCGGTATCGTCGGGACCGGCAGGCGCTCGGGGGTCCGGTTCGGGTCCGCGATCGCGCGTCCCGGCCGCCGGGCGGGGCTCCAGAGCCCGTGCATCTTCGCGAGCAGCTCGAGGAAGGCGATGAACCCGCGGAACGAGCTGCGGTAGAGCTCGGTGTACCGACCCTCCCAGTCGAAGAAGTCGGCGAGCATCCGCTTCGATTGGCGGAGCCCGTGCGTGAGCGCCCGCTTGAGGAGTTCCTCCTGGAGGGGGCTCAGGCGGTCGCGGCTGAACCAGTCGCGCGACTTCAAGTGGCCGAGCGGGACGAAGAACATCGGCACGAGGAGGCCCTTGAAGTCCCACAGGTCGTCGATGAGGTCGATGGTCCGCGCGACGTCGTCCTCGGTCTCCTGGGGGAGGCCCACGATGAACGTGCACGCGGGATAGACGTGGTTGTCGTTCATGAGGCCGGCCGCCTGAACGACGAGCTCGGGCCATTGGGACGCTTTGAACGGGGCGACCTTCCCCGGCATCGCCGCGGTGATCATCCGCGGGGAGCCGGTCTCGACGCCGACCTCCACGCCCCACCACGCCTGCTTCTCGTCGATGAGGACCTCGGCGCACTTCGGGAGGAGCTTCGGCTTCGTCATCAGCGAGGCGATCGCGACGTGGCTCCAGCCGACCTGCTCGTAGTGCCGCTTCGCGAGCTGGAGGAGCGGGATCAGCTTCTCCTCGCGGGGCATCACGTTGGGGCTCCCGTAGAAGTACACGTCGTCCGAGTGCAGGAGTCCCTTGCGGACCCCGATGCGCGCGTTGACCTTGAGCTCCTCCTCGATCTTCTCGAGAGGGTACCAGCGCGTCGGGCGGGTCGTCACCGAACAGAACGAGCAGCCCCGGCAGCAGCCGCGGCCGATCTCGATAAGTCCGTTCACGCTCGGGTAGCGGATCGACGAGATCTGCTCGACCTTCGGAGCCTCCTTCGCGGCGAGGACGACGTGGGGGGGAAGGAACTCGTCCCGGAGCGCCTTCGCGACGATCTCGCGGACGAAGACGTCGCTCTCGCCCTCGACGACCGAGTCGATCCCTCCGATCGAGTCGAGGAACTCCTGGATCCACGGGAGCTTCGCCCGGGTCGCCGGGGAGAGCTGCCAGGCGCACGGTCCCCCGGCGATGATCTTGAGGCCGCGCTTGCGGGCCTCCACCACCGCGGGCTGCGTGAGCATCCGCTTGAAGTTGACCGAGTTGAGCGGCTCGCGGTGCATGACCCCGCCGAACGTGGAGCTCGGAGGGTTCAGGCCGAAGTAGTCGTGGCCCGAGATCAGGAGCAGCTTCGCCTCGCCGGGCATGTACCGTCCGAGGAAGCTCGGGTGGACGATCCGGGCGTCGAACCCCCCGTCCAGGAGGGAAGCCTCGATCTTGCGCATCCCATACGGGGCCTGGAGCGGGAACCCGTTCTCGTCGGTCGGCATCGTGGGGAAGAAGAGGCGCTGGTAGACCGACTCGGGAAAGACGTAGGCCGGCGTGGTCGTGCCGAAGCCGAGGAACTCCTTCCCGTGGTGATTGCTCATCATCGTCCAGTCGCACGTGATGACCACTTCCGGCATGGAGTCCCCCCTCAGCTCGAGCGCGCGAGCCCGGTTGTCCACGGGGTGGGCCTTCTTATTGGTTGCGAAGCCGCCAGCGCGACGCCTTTCGGGGCGGGACGACGTCCGGGGAGCGCCCCGGGAGTTCAATCGAAGTCGATCTCGTCGTCGTCGCGGGGAAGGACGCCGTCGAGGGCGTCCGCGGACTCCTCGGCCGGCTCTTCCGCGTCCCCGCTCGCCCGGAACGCGGGGTCGCGCTGGAGGAGATGGATCCGAACGCAATCGCGGTGGGCGGGGTTGCCGTTCCACGAACTCGTCTCGGCCGGGAGGCCGAGCGGCTCCTTGCAGAGCGTGCAGATTTCGGGGGGCGCACTGATCCAGGAGATGCGTCGGGGAGGGGCGTCCATGACGAGCGCGACCGGGGAACGTCCCCCTAGTCCATTACCTTTCGGGGCGCGAGCGGGCGCAACGGCCGTTGCGCGGGGTCGTCCGAGGGCCGACGGGCCGCCCCCAACGACCTTATCCGAGGCTCCCCTGCGCCGGGTCGATGGAGCCGCTCCCCGAGATCCGTCGCCGGCGCATGGCGCTCGGGATCTCGCTCGGCGAGCTCGCCCGCGCGATCGGACGCAGCGACGCGACGCTCTCGCGGATCGAGCGGGGCCAGATCCGCCCGTCGTACGACCTCGTCCAGCGGATCCTCTCCTACCTCGAGACGCAGGAAGGCCTCGCGACCCCCAAGCTGACCGTCGCCGACCTGATGAGCCGGTCGCTGACGACCGTAGAGTCGTCGGCGAGCCTCGCGACCGCCGCCCAGCGGATGGAGGCGGGCGGGTTCTCCCAGCTGCCGGTCGTCGACGACGGCCGGGTCGTCGGGTCGCTCTCGGAGGGAGCCCTCCTGCGGGCGCTCGCCCAGCCCGACGCGCGGCGCCTCAAGGTGCGCGACGTGCTCGAGACCGCATACCCCGTGGTCGACGAGGGGTTCCGCGCCGACCTGCTTCCCCCGCTCCTCGGCCGCTATGCGGCCGTGCTCGTAGCGCACCGGGGCGAGCTGCGCGGGATCGTGACCAAGTCCGACCTGATCCGCGGCCTGCGCGGCACCTCGCTGCGCCGACCGAG
>JAJZGO010000008.1 GCA_021798415.1 Thermoplasmata archaeon | reverse complement strand
AGCCGGCCGGCGCGTCGCCGAAGTTCCGCCCAAAGAGTTAAGGCCGTTCGGCCCCCGACCGTCCGACGCGATGACATTGCGCATCCGGGATACCCTGTCGAAGCGCATCGTGCCGGTCGGCCATGCGCCGGGTCGGCCGGTCCGCATCTACGTCTGCGGGCCGACCGTCTACGCACCGGCGCATGTCGGACATGCCCGGACGTACCTCTACTTCGACCTCATACGGCGCGCCTTCGCGGCGGACGGGATCCCCGTCCAGCACGTGATGAACATCACGGACTTCGAAGAGAAGATCGACGCCCGCGCGGCGCTGCTCGGCGTCACGTGGCGGGCGCTCGCCCGCCGGGAGGAGCGGGATTTCTTCCGGGACCTCGACGCGTTCGGCATCCTCCGGCCGACCTACCGGCCCCGGGCGAGCGACTTCATCTCGCGGATGGTCCGCGTGGCGACCCGCCTCGCGAACACGGGCCGCATTCGGCGCGACGGCGACCGGTTCTACTACCACCCCCCCGAACGCCCCCGGGGGGCGAACTTCCCGCTCGGCGCCGAGCTCGCCGAGCACGCCGTGATCGAGCCCGGCCACCCGTTCCCCACGCACGACACCTCCGCCGGTGAGTTCCTGGTCTGGCAGCTCCAGAAACCTCCGCTCCCGTCCTGGAAGGGCCCGTGGGGCCCGGGGATGCCGGGGTGGCACCTCGAGTGCTTCGCGATGGCCGAGGAGCACCTCGGCGTGCCGGTCGACCTCCACGGCGGCGGACTCGACCTCGTCTACCCGCACCACTACTCGGAGAACGAGATCGCCCTCTCGCTCCTTCATCGTCCGTTCGCGCGCCGCTTCCTGCATACGGCGTTCGTCCTCCAGAACGGCTCGAAGATGTCGAAGTCGAAGGGGAACCTCACCACGATCCGGGCGGCGATCGCCGAAGCCGATGCCCCCGGGCTGCGCTGGTTCCTCGGCGAGCCGAGCTACACCGAGCGGGTCGAGTGGGACGTCCGACGCCTACGGCGGGCGGCGGCCGAGCACGCGCGCATGCGAACCCTCGTGACCGCCTGGCTCCGGTCGGGGGTCGGTGGAGCCGTAGGGGCGCGCGAGGCGACCCGGCTCGTCCAAGGGGTCCGGCGCGACCTCGAGAACAACCTGAGGACCGGCCGCGCGGCCGACCGGGTCCGCGAGTTCGTCTCGCGGCTCGAGTCCGACGGCCGCGGCGGCCTCCCGAGGGGCGAGCGCGCGAAGGCGACCGCGGCCATCCGCGAGCTCGAGTTCCGGCTCGGCGTGCCGTTCCGCGGCGCGGCCGACTAGCCTAGAGTCCGGAACGGTCCACGACGACGCTCAAGCCGTTCCCGCCGCCCATGCAGAGCGTCGCGAGGCCGAGACGGCCGTGCGAACGCACGAGCTCCTGCACGAGGGAGACGACGATCCGGGCCCCGCTCGCGCCGATCGGGTGGCCGAGCGCGACCGCGCCGCCGTGGACATTGAACTGCTCCTCGGTGAACCCGAACGTGCGCTGGACGGCGATCGACGCGGACGCGTACGCCTCGTTGTGCTCGACGCGGTCGAAGTCGGACGGCACGAGGCCCGTCCGCTCGAGGTGCTTTCGCACCGTGGGGATCGGCGACTCCATCACGTCGCGAGGGTGCACTCCGCTCTCGGCCGACGAGTGGATCCATCCGATCGGCCGCGCGCCGGTCCGCTCGACCTCCCTCGCGCTCGCGAGGACGAGGGCGGCGGCGCCGTCGGAGAGCTTCGAGGAGTTCCCCGCGGTCAGGACCCCGTCCGGGGCGAACGCGGGCGGAAGGCGCGCGAGCTTCTCGAGCGTCGTGTCGGCGCGCGGTGCCTCGTCGTGGTCGAGCCCGGCCGAGCCGGGGACGACGCCCGCCGGCACGGGAACGATCTCGTTCGAGAACGTCTTCGCGGCGGTCGCCCGCGACGCCCGGAGGTGGCTGCGCAACCCGAACGCGTCGACCTCGGCGCGGGTGAGACCGAGCTTGCGGGCGATCCGCTCGCCCGTGAGGCCCATGATCTCGTGCTCGTCGTACGCGTCCACGAGAGCGTCGCGCTGCATCGCGTCGTCGAGCGTGTGCGGCCCGGGCAGGGTCCCCCACCGCATCGCCCCCTCGAGGAGGTACGGGGAGCTCGACATGCTCTCCATCGCCCCGACCAGGAGACGGTCGGCCTCTCCGGCGCGGATCGTGGTCGCCCCGAGCTGGATCGCCTTCATGCCGGAGCCGCAGACCATGTTGATCGTCGCGGCGCCGACCGTGTCGGGGATCCCGGCCCCGCGCAGCACCTGGCGGGCGGGGTTCTGACCGGCCCCCGCCTGGATCGCCTGGCCCATGAGGACACCGTCGATGTCGGCCGGAGCGAGGCCCGAGCGTTCGATCGCCGCGCGGGCGACGAGCGTTCCGAGCCGCGTCGCCGGGACCGTCCGGAGCGACCCGCCGAACCGGCCGATCGGGGTCCGGACCGCCGAGAGGATCGCGACCGAAGGCTTCGAAGGGGCTGTCATGGCGCGCGGACCCGGACCTCGACTATGAAGCTAGCGGGGCCCGCCCGCCCGCGGGCCACGGCTCGGGTCCGGGCTCATTCCTCTTCGACGCGCGGCGCGAGGAGGTAGCGGCCTTCGCCGCGTCCGCCCCCCATCGAAAACTCGACCTTGAGGGGGTACTCGTTCCCGACGTGCAGCGTCGCCTCGTCGGCGACGACCGACTTCACCATCGCCGAAAAGAAATCGAGGGGGTACATGCTCTTCACCGTCTCCTTCGCCTCGAGGCGCGAAAGGCTCTCCTTCGGGATGCGGAGGTCGAGGCGGTCGGTGTCGCCCTCCGAATGCATCGTGAACGCCTCGGGCTCGAGAGTCAGCGTGACGTGGTCGGTGAAGCTCTCGCTGCCGCGGATCCCCTGGCGGATGTCCTCGGTCTTGACCGTGACGCTGGCGGGCGGGCTCACGTTCGGGACCTTGGGGTCGGTGATCCCCGCGGGGTCGACGACCGCCATCTGACGCGTGAGGCGTCCGACCCCGGCGACCAGGCGGTTCTTCCCGTCGAACTGCAGGTCGATCACGTCCCCGGGCTTCGAGAGCCGGAGGACCTCCTTGAGCTTCTCGACGTCGACGCCGATCTCGGTCGGCTCGCCGGTGAACTCTTCGAAGACCCCTTTCTCGAGCTTGAGGACGAGCATCGCCACGTGCGACGGGTCGACGGCCTTCGCCTCGAGGCCATCCTTTGAGATGCTGAACTTGGCCTCGCTGACGAGCGTGGAGACGACCTCAACGACCTCCCGGAGGGTCTCCATCTTGATGCGGAGCTTGAACATCCCGAGCCTCGGCGCGCGACACATCGGCCCCCTCTAAAAAGGTTGCTTGAGGGCGGGGCGCGCCGCAAGCCGTTTTCCCGTGGGCGGGCTCCCACCGGAACGTGACGGAGCTGGCGTACCTCGCGGACATGCCCTCGGCCTACGTGCGCACGTTCCGGGCGCGCATCGTGTCGCTCCCGCCCGGCGGGGTCGTCCTCGACCGGACGTTCTTCTATCCCGCCGGAGGAGGCCAGCCGGGCGACCGGGGCACCTTGCGCCTCGACGAAGGGACCGAGGTCGCGGTCGTCGACGTCACGAAGTCCGGCCCGTCCGTCCTCCACCGGGTCCGTGCCCCTCCCGCCGTCGTGCGCCGTCTCGGGGTGGGCGTCGAGGTCGATGGGACCCTCGACTGGGAGCGCCGCTACCGACACATGCGGCTGCACACGGCCCAGCACCTGCTGAGCGCCCGGGCCTTCGTGCGCACACGGCTCAGGACCCGCAAGGCCGTCCTCGCGGGACTTAGGGCCACGATCGATCTCGAAGGCCCGCTCCCCCCGGCACTCGAGCGGGAGCTCTCGGACGACCTCGCGAGCGTCGTCGGCGAGGACCGACCGGTAACGATCCTCCGTGTCCCACGGAGCGAGTGGGACCGCGAGCCCAACGCGCAGCGCAGCGGGCTCGTGCCTCTCCCGCCCCAGGTCGATCCGGTCCGCGTGATCGAGATCGACCGGTCGGACGTCTGCCCGTGTGGGGGGACGCACGTCCGCTCGACCGGCGAGATCGGGCGGGTCACGGTCGAACCGGCGGTCCCGTTGCCCGACGGCGGCTCGAGGCTCGCCCTCACGCTGGACGGTTCCGGGCCGCCCACTGCGTCCGGGTGACCCCGTAGACGCGCACGTCGTGCCAGCCGCCGTGGTGGAAGAGCGCGGCCTGCAACGTCCCCTCCCGACGGAACCCGAGCCCCTCGAGGAGGCGGTAGGACGCGACGTTCTCGACGTCGCACGTCGCCCCGACCCGCTCGAGGGCGGTCGTGGCGTAGAGGTGGTCGACGAGCAGGGCGACCGCCTCGCGACCGTACCCGCGGCCCCGGGCCGCCCGGTCGCCGATCACGTACCAGACGTCCACGGTCTCGAGGACCGGATGCGGACGGTAGTGCCCCACCACGCCAAGCACGGCGGCCTCGCCGCGGCGCACGATGCCGAACCGAGGGGCGAGGGACCCGGGGTCGTCCGGGGCCGACTCGACGGCCCGGACGAAGTCGTCGAACGTGTCGACCGAAAACCGGTCGTACGGCGAGACCGTCTCCGGGTCGTTGTACCAGCCGAAGACGGCCCGGTACTCGGAGGGCTCGAGAGGGCGCAGACGGACGTTCGGACCGTCGAGGGTCGCCATCCCGGGCCTACGCCTGGCTCGCGGAGCCGCCCGACGGCGACGGCGACGAGGCGCCGGCCTCGGACGTCGCCGGTTCCGCGGACACCGAGGCGTCGGGGTCCGAGAGCTCGTCGCCCCGGCGGAACACGAGCGCCTTGCGGTGCCCGACCGCGGTCAGGGAGTAGACGTGCTTCGGCTCCGAGTACCCGACCACGTACTGCGTCCGCCGGTAGACCATCCGCATCATCTCGAGCGACCGCAGTGCCTGCTTCAGCTCGAGGGAGTCCTCGACGGAGAACTTCCGCAGGATGCCGAACTCGGTCGTCCACTGGGACGCCTCGAACCGGACCTGCTGCCCCCGGTGCTCGAGCAGGTGCAAGAGCAGCATCCGTTCGAGACGGTCGAGCGACTCCTGCGACATTGACCCCGAGACCGGGACCCCTACGAGATCGTGGTGATCTCGTAATTCACGTCGAGTCCTTTCAGGCGATCGTGCATCTCGGTCATCAGCCGGATGACCTCGTCGAGCGTCGCCTTGTCCTTCCACTTGTAGACGAAATCGTGCATCCCCATCGATTCCTCGAACCCGAGCGTTCGCATCGCCTCCAGCACTTTGAGCGGGTTGGCGCCTTCGGAGTGGAAGGTCATCCGGACGTAGGTGCGCATGCTCCCCTTCACCGGGACGACCCGGTGCATCGTGTTTAGGGGACCCTCGGCTTATATATGCTTCCCTGACTCGCGGCCCTCCGATGGGCGATTGGCTCCGGGACGGCCCCGTGGTCGTCACCGGCGGAGCCGGGGCGATCGGGTCGGTCCTCGTCCGCGCCCTCCTCGGGCGCGGCGCGACCGTCCGCGTCATCGACAACCTCTCGGGCGGCCGCCGAGAGCACCTGCCGGTGCCGGACGGACGCCTGAGCGTTACGGTCGCCGACCTTCGCGAGCCCGAGACGTACGCCGCGGCGTTCCGGGGGGCATCGGCGATCTGGCACCTGGCCGCGAACCCGGACATCCGGCTCGGCACGAAGGACCCCCGGATCGACCTCGAGCACGGGACGGTCGCGACGTTCCAGGTCCTCGAGCTCGCGCGGAAGGAGAACGTTCGGCGGGTGATGTACTCCTCCTCGAGCGTCGTCTACGGGGCACCGAAGGTCTTCCCGACCCCCGAAGAGTACGGCCCGCTCGAGCCCGAGTCCATGTACGCGGCGTCGAAGCTGGCGGCCGAGGGCCTCTGTTCGGCCTACGCCCACAGCTACGGGCTGCGGACCGACCTCTTCCGCTTCGCGAACATCATCGGGCCGGCGATGACCCACGGCGTCCTCCCCGACTTCTTCGACAAGCTCGCCCGCGACCCGACGCGCCTCGAGGTCCTCGGCGACGGCCGGCAGGCCAAGAGCTACCTGCGTACCGAAGACTGCGTCGACGGGATGCTCGCGGTCGCCGACCGGGACCTCGGACCCGTGACGATCCACAACCTCGGCACCACCGATCGGATCTCCGTACGGGAGATCGCCGAGAAGGTCGTGGCGGCCCACGGCGGCCGGGCCCGGATCGAGTACACCGGGGGCGCACGCGGCTGGGTCGGTGACGTCCCCCAGCAGCTCCTCGCGATCGACCGGATCCGCGCGCTCGGTTGGCACCCCCGGTACACGAGCGCCGGCGCGATCGACCGCACGATCGAGGAATTGGCGAGCGCCCGCGGGGTGCACGCGACCTGAGGCCGCTCAGGCCGGACGGGAGGCCGTTTCCGCGGCCACGGATCGGTAGACCGACACTAGACGGGGCACGATCCGGGGCCAGGCGTACCGTGCGAGCGCCACCGCGCGGGCCGACTCCCCGATGCGGCGACGTCGGTCGTCCTCGGCCACGAGGAGCCGCACCCGCTCCCCGAGTCCCCGCGCGAACGCCGCCGCGTCCTGGTCCGGTACGACGGCCCCCGTCACGCCGTCCTCCACGACGCCTTCGACCGCCGCGCCGCCGAGCACCGGCAGTCCCGCCGACAGGCCCTCGAGGACGGTTGCGGAGAGGATCTCGACGGCGCTCGGGTGGACGAGGAGGTCGCTCTCCGCGAAGAGGCGTTCGAGCTCGGAGTCGGGGACCTCACCCGCGAGCGTGACTCCGGGGCCGCGCAGCGACTCGGCGTACGACTCCGAGGCGATCGGTCCGGCGATCGTGAGGGAGACCCCGGTGCCCTCGAGCGCCGCCACGGCGAGGTGCCAGCGCTTGAACGGAGCGACGACCCCGACCCCGAGGGCGCGTCGGCCGGTGCGGCGGTCCCACCGCGGCGCAAAGCGGTCGGTGTCGACCCCGAACGGGATCACGGAGATCGGAGGCAGCGGAGGCCGGACCGTCGCCCGCATCGTCCCGGCGAGACGATCGGTGAGCGCGACCACCGCGCGCGCCCCGCGCACGGCCCGTCGCTCGAGAAAGTACCCCCAACGGTGGGTGAGGGCCTCCCGGTAGTACCAGTGCCTCGAGTGGGAAGTGTACACGTACGGCCGTCCGCCCAGGGCGAGACGGTTCGCGACCACGGGGGTCTGGGCGTGAAGGACATCGAACCGCTCGCGCCTCAGAAGCCGAGGGAGCTCCCAGGCGAAGGGGTACTCGTCCCTCATCCGGCCGTGGCGCACGCGGTTCACGATCTCGGCCTCCTCGCCCGCCGCCTCGAGCGCGGCCCGGAGGTCGGTGAGGATCCGCTCGATCGCGCCGTACCCCGTCGGAGGGATCGGGTGGACCCCCCCTCCGATGAGGAGAATCCGCACGGTCGCCCCAGCGACCCCTCAGATTAAGGCCTTGGCGCGCGCTGGAGGGCGGACCGGGGCCGGTCGGCGGCCACGGAGGGGGCGCAGGCAACGATGGGTACGGTGTGCGTCGAGGTCGCGGTCGGCGACGACCCCCGGCTCCTGGTCGCTCTCGACTCCCTCGTCGGCCAGACGCGCCGTCCCGACCGCGTGTTGATCGCCGCCTCCGAGTCTACGCCGGAGTCCCTGCTGGCCGAGGCGCGCCTCCGCTCCGGGCCCCTAGAACTCTCGGTCGAACGGTATCCGGGCGGGCTGGTCGACGCCCGGGCGGCGTCGATCCGGTCCGTCCGGGAGGAGCTCACGGCGTTCCTCGACTCGGACGAGTCCGCGCCCCCCGACTGGCTCGACCGGCTGCTCCGCCCGCTCGAGCGACCGGGGGGCCCAGCGTTCTCCGGGGGTCCGACGCGCCCGGGTCGGCCCCCGGCGCACCCGATCGAGCGGTACTACACCCTCCTCGAGCGCTCGATCTACGCGAACCTCGTCCCGTCGAGCGTCGCGTACCTGCCGCTCCAGAACACCGCGTGGCGGACGGAGGTGCTCCGCACGCTCGGTTTCGACCCGAGGATCCCGTACGCCGAGGACCACGACCTCGAGACCCGGGCGCTCGCCGCCGGCTTCACGGGCGAGTTCGTTCCCGACGCCTACGTGGTGCACGACAAGAGCCGCGAGACGAGTTACCTGCGGTGGGCGAGGAAGCGCTATCGCTACCTTCTCGCGATGGCGATGTCGCTGATCAAGAACGGTGGGCTGCGGTCCCGGCTCGAGGAACGAAGGCCCCCGGTCGACCACCCGCTGCGCTACGTGGAGATGGCCCTCAAGCCGGTCGCACTGCTCCACGCGTTCGTCCGCTGGCGACGGTACGGCCCCGGGGCACGCGCCCAACCCTCGGCGGCCGCCGTCCCGGGCCCGGTCGTCGCCCCGGGCGACCACCCGAACGCCGGCGGGCCATCGAGAAAACCTTAAGCGACCCCCCGGTTCGGCGGGGCCATGTCGCCCGAGGCGCCGGCGGCGCCCACCCCTTCCGACCTCACCCGGTCGGGGGACCTCGTTCGCATCGAATACGACCTGTGGGCCGAGACCGCAGGCAAGACCGAACTCCTCGACACGACCCACGCCGAGGTCGCCGAGGAGCAGAAGATCGCGACCCCGGAAGGGTTCGCCTTCGGGCCACGGCCTCACCAGGTCGGTGGGGACCGGTTCCCGGGCGGGATCGAGAACGCCCTCGTCGGCGTCAAGGTCGGGGACGCCGTCGAACGGGAGTTCGCTCCCTCGGACGCGTTCGGCGAGCGGGACCCGAAGCTGATCGAGCTGTTCTCGATGCACGAGGTCGAACGACTGCCCGAGATGCGACGGGAGGACGCGCGGCTCGACATCGGCACCGTCCTCACGATCGAGGGTCGCCGCGGCCGCGTCGTCTCGTTGACGGCCGCCCGCGTTCGGGTCGACTTCAACCCGCCGTTCGCGGGACGCAAGGTCCGGGGCAAGTTCACGATCCTCGAGCGCATCGTTGACCCGGTCGCTCAGGCGCGAGCGGTCCTCGAGCTGCAGTACGGCCGGTCCTCGGAGTTCGGCGTCGAGCACCACGCCCACACGCTCACCCTGACCCTCCCCGAGCGCTCGAAGTTCGACATCAACTGGCTCGCGGCCAAGCCGCGCGTGATCGACCGCCTGCGCTCCTACGTTCACCCCCGAACGATCCGGGTCGTCGAGGAGTACGTGACGCCGGTCGAGGAGAAGAAGGCGGAGACCGCTCCGGCCGCCGCGTCGAAGGCCGCCGCCGACGGCGAGCCCGCGACCGCCGGGGCCGACGTGCCGCCCGAGCCCGCGCCGCCGGCCGAGACCCGGGCGAAAGCTCCGCCGAAGGCGCGCGGTCACCCGACCCACCCCGAGGCGTGACCCGGCGACCTCGGCGGGAACGCGCGACGCCGGACACGAACGACGGGGTCATGAACTCCCCCCCGACTGCGCCGGCCATGCCGACCGAGCCGGAACCCGTGCCGTTTCCCCGAACGTTCGTGATCGTCTCGTTCGCCGCCGCGATCCTGGTCGCGGCGGTCGTCATCTACTTCGGCGTGAACGGCCAACTCGGCGCGGGTATTCCGTGAGTCCCCGCCCGGTGCGTATCGAACCCTCATAAACCCCGGGTGCGGTGGACCCCGCGTGTCCGCTTCCGCCGCTCCGGGGTACGACGACTCGCGGTCGGCGAACTCGGGTTGGATCGCCGCGACCCTTGTGGTCCTCGGCGTCTTCGTCGTCGGCGCCGCGTTCTGGTTCAGGTACCACCCGTAGGCCCGGGCGTCCCAGCGGCGCCCCCGCGCGCGGCGGGCCAGCGGTAGAGGTAGACGTCCGTCGATCGTTCGTACCGCTCGCTCGTCCATCCGGGAACCGGGTGGCAGTGGCTCACCACCCGGGCGCCGTTCGGCAGCTCGGCCTCGAGCTTCGGCCGGAGACGGGTCATCGCTCCGGGCCAGAGGAACGCGGTCACGACCGTCGCCTCCCGGAAGTCCTGGTCGAAGAGGTTGCCCCAGCGGATCGTGATCCGGTCGGAGGAGCGGCCGAACCGTACGCGCAGGCGCAGGATCGCGAGACGGATCGGTTCGACCTCGACCCCGACGACGCGCGCCCCGTACGTCCGAGCCGCCCGGAAGACGATCGCACCGGTTCCCGCGCCGAGGTCGTAGAGGGTGTCGGCCGGCCCGACCCCGGCGAACGCGAGCATCGTCTCCACCGCCCGGCGGGGGGTCGGCTCGTACCCGGCGCCGAACGCGAACGACGCGAAGACGAAGTACGCGGCCACGATCCCGCCGACGAGCCCGACCACGGCCAGGAGGAACACGGGGTCGACCATGCGGGGCCTAGCGGGACCGGCGCGAACTGGCGAGGAGACGGTCGGCCGCCGCCCGGGGGTCGAGCGAGCGGGCGACGACCCGGTCGAGCAGCCGCCTCAGCTCCGGGTCGCGTTCGAGCCGGTCGATGAGGTCGCGCCCGACCCGGTCCCGCACGAGGCCCACGATCTCCCCCGACAGGCGGCGGCGTTCGTCGGCGGCCCGGCCGCCCGAGGCGTCGAGGTGGCGCTCGTGCGCCTCCACGGCGGCCCACAGGTCGTCGAGACCGCTCGGCGGTGCGGTCGACGTCCCGACGACGACCGGGGTCCAGCCGCCCGGCCACGAGCCGAGCGCCACGAGGTCGTCGAGGTCCCGACGCGCGAGGTCCGCGCCCGGAAGGTCGACCTTGTTCACGCAGAAGACGTCGGCGATCTCGAAGAGCCCGGCCTTGAGCGTCTGGACCTCGTCGCCGAGGTGGGGGACGACGACGACGACCCGCGTGGTCGCGACCTCGCGGATCGCCACGTCGACCTGGCCGCTCCCGACGGTCTCGACGAGCACGACGTCGAACCCGGCGGCGTCGAGCAGTCGGGTCGCTTCGAGCGTGGCCGCGGCGAGACCCCCGGCGGCGCCCCGGCTCGCCATCGACCGGAAGAACACTCCGGTGTCGTCGGCGCTTCGCTCGAAGCGGATGCGGTCCCCGAGCACCGAGCCTCCCGAGAACGGGCTCGATGGGTCGACCGCGACGACCGCGACCGTACGGCCCTCGGTGCGGAGCTTCGCGACGAGGGCGTTGATGAGACTCGACTTTCCGACACCGAGGGGGCCCGCGATCCCCACCACCGGCACGCCGCGGGTCCGCGGGTAGAGTGCCCGGAGGACCGGGTCGGCCGCCGGGTCGCCGTTCTCGATCGCCGTGATCGCCCGCGCGAGCGCCCGCCGATCGCCTTTCACGATCGCACGCGCCGCGCTCGGCAACGGGCCGGGCCGCGTCATGCCCGGGAACGTGCGAGCTTCTCGGCGGTCGAGACGATCTCCCCGAGCGATGTGCCGGGGCCGAAGATCGCGCGGATCCCCGCCCTCTTGAGGCGCTTCGCGTCCTCGTCGGGGATGATCCCCCCGGCGAAGACCGGGACGCTGGCGGCCCGCTGGCGCTTCAGGAGAGCGAGGACCCGCGGGAAGAGGGCCATATGGGCGCCCGAGAGGATCGAGAGGCCAATGAGGTCGACGTCCTCCTCGAGGGCCGCCCGAACGATCTCCTCCGGGGACTGGCGCAGTCCGGTGTAGATGACCTCCATGCCGGCGTCCCGGAGCGCGCGGGCGACGACCTTCGCGCCGCGGTCGTGGCCGTCGAGTCCCGGTTTCGCGATCAGGACGCGGATCGGGCTCGTCCGTCGCGGGCGCGTCGTGACTCCCATCGATTCCTTGACGAGGACGGCGGAGAAAAGCTTTGTTGCGGGACCGCTAGACGAGCCGGATCAGGTCGACCACGAGGTTCCCGGCGAGGAGCGCCGCGACCGCCCCGACGGCCATCACCACCAGGAACGGGATCTGGGGCGTGACCCACACCCGGCGGATCCCCCGGTCGGCCAATTCGCGCGCGATCTCGACCCGCCGGAGTCGGTCGTCCTCCGAGGTCTCGACCTCCCCCTCCTCACGTCGGGCGTCTCCGAACGACGGGTCTCGGACCCAGACGAACCGGCGCGGCAGCTCCGCCACCGGGATCGAGAAACCGGTGAATCCTCGCCAGAGCTCGAACTCCCCGCGCGCCGCATTCCGGACCGCCACGCCGACCGGGACCGCGAGCGACAGGAGCGCTGCGTTCATGAGCAGGTCGACCGAGAACGGCAGTACGCTCGTCAGCGGCACGAGCGCCGGCGACGCGAGGAGCCACGGGGACGGGAAGAGCGGTACGAGGAGCCCGGCGATCATGAGCGCTTTGGCGTCCGCGCCGCCGTACAGCACCCCGGCCTCGAAGAGCCCCCGTGCGATCAGGACCGACGCGAAGACCGCGATGACCGCGATCGGAACCCCGCCGTCTCCGACGCCGAACCGGACCGCCACGCCGAAGACAAGGGCCGCCACCGCCCCGTAGCCGCCCAGCTCGAGGAGGTCGGCGTACGGCTCAAGACGGGGACCGAGACGCTGGTCCCAGGCAAACATGTGCTCCGCCGCGAGCCCGCCGACCGCGAGCCAGAGCAGGAGCGGGATCGCCCCCCCGGGGAAGAGCGCCACCGCACCGACCAGGAGGCCCGCGACCCCGAGGACCTGCCAGAGGGCGTCGGTCACCTCGCGCGTCCGGAGGTCCTCGTAGGCAGCGTAGCCGAACCCCGCGAGGAGGAGGCCGACCTCGACGGCGAGAGCCCCCTCCCCGAGACCGACCACGACCGCACCTCCTCCGCCACCGTTCGACGACCGGCGGGATTCTTAAGACCCTCGAGTGCACGCGAGGGGTGGCCGAGAGCCGCGAGCGACCCGGGCGACGCGGCGGCCCGCAAAGCTATTTAAACGACCCTCGACTCGCGCGGCCCCCAGTCGGGAGACGCGATGGTCGAGTACAAGTTGGTCATCTCCGAACGGGCGGCGTCGCTCGCTCGGACCGTCGGCGACCCGCAGGCCGCCGGCTTCCTCGGAAAGAGGATCGGCGAGACGGTGGGCGGCGAGCTGATCGGGGCTGTCGGGTACACGTTCCGCATCACCGGCGGTACGGACAGGAGCGGGTTCCCGTTGCGACCCGACCTGCCCGGTGCCCGCCAGACGCGCCTGTTCGTCGGCGAGGGCTTCGGCTTCAAAGCGCCCCGGGCCGGCATGCGCAAGCGCCGTACGTTCCGTGGCAACACGATCAGCGAGGACACGGTCCAGATCAGCCTCGTCGTCGAACAGAAGGGGTCGAAGTCGCTCGCGGAGCTCTTCGGCGCCTCATGAAGGTACCGCGACAGCCCGAGGTCAACATCGGCCTGGTGGGGCACGTCGACCACGGCAAGACGACGCTGACCCAGGCCCTCACGGGCGAATGGACCGACCGGCATTCCGAGGAACTGAAGCGCGGGATCTCGATCAAGCTCGGCTACGCGGACGCGGCGTTCTACAAGTGCCCGAACTGCCCGGAGCCGGCCGGCTACTCGACGTCGCCGGTCTGCGCCGCGTGCGGCGGCGAGGCAAAGTTCCTGAGAGCGGTCTCGTTCGTCGACGCCCCGGGCCACGAGACCCTGATGGAGACGATGCTCTCGGGAGCGGCGATCATGGACGGCGCGCTCTTGCTGGTCGCGGCGAACGAGCATTGCCCCCAGCCCCAAACCCGGGAGCACCTCTACGCGCTCGACATCATCGGCGTCCGTAAGGTCGTGGTGGTCCAGAACAAGATCGACCTCCTCTCCGCGGAGGCCGCCGAGCAGAACTACGGCGAGATCGTGGAGTTCCTCAAGGGGTCCCCTGTCGCGGGCGCCCCGGTGATCCCCGTGAGCGCCAACCACCGGGTCGGGATCGATGCCCTCATCGGGGCGCTCGAGGCGACGATCCCGACGCCCGTTCGCGACCTCACGAAGCCACCGCTCATGTACGTCGCGCGGTCGTTCGACGTCAACCGACCGGGCACCCGGCCGAAGGAGCTGCGCGGCGGAGTCCTCGGGGGCTCCCTGCTGCAGGGTCGGATCACGCGCGACGAAGAGATCGAGATCCGGCCGGGACGCGCCGGGGCGAGCGCAGGCGCATCGGAATCGCTCCGGACGAAGGTCACGTCGATCATCTCGGGCGGTCAGGAGTGGGACGAGCTGCGCCCCGGGGGCCTCGCCGCGCTCGGCACCAGCCTCGACCCCGCGCTGGCGAAGGGCGACGGGCTCACCGGCCGCCTCGTCGGCACGGTCGGGAGCCTCCCGCCGGTGAGCCAGAAGATCCGCCTCAAGGCGACGCTCCTCGAGCGCGTGCTCGGCGCCCAGCGGGAGATCAAGGTCGACAAGATCCGCACGAGCGAGCTTCTGGCGATCACCGTCGGCACGACCGTCGCAAGCGGGAAGGTCACGAGCGCCCGCGGCGAGGAGGTCGAGCTCGCGCTCAACCGGGCGGTCACCGTCTTCCCGGGCAGCCGGGTCGCGATCTCCCGTCGACTGAACGCCTGGCGCCTGATCGGTTTCGGCATCGTGGAGGGACCGGGGAAGTGAGGCCGGACCTTCTCGAGATCCTGCGCTGCCCGGTCTGCCGGGGCGAGCTCGCGCTCACCGTCCGCAAGCAAGAGTCGGCCGAGATCGTCGACGGCACGCTCCGCTGTTCGAAGTGCGCGGTCGACTACCCGATCCAAGACGGGATCCCCGACCTTCTGCCGCCCGACGAGAGGGACTGAGCCCCGCGGGGGAACTAGCCCCCGGCGGCGTAGTAGTAGCCGAACACGGCGAAGAACATCACCGTCGCGACCACGACCGACGGGACGAGCCATCGGATGGCCCCACGGCTGCGGGCCTGCACCGAGCTTCCCACGGTCACCACGGGGATCGCGAACGCGAGCCAGTAGCCGCTCAGGATCGTCTCGTACAGGGCGAACGACGTGGAGTTCGCGGCCGGGTCGCGCACGACCAGGGTGATGACCAGCACGACCGCAAACACGAGGAACGCGAGGCTGACCCCGGCGGCCTCGAGGTACCCCTCGAAGCCGCGCTTTCGGTTCGGGTAGTAGCGCCGCAGCACGAAGAGCATCGCCACGAAGGCGCCGAGCGTCGCGACGAGGATGTAGAACGACGAGGTCGCGAGCGAGAGGGCGATCGGGCCCGACCCGGGAGGCGGAACGGCCACCGCGGCACCTACGGGGCGGTCAGGGTCACTCGCGCCGGTCCGCCGTCGCCGCCGCGAATCTTCAGCGGCAGGCAGTCGAGGCGGTACTCGCCGGCGGGGACGTCCGCGAGCAGGAGTCCCTCGAGGATGAGCGCGCCCGCACCGAGCCAGAAGTGGTGGACGGGAAATCGGTGCGTCGGGTCCGACTCCACCGATAGCGCGTCCACGCCGACGAGGCGGGTCCCGCGGTCGTAGAGCGCCTTCGCACCAAGAGCGGTGACCCCAACGTAGTCCGGGAAGAACTCAAGAGCCCGGGCCCATCGGGCCGAGTTCGCGGTCCGGAACATCACCCTCCGGGTCGCCGGCGGCACCTCGGCGACCTCCTTCGGGCCGATCGCCGTCACGTCCGGCGCCACCGCGACGACGCGGCAGGGACCGTTCAAGAGCTCGAGGTCGAGCTCGTCCACCGTCCGGCCCCCCGGTATGAAGTGGCAGGGAGGGTCCACATGCGTTCCTGCGTGCGACCCTAACGTCAGCGCGGAGAGGCTGTACGGGTCGCCGCGCTCGACCGACGAGACCGGGCGCGTCGCGAACGGCATGTCCCCGGGGAACACGGGCATTCCGGCAAAGAGCGGCATCGACACATCGAAGCGGCGGAGCGGGCCCACGCGAATCCCCAGCCTCTTTGGGACCCGTAAGCCCATTAATCCTTCGACCGAAAGCGCGGGCCCCTCGTCCTCGCGGCGACCCGCGTACCCGACGAGCGCGCCTGCCCGTGGGTACGAAGCGTTATGCCCGTTCGGACAGAACGAGCGGAGATGGCCCGGGCCCGACGGGGGCGACTCCCCGACGACGAGGACGACGACGAGCCGGACTCCGACGAGGAGGACGAGGAGGAACCTCGGCGGCGGCCCCGCCCCGTCCGGCCGACCCGGCCCCGCTCGGCGCCTCCGACGCCCGTCCAGCGCTGGCGGGGACCGGAGGGGGGAGACGAGGACGACGAGGAGCCGGACGAACCGCCCCGGTCCCGCCGCTGGCGGCCGGCCGGCGAGAAACCTCCCATATTCTGGCGGGCGCGCGACTCCCTTTACTTCGAGCCGCTCGTCGCCCTGGCCATCATCGTCCTCCTGATCGTCGGCCTCTTTGCCTACACCCAGAACTGGCCACCGATCTATGTCGTCGAGTCGAGGAGCATGCAGCACGGGACGACCGACATCCTCGGCCTCATCAACACGGGAGACCTCGTGCTCGCGCAGAAGGTTAGCCTCTCCTCGATCGTACCCTACGTGATCGGGCTCGAGACCGGGTACCATACCTACGGAGAGTACGGCGACGTCCTGCTCTACCACCCGAACGGCGGCGGCCAAACGCCGATCATCCATCGCGCGATCCTCTACCTCGACTGGAATCCGTCCTCCCAGTCGTACAACAGCCCCGACCTCAACGGTCTGGCCTGCGGGAACGCCTCGAACGCCGTCTACGCCACTCCCGGCACGCCCGGCGGATGCGGAACGACCGGCCTTCGCGGCACCCTCGAACTCTACCACATCGGCTGGAGGTCGGCGAACGTCTCGGTCGACCTCGCGTCGCCCGCCCTCGGGGGCCACTCGGGGTTCCTCACGATGGGCGACAACAACGTCGCCTGTGCGGGCGCGAGTTGCGTCGGCAATCCCGACCAGAGCGGAGGTACCACACCGCAGATCAGCGAGCTCGTCGAGCCCGGCTGGATCATTGGGGTCGCCCGAGGGATGGTTCCCTGGTTCGGATCCGTGAAGCTCTTGCTCGAGGGCAATGCTGGCGAGGTCCCGCCCCAGTCGTGGGAGTTCCTCGGGTTGACCGTCTCGGGAGTGATCCTGCTCGGCTTCGGGATCCACTACGCCCTGCGCGCCGAGGGGATCGAGACGCCGCTGCGCAAGCAGGAGGAGGAGGAGGCGGCGGCCGAGGGAGGGCCACCGCCCCCGAACGACGAGGACGACGAGGACGACAAGGTCAACGAGCGTCCCCGCCGCTTCTCCGACACGTTGCGTCCCTGGCGTCACCCCGCGTCGGACGAAGAGGAACCGACGACGCCGCCCGCTCCTCGGGGTCGGCATCGCGCGGCGGCTCCCGACCGCCCGTCGCCGAGCCGGCGGGGCCGACCCCGGCCGCACATCCGCCGGTCGGAGAAGTCGCGACGGCGCCCGAAGGACGAGGACCTCTAGCCTGAGGCCGACGCTCGGCCTCCCCGGACGCGCTGGGGCGCCGACGGAGGGGATCCTTGCCGAGACGGCCTCCCGGTCGCCGTGGGCAACCTTTTAGGCCCCCCCTGGGTCCGGCGAGCCGGGGGCCGCTATGCACGTCATCGGGGGCACCGCGTCCACGGCCCTCGCCGAGCGGATCTCCCGGGAGCTCGGGAACGCGCCGTTCGGAATCCCGTTCACCAAGCGGTTCCCGGACGGCGAGATGTACGTGCGTATCGGCGGGCGCCTCGAAGGCGACGACGCCGTGATCGTGCAGTCGACCCGGACCGACCAGGACCTGGTCGAGCTCCTGCTGCTCGAGGACGCGGTCCGTGAGGCCGGCGCGCGTCGAACGCTCGTGGTGGTCCCGTACTTCGGGTACGCCCGACAGGACCGACGGTTCTTTACCGGTGAGGCCGTGAGCGCCCGCGCCCTCTGCCGCCATGTCGAGCTCGATGCGGACGTCGTCGTCACGGTCGACCTGCACTCCTCCGCGACGCTCGGCCAGTTCTCCAAGCCCGCCTTCGAGGCGAGCGGCATCCCCGCGATCGCCCGGCTCCTGAGGGAGCGTCCCGTCGACCTCCTCGTCTCGCCCGACAAGGGGGGGATCGACCGCGTCCGGCGGATGGCCCAGCTGCTCGACAAACCGTGGCTCGCGCTCGAGAAGAAGCGGATCGACAGCGAGCACGTCGAGCTGTCGTTGCCCGATAGCGTCCCGATCCCGCTCGAAGGGAAGCACACGGTGATCGTGGACGACGTCATCTCCACCGGCGGGACGATCGTGGAGGCCGCCAAGCTCCTGAAACGTCACCGGGTCGGCGCCGTGAGCGCTGCGTGCACCCACGGGCTCTTCCTGAGGGATGCCTTCGAGCGGATCAAGGCCGTCGTCGACGAGGTCTACTCGACCGACACGCTCGGGAACGCCGCCGAGAAAGCCTCGGTCGCTCCCGACATCGCCCAGATCCTCCGACGCGAGTCGCCGTCCTAGGACGGGGGAAACGTGGACGCCCCGCTGTCCACGGCCGGGGCGCCGCTCGACGACCTGCTCGAACTCGTCCAGTCGATGCGTCGCGAGCTCCGCCGACGCGACGAGGCCCCGAGCGGGGAGTGGGTCGAGCAGTCGGCGAACGACCTGCGCTCGGGCACCAAGGTCGGTTGGTACTACCCCGTCGCCGCCGGGGGCGGTCTCGCGTTCTACGCGACCCAGGGCCGGGAGGCGTACGGCCACGTCCACGCCGGCGAGGGACCGGAGGCGGCCGACCGGACGCTTCGCCTCGCGCACCAACTCCTCGACTCGCTCCCCGCCACCGTAGGCTCGATCGACGTGGGGTTCACCGGACTTGCCGCCGAGGCGGAGCGGAAGCTCCTCTCCCAGATCTCGGAGCGCCCGGGGTCGACGGTCATCGATCGTCTCGCGCTCGAGCGCGAGCTCGGTCCGCCGGACGCCGACGGACCCGGGGCCGCTCCCGACCACCTTACGCTCGTTCCCGCGCGCGCCGTGACGGTCGAGGCGCTCGCGGACCTCGACCGTCGGGCCTTCTCGGGGACGGTCGACGAGCTGCTGATCGGTCCGTCGCCCGACGATTACGTTCGCGTCCTCCGGGCGATGCTCGGCGGGAGCCTTGGACGGTTCCTCGACGAGGCCTCCGTCGCGCTCCTCGTCCCGGATCCCCCGACCCTTGTCGGCGCGCTTCTCTCGGGCGAGCAGACCCCACGAACCGCGATCTTCCTCGACTTCCTGGTCGACCCGGCCGCGCGCGGGCGCGGCTACGGGCGATACCTGCTGCGGTGGGGGTTCCGGGCCCTCTTCGCCCTCGGCTACTCCTCCGTGCGTCTTTGGGTGACGAGCGCGAACGCTTCGGCCCGGCACCTGTACGACGCGCTCGGGTTCCGGACCGTCGCGACCGCCGCGATCTACCGTTGGGAGCGGGCGCCGGCCGGCCCGCAGCCGCACGCCGTCCGGTAGGGGCAGCTCTCGAACATCCAGGACGGGCACGCCTCGAGCGATTCGGGGGCGTGGTCGGCCAGCGCCCGCTCGAGCTCGGCGAGGCGTCCGCGCCACAGCCGGGCGAACACGGAGACGGGTCGGAACTCGACCTCGAAGACCCGCACGCGGTCCCGCGGATCCTGCGCGTACTCGTACGCGACGATCACGCGACCGGATGTGCGGCCCGTGGCGACGCAGCGAAACCCGAGCTCGAGCGCGTACTGGGGCGACCGCGCGAGGAGGTCGTCGGCCCGATGGGGGACGCGAACCCGCGACGTGCGCACGACGTACGGTTCGCCACGGAAGCCCCCGACCTCCTCGGCCGGGTCGGTCGCCCGGGACGGAAGCCGCGCGACCTCACCGACCGGGCCCGATTCGACCGCCTCGAGCAGGTCCGCGTAGAGGGAGGACGCGGGGCCGGGCGGCCGGGGCGGGGTCGGCTCGGAGTCCGGCGGTGGCCGCCGAACGTAGTACGCGCGGCGGGGATAGACGAGGTCCCGGAACCGGTCGACCGACGGCGATGGGGTCGATGCGAGAGCCAGCTCGAGGCGTTCCCGAAGGGGTCCGGCGAGATCGGGGCGGTCGTCGGCCGACGCGAGGCACGCGAGGATGCGGGAGGGCGGGTCCACTTCCCCTCCGGTGCAATCGCAGACCTCCGACTCCCGGTACTCGCACCCCCGGGAGAACCAGCGGCACCGTCCGAGGTTGCCCGGGTCCCCTCGACCCCGGGCGGCGCGCAGGCGGTCCGCCCGCCGGTGCATCTCCTCAGAGACCTCGGGAAGGTCACGGAACGAGAGGTCGACCACCCGCACCCCTCCGACCGAGGTCCCCCGCGTGACGAGCGTGACGAGCCGGCCGGTCGGGCGCTCGAGGAGCGCGCAGTACATCGCGAGCTGTTCGACATACTCGGGACGGTCGTCGGCCAGCGCACTCGGCTCGACGGCCAGCGTGGCCGACTTCACCTCGACCGGCACGTCAGTGAGGGCGTCGATCCGGCCGACCAGCCCCTCCTTGCGCACGCGGATCTCGAGCTCGGCGTCGGGCGCGAGGAGCGGTCCGACCACCCGATGCAGGAAGCGACCGGCCTCGAGCCGGGCCTCGCGCTCGGGGGGGACCGAAGGGAGCGGGACGAGCGGTCGCCAGTAGGCGCGTCGCAGGCCGAGAAGGTCGGTCACCGAGATCGGCGGAGGCCGACCCTCGAGGGGGAACCGTCCCCGTATCTCTTCCGTGAGCGCGGGATCGTCGCGGAAGCGGACCGCGGACCTCCAGTCGGGCGCCGGCGGTGGTTCGCTCGCTCGCCCCACGAGGGTCCCGAGAACGCCCGGGTATACGAGGGCGCGGGCCGCGAGAGAGAAGCCGCTATACTCGAAGAGAGGCTGCTCGCGTCGCCATGACCGAGGCGGCCCGACATCCGCTCATCATCGGCAGCGGGATCGCCGGGCTCTACGTCGGTCTGAGGTGTCGGGAGCTCGGGCTCCGGCCGACGATCGTCACGAAAGCCCGGCTCGAGGAGTCGAACACCCGGTACGCCCAGGGGGGCATCGCCGCCGCGGTCGGCCCCGGCGACTCTCCGGCGTTCCATCTGGCCGACACGGTCGAGGCCGGGGTCGGCCTCGTGGACCTGAACGCGGCCCGCGTCCTGACCTCCGAGGCCCCGGCCCGGATCGCCGACCTGGTCCGCTACGGGGTTCCGTTCGATACGACCGAGGGGCAGGTCGCCCTCGGACGCGAGGCGGCCCACGGCCGTTCGCGCATCCTGCACGCCGGCGGCGACGCGACCGGCCTCTCGATCGAAGAAGCGCTGCGTCACCGGGTCCTCGAGGCCGGCATCGAGGTGCGCGAGCGGACGGTGCTGCGCGCACTTCGACGCGACGGGAGGGACGGTCCGGTGGCGACCCTCGCGGGCGCGGACGGAGGTTCGGTCGAGGTCTTCTCCTCGGGGCCCGTCGTCCTCGCCACCGGAGGGGCCGGCAGCCTCTACCGCCAGAGCTCGAACCCGGCGATCGCGACCGGTGAGGGCGTGGCGATCGCGTTCCGCGCGGGCGCTCTCGTCACCGACATGGAGTTCGTTCAGTTCCACCCGACCGTCTTCTGGCGCGAAGGCGCCCCCCGGTACCTCATCACCGAGGCCCTCCGAGGCGAGGGGGCGGTCCTGCGCAACGACGCCGGGGAGCGGTTCATGACGAAGGTGCACCGGGACGCCGAGCTCGCCCCGCGCGACGTGGTCGCGCGGGCGATCGACCGGGAGATCCTTCGGACCGCCCACCCGTGCGTCTACCTCGACGCGACGGCCCTCCCGCGAGATCGGCTCTTCGCGCGGTTCCCCTCGATCTGCCACTTCCTCTCGGCGTACGGCCTCGACCCGTCCCGCGACCCGATACCGGTGACGCCGGCGGCCCACTACATGATCGGCGGGGTGACCTCGGACCTCGACGGCCGGTCGACCCTGCGCGGACTCTACACGTGCGGCGAGGTCGCGTCGACCGGGGTCCACGGCGCGAACCGGCTCGCGAGCAATTCGCTGCTCGAGGGCCTCGTTTTCGGCGAGCGGGTCGCGCGACAGCTCCTCCACCCCGTTCCCGGCGGGCCCCCCGAGCCGGCGCTGGTCGTGGACGTCAAGGTCGCGCCGGGGGCGGGTCGCGGCGAGGAGACCCGCCTCGCGCGAGAGATCCGCGACCTCTTGTGGAACGACGTCGGGATCGTCCGCACCGCGTCGGGCCTTCGGTCCGCGCTCGACGAGTTCGGCCGCCTTGGCCGGGCGGCCGAACCGGCGAGCCCCGACCAGTACGCCGGGCCGCTCGCGAACGCTGTCGTCACCGCGACCCTGATCGCGCGGGCCGCCCTCGCACGGACCGAGAGCCGCGGCTGCCACTACCGCTCGGACTACCCTCGCTCGAAGCCGTCCTGGCGGCGCCACATCGGCCTACGGTGCGGGAACGCTCCGGCGGCGTAGCGCCGACAATCGTTATGGGCGGGAAGCCGTCGCCCACCGCATGGACCTGTCGCTCTCGGCCGAGGAGCAGGACCTCCGGGAGGCCGCCCGCCGGTTCGTGCGGCGTGAGGTGGCCCCCGTCGCGGACCGAATGGACCGGGAGGATTACTTCCCGCGCGACGTCTTCGTGCGGCTGGGCGAGGACGGGTTCCTCGGGATCACCCTCCCGAGCGAGCGCGGGGGGCTCGGACTCTCCTACCTCGCTCAAGCGCTCGTGCTGGAGGAGATCGCCCGCGTGAGCCCCGCGCTCGCCCTGAGCGCGGGCGCGCACTCCAACCTCTTCGCGGACAACGTGGCGCGCAACGGCTCCGAGGCCCAGCGGGCGGAATTCCTGCCGGGCGCCGCTTCGGGGTCAACGATCGGCGCGCTCGGGCTGACCGAACCGACCGCCGGCTCCGACGCGATGTCGATCCGCACCCGGGCCGAGCGTCGGGGGTCCCACTACGTCCTCAACGGTTCGAAGCAGTTCATCACGAACGGACCGGTCGCGGACGTGCTGCTCGTCTACGCGAAGACCGCACCCGAGAAAGGGGCGCACGGGATCAGCGCGTTCCTCGTCCGACGGGAGACGCCGGGATTCACGGTGGCCCGCCAGCTCGACAAGATGGGCATGCGCGGGTCCCCGACGGGCGAGCTCGCGTTCCAGGACGTCGAGGTGCCGCTCGAGAACCGCGTGGGCGAGGAGGGTGCGGGGGCGAGGATCATGATGAGCGGCCTCAACGTCGAGCGCGCGGTCCTCGCCGCGATCCCGGTCGGCATCCTGGCCGAGTGCCTCGACCGGTCGGTCGCCTACGCTCGGGAACGCGAGCAGTTCGGGCAGCGGATCGGTCGGTTCGAACTCATCCAGGAGAAGCTGGCGAACATGTACACGGACCTCGAGGCCGCCCGCCTCCTGCTCTACTCGGCGCTCGATGCCGTGGAGCGCGACCCGGCCCGTTTGCGCGTCGCGGCGGCGGCGCTCACGTTCGCTTCGGAAGCCTCCACGCGGGCCGCCCTCGAAGCGATCCAGGTCCACGGGGGCTACGGCTACATGCGCGACCTCCCGCTCGAGCGGCTCGCGCGGGACGCAAAACTCCTCGAGATCGGCGCCGGCACGTCGGAGATCCGGCGGTTGATCGTCGCGCGGGAGCTCCTCGGTCCGGGGTTCGCCGACTGACGGGCCGCGCCCGGCGCGGCCCCCGAGGGCGGCCTAGCGCCGCCCCGGCTTTCTCAGCCCGAGTCCTTCCTCGATGTACAGGGCCGCCTGCGTCGAGGTCGACCGGCGGTCACGTTCGGCCGCCACCTTGAGCTGGCGCAAGATCGCTGGCTCGAGGTACACGGCGAGTCCGACACGGCGCTTCGCTTTGCTCTTCGGGGGTCGTGGCATCTGCTTGCCTCACTTCCACGGTTCGGAACTCTCGGCCGGGGCCTCCGGTCCGAGGCGTGTTCCGAGGGGTGGATTCGGTGGCCGAGTTATGAACTAGTCGTTGAGTGCGGATAAGGACGGGGGGCAACAGAATCTGCCGAAACGGTTCGGCCCGTCACGGCATGGCATCGCGCGACCTCGGAGCCCCGAAAACGGCGCGAGACCCCGCGCCGCCATCGGAGGGCTCGGACGTGCGCCGGGACCGACCGGTGCGGATCGCCGCTACCAACCATTATAGCGTTGGGACCCCCATCGGCGGACGATGGCGGGCCGACCGGCGCCGAGCTCGAGCCAGGCCTCGTCCCTGCGTCTCGAGGTCCTCAAAGAGCTCCAGTCGATCGTCGACGACCGCGAAGTACGCGACCGCCTCGACCGGGGACCTCTCGCCGAGGCCAAGGGGCGCGAGCACTGGGTCCTCCACCTTCTGCTCCGCGCGGAAGAGTCGAGCCAGGCCCACCTCGACACTCTCATCGGCTCCGCGTACTCGAATCTCGTCGCGCGGCTGCAAGCCGTCGAGGACCGGCTCCAGAAGGTCGAGACGCTCGAGCTCTCGCTCGGCGAGGCCGCGGAGCGCCGCCTGAACGCGCTCGAGAGCGCGCTTGCGGAGCGCGTCACCAAGGAGGTGACCGCGGGGATCACGGCGGCCGCCGCCCGGCTTTCGAGCGACCTCTCCGGCAACCTCGATGCAAAGTGGAAGCCGATCGGCGAGTCGGTCGAGACGTTCGCGCAGTCGTCGCACCAGCTCTCGAAGGACCTTTCCGACACCTACCGCGTCTCGACGCAGAGCCGACTGCTCCTGAACGAGAACGCCCGGCGGATCATCGACCTCGGACGGGATATCGTCGCCCTCGAGGAGAGCCTCAAGCTCGCCCTCGCGAAGGTCCTCGAGGACGGGCTCCAGCCGCTCGAGGAACGGATCGGCGCGCTCGAGGGCCGACGGCCGATGGCCCTCGAGACCGGCACGACGACCCCGGCGACCGAGCCGCCTCCGTCGGGCTAGGCCGGGGTCCCGATGCGCCTCTCGCCCCGCCACCCGCGCTACCGGAGCCTCACGACCCGCGTCGGCCTCGCCCGCGCCCATCGCACGGGGCTCGTGGTTGCCGAAGGACTGATCGCGCACGGCCGTGGAGAGGCGTTCGACTACCTCCTCGGCGAGCGAACGAGCCCGAGCGCACGACGCGCCGAGACGGCCGCCGCCGGTTGGCTGCGCGCGGCGCGCCGCCCGGTCGTGAGCGTGAACGGCAACGTCGCGGCCCTCGCCGCCCGTGAGGTCGCGCGCATCGCCCGAGCCCTTCCCCGCGTGGCGGTCGAAGTGAACCTCTTCCACCGTACGCCCGGACGGGCCCGCGCGGTCGCCGGGGCGCTCGAGCGCGCGGGCGTGCAGGAGGTCCTCGGCGTCCGCCCAACGGCCCGGATCGCAGGTCTCCCGTCCGACCGCGCCCGGGTCGACCGCCGCGGGATCTACGTCGCCGACGTCTGTCTCGTCCCGCTCGAGGACGGCGACCGGGCGCAAGCCCTGCGGCGCCGGGGCCAGAAGGTGATCTCGGTCGACCTCAACCCGCTCTCGCGCACGAGCCGCACGGCCGACCTGCCGATCGTCGACGAAGTGCGACGGGCGCTCGGTCACATCGCGGACGACCTCGAGCGCCCGGCGCGCCGCTCCCCGGCACGGTGGGCGCCGTTCGACGCCGCACGGGCCCTCTCCGACGCCCTCGAGACGATCGACCGCCGGCTCAATCGCGCGGCGGCGCGACGGCCGACTCGGCGACCGCGCGCGTGAGCTTCTCGGCGACCGCTTCGAGGAACTCGCGGTCCGACGCGTCGTACGCCCCGACCGCGTTGCCGTCGATGTCGATCTCTCCGATCACGCGCCCTTGGTCCCGGACCGGCACGACGATCTCCGACCGGGTCTCGAGGAAGCAGGCGAGGTAGTCGGGCGACGTTCGGACGTCGTCCACGATGACCGTCACCCCATCACGCGCGGCCCGGCCGCAGATTCCGCGGTCGATCGGGATGCGGGTGTGCTCCGTCGCCGCCGGTCCGTCCCACGCGTCCAGGACGAGCGTGTCGCCCTCCCGACGGTAGACCCCGACCCACCGGTAGTGGCGGAACGACTCCCGCAGGAACCGGCAGACCTCGGCGAGCGCCGGACGGCCGTGAAGGCGGGTGACGACCGCGTCGACCTGGAGGAGCGAGGGCGCCACCGCGCGCGGCGGGACGGTCATGCGTCCGCCGTCCGGGGAACCGCCCCGGACGGAGGAGGAGCGCCGAGGGGGAGACTCTCCGCCACCACGGAACGGCCGTGCGCGGCGTTTGAACTCCCGAGGCGTATTCCGCCACGAGCTTTCCAGACTCGCGCCGTACCGGACTGAGCCACCTCGGCACGCCCTTCGGGCGAGGACGAGAAGCGGCCGATAAGCTTGGCGGCCCGCGGAACCGAGGTCAGTCGCGCGCCGGGTACCAGCGGCAGCTCGGGCAACCGACCCCGCGGTCCTCGCCCGGGATCATGGTTCCGCACTCGGGACACGGCACCGGCTCGGCGACCGAGAGCGCGAGGCAGTCGAAGCAGCTTCCCCCACGACGGTCGTCGGGAAGAACGACGAGGTCCTTCCCGCAGAACAGGCAGTGGGCGAACCGCTCGTCCGAGACCCCGAAGCTCCGACTGTCCGCGAACGAAAGCATCGCGCGCTCCACCATGCGTCCGGTACATAAGGCCTCGCGCGACGGCCGTCGCGCGGGCCGAGTTTCGGCGTCCGGACGGCCCTCTTTACGGTTCCTTCCAGCGCGCCTTGAGCGCGGCGAGGAGGAACAGTCCCGCCGTGAACCCGACCAGGACGCCCCAGTCGATCACCGCCCCGGTGAACGAGAGCGGGGCCAGGCCGACCGCCCCCTGGACGAGGCTCGCCGCGTACGTCGTGGGCGAGAAGTGCGCGACGAACTGCGCCCAGCCCGGGAGGACGGACAGGGGGTAGTACACCGGCGGAAGCACCGTGAGGACGAGCGAGATCAACGGGCTGAAGAGGAACGTCTCCCGAACGTCCTGGAAGTACGTCGCGAGCGTGAAGGCGAGCGCGCTCGCAAACCCCCAGACGAGGAGGAGGGTACCGGCGAGGACGGTGAGGCTCTCGACGGTCGCGTAGCCCTTGGCCACGAACAGCGCGACGAAGACGGCGAGCCCCGGCAGGGAGTAGACGAGCTCGCTCAATGCCATGCCAGCGACATAGACCGGGGCCTCGACCGGTGACGCGACCACGATGTCCTGGAACTTGAGGTCGTGTCGGTAGTGCGTGAGGTCCGACTGGAGGCCGGTCCCCACCGAGAGCATCGTGAGGATCATCCCGCCCGTGATCCCGTAGGCGAGGAGGCGGCCCCCCGATACGATCGTGATGAAGAAGAGGAAGGAGAGCGGCGACGCGAGGAGGTTGACAAGGAAGAGCGGCTGCGTCCGGATCGGGATCAGGCCGTTCAGCCAAACGAGCGTGAAGAGCGAGCGCAGCCGGTTGCGTTCGCTCACGATTCCGCCTCCTCGACCGAGTTCTCCTCGATCGACTTTCCGACGACATCGAGGAAGATGTCCTCGAGGCTCACCGGACCCATCGAGAGCCGGAGGCCGCGCTCGAGCGCGCGCTTCGCGAGTTCCCGCGCCTCGGCCTCACGGGTGAAGACGAGGTACCCGCCCTCGATCTCCGAGACCTGCCCGTAGCTTTCGAGTTCGTCGCGCGGGTAGGACCCCTGGACCGTGACACGATAGGGGTAGCGTACGCGCGCGCGCAGTTCCGCGGGGGACCCTTCGAGCATGAGGCGGCCCCGCTCGACGAGCGCGAGCCGGGTCGAGAGCGCCTCGGCCTCGTCCAGGTAGTGTGTCGTCAGGACGATCGTCCGGTTCTCGCGGCTCGCGCGCCGGATCGCCTCCCAGACTTCCCGCCGCGCGAGGGGATCGAGGCCGGTCGTCGGCTCGTCCAGGAAGAGGACGTCCGCGTCCGACGCGAGGACCATCGCGCAGAGGGTCCGACGCCGGAGTCCCCCCGAGAGCCGCGACACCATCCGGCGGCGGTACTCGGTGAGCGAGAGCTCCTCCAAGGCGTCCCGGGTCCGCCGACGCGCCTCCGGGGGATCGAGTCCCCTCAGCTTGAGGTAGAGGTAGACGACCTCCTCGACGTTCAGGAAGTAGAGCGGGCGGGACTCCTGGGGAACGCAGGCGATCCGCGCCCGGATCGCGCGCTCCTCCCGCCGGACGTCGTGGCCGAGGACGGTGAGTTCGCCCGAGGTCGGCTCGAGCTGGGTCGCCGCAATGCGCACGAACGTGGTCTTGCCGGCACCGTTGCGCCCGATGAGCCCGTAGACGCGGCCGGTCGGAACCTCGAGAGTGAGCTTCTCGAGCGCTGCGCTTCCCGACGGCGAGCCGGGATAGACCTTCCGAAGGTCCTTCGCGAGCACCGCCGAGGTCATGGAAGTCGGCCCGAGGACGCGGGCCGCTCTTAACTCCGCGGAGGACCCGCCCGGCGCACCGCACCGGCCGGGCTCCCCGCACGGGCGGGCGACGGACGGTCGCGGCCCCGACGGCCCGGGCGTTGCTATCGGTAGGCCTCGGGACCCGCTAGCTCAGGACCTCGGAGAGGCGGCCCTCGGAGCGGGCCCTATCGATCTCCTGGGCGATCCGGCGGCCCGTCGAGAGCCCGGGGGCGACGAGGTCGGAGTACGGGCTTCCCGAGATGAACAGGTTGGTGCCGGCCACGATCCGGGTCGAGATCTCGAAGACCTTGAACTCGAGCTCCTCGGTCATGATCCCCTCCACGCAGAACGGCCCGACCATCCCGCCGAAGAGCTCGATCGAGCGTTCGATGATGCGAGCCCCGACCTCGAACGCCTTCGGGAGGAGCGACTCGCGGAGGATGACGGGGACGTTGCCGGTGACCACGAACGTCGGACGGATCCCGGCGCGGAGCAGCTCCTCCTGGGCGCCGAGCTTGTAGAGCTCGTCGATGTTCGCCTCGTCCCGCCGATCCATGCCAAGGAGCTCGAGCGAGCCGTGCCCGACCCGGTAGCCGCGGTCGGAGAGGGGCGAGTAGAAGAAGTGCATGTAGTACCGGGTGCCGAGGACGTACTCCTGGATCACGTACGGGCCCGTCGGACGGAACTCCGACAGAGCCTCACGGTTCTTAGCTAGGTAGAAGCCTTTTCCACCTTTCGCACCGTAGTACTTCACGATCACGGGGCCGTCGACCTCGCTCGCGTCCTCGA
>JAJZGO010000075.1 GCA_021798415.1 Thermoplasmata archaeon | reverse complement strand
GGCGCGACGCATGGCACGGCACCGGGCGCTCGCCCGCCGCTTCGGCACGATCCCGACGCTCGGTAGCCTCACGGTCCTCTGCACCGACAAGACCGGCACGCTGACGTTGAACCGGATGCGCCTCTCGGCGGTCGTCACGCGTCCGGGCGGCGGGACGGAATCCCTTGTCGACGGCTCGCCGATCGATGCCACCGTCCGCGACCTCCTCGAGGCGGCCTGGCTATCGGGAGGGCCCGAGACCGTCGACCCGATGGAGGTCGCGATCGCCGATCGGGCCTCCGCCGCCCGGATCACCGACGGGCCGCCCCGCGTCCTGCTCGAGCACGTTCCGTTCAGCCACGAGCATCGCGCCGTGACCAACCTCTGGTCGACCGCCGACGGTCGGGCCACGTTCGTCGCGAGCAAGGGGGCGGCGGAAGAACTCCTCGCCGCGTGCCTTCCCGAGGGGGAGGAGCGGACCGCGTGGAACCGGTCGATCGTCTCGCTCGCGCGAGGGGGCTACCGTGTCCTCGGCGTTGCGCAAAGCCCACCGGTCCCCCGGACCTCGACGCCGGCTCCGACGGCGGCGCCGCTTCGTTTCCTCGGGCTCCTCGGGCTCGCGGACCCGCTGCGCCCGGGGGTGCCCGAGGCGGTGGGACGCTGCCGGGAGGCCGGCGTCCGCGTCGTGATGATCACGGGCGACCACCCCGAGACCGCCCGAGAAATCGCCCGGCAGGCTGGAGTGGACGCCTCCGCCGGGTTCCTGACCGGCGACGACCTCGAGTCCCTTCCCCCCGCCGTGCTCGACGAAAGGGTGCGGTCGGTCAACGTCTACGCGCGGGTCCGCCCCGAGCAGAAGCTGGCCCTGGTCGAGGCGCTGAAGGCCGAGGGAGAGGTCGTGGGCATGACGGGCGACGGCGTCAACGACGCGCCGGCCCTTCGGGCGGCGCACGTCGGCATCGCGATGGGGCAACGCGGTACGGACGTCGCGCGGGAGGCGTCGTCGCTCGTCCTCCTCGACGATGCCTTCCCGACGATCGTCGAGGCGATACGGACCGGTCGGCGGGTCTACGAGAACATGCGCAAGGCGCTCTACTACGTCGTCGCGGTCCACGTCGCGATCGCCGGGATGGCGCTCGTGCCCGTCCTCTTCGGCTTCCCGATCCTCCTCTTTCCGGTCGAGATCGTCTTCCTCGAGCTGATCATCGATCCGGTGAGCTCGCTCGTCTTCGAGGCCGAGCCCGAGGAGCGGGACGTCATGCGGCACCCTCCGCGCGACCCGGCCGAGCCGCTGCTCGGCGCCCGACCGCTCGTGGGAAGCATCGTGCTCGGCGCCTCGGGCCTCGCGGTCGCGCTCGGGGTCTACCTCGGCGCGATCGAGCTCGGGCACCCCGTCGGGGAGAGCCGGGCGCTCGGGTTCGCCGCGCTCCTGGCCGGGAACCTCGCGATGGTCTTCGTGAGCCGGTCGACGAGCGTATCGGTCGTGCGGAGCTTCGCGATCCCGAACCCGATCGCGTGGGGCGTCGCGGCCTTCGGCACGGGCCTTCTCCTGCTCGCGATCTACTTCGGTCCTCTCGAGAGCGTCTTCCAGTTCCTCCCTCCGGCACCGCTCGACCTCGCGATCGCGCTGCTTCTCGGCGTCGTCGGGGTGTTCTCGAACGACCTCGTCAAGCGGCGCTGGCTCGCCCCGGGGCGCCCCTTGGGCGGTGTCCGCTAGCCCGCCCTACCGAGACTCCCGGGGCCGAGGGCTCGCGCCCTACGACTCCCGCCAGCTGAAGACCCGGACGGCCGCGAGCGATGCGACGAGGGCGAGGGCGAAGACGATGAGCGCGTCGGTCGCGACCGCGCCGGGGTTGTTGAAGACCATGCCCGCGTTCAGGCCGTCAATGACGTAGTAGAGGGGCAAGAATCGGGCGACCGTCTGAAGCCAGGACGGGAAGACCGCGACCGGGAAGAACGTTCCCGAGAGGAACATCATCGGGAAAGTGATGACGTTCCCAATGACCGCCGCACTCTCGGGGGTTCCCGACGCCGACCCCGCGAGCAGCCCGATCGCGACAAAGAGGATCGGCCCGGCGACCAGGAACGGGAGCGCGAGCCACGTGAGCGTGACGTGGGCCCCAAAGACGAGGACGCCGACGGCGGAGAGCATCGCTGCCGAGACGGCGGCGAGCACGACGTACCAGACGAGGGTCGCGGTGAGCCACTCGGCGCGGGAGAGCGGGGTGAGCGAGAGCTGCCGGAAGAGCTTGTCCCGCTTCCACGTCGAACTGATGTTGACCATCGAGAACATCGGGCTCACGAGAATCGAGAACCCGATGAGACCGGGAACGAAGTAATCGATGTACGCGTACGTTTGCCCACCGACGTTGAGCGCGACGGTCGAGAGGACGACGGTCCCGTTCGCGAGCCGGAGGTTGAACCCGTTCGTGACGCCGTTCACGGCCCCGAGGACGATCCCGCCCACCGAGCTCGTCGGGTTCGTGTAGACGAGGAGGTGGACCGGTCGGTGGCTCGTGACGTTCGCGGCGAACCCCGACGGGACGACGAGCCCCGCGCTCAGGCTATGGTGCGAGAGGTAGGTCGAGAGGTCGCCGACCGACGGGTCGACCATCGCCACCGAGAGGACGCCGGTGTCGTTGAGCGCGTTCAGGAACTGGACGCTCGCCGGGGAGTTCCCGTCGAGGTTCTCGACCGTGAGCGCCACCCGGCTCACTCCACTGTTCGAGAAGACCGCCCCGAAGATCAGGATCAAGATCACCGGGAAGATCAGCGACATGAACAGGCCGAGCGGGTTGCGCAGGTACCCGCGGGCGAACGTCGGAAAGTAGACCGCTACGTGCCGGAGCTTCATGCGGGGACCTCGGCCTTGTCGCCAAGCCGAACGGTCCCGTTGTCGAGCTTCCCGACCAGGCGGATGAAGACGTCCTCGAGCGTCTCTCGCTTCGTCGAGAAGCTCGTCCACGGCAGGCCGCTCAGGTCTATGGTCTCGAGGATCCGAAGGGCGTCGCCCCGGGTGCGGAGCTCGATCTCGACTCCGCCCTCGTCGCCCTCGACCGCGTAGCCGAGGCCGCGAAGGTGCCCGACGAGCTCGGGTCCCCCCGTCACGCGCAATCGCTCGGCCCGGCCGAAGCGCGCGATGATCTCCTCGGGCGCCCCGGTTGCGACGAGGCGGCCGGAATCGATGATCGAGATCCGGTCGGACAGGAGCTCGGCCTCCTCGAGGTAGTGGGTCGTCAGGAAGACCGCCTTGCCCGCCCGACGGAGTCCGCGGATCACTTCCCAGATCGACCGGCGGGCCCGAGGGTCGAGGCCGGTCGTCGGCTCGTCGAGGAAGCAGACCTCGGGGTCGTTCACGAGCGCGAGGGCGACACCGAGCTTCTGGTGCTGTCCTCCCGAGAGCGTGTCGAAGTGGTCGTCCGCCTTGTCGGAAAGCTCGACTCGGCCGAGGAGGGCGTCCTCGTCGACCACCTCGCCGAACAGGCGGGCGTAGAGGCGGACCGCCTCGCGCGGCGTCGATTTCGGGAAGTAGTGAAAGTCCTGGGGAAGGACCCCGATCCGTTGCTTGAGCCGTCCGAGCTCGGTCCACGGGTCGAGCCCCAGGACCCGGACCTCCCCCCCGGTCCTCGGTCGCAGCCCCTCGAGGATCTCGACCGTCGTCGTCTTGCCGGCGCCGTTCGGGCCGAGGAACGCGAACACCTCGCCGCCGTGAACGGTGAAGTCGATCCCGCCGACCGCGCGCAGCGGTCCGTAGGCCTTCTCGAGCCCCGTGACCTCGACGACCTCGTCCACGACGGACCCCCCGGTGTCGGGGCGACGCCCCGGTGCGGCCCGGAAGTGGGTCTCCGAACGGATAATGCCGGGGTGGAGCCGGGTTTCCCTGCCGGAAGCTCGGGACCCGGTTCAGAGCGGGTGGTCCGCGAGGAAGCGGTCGAGCACCGCCGCGACGCCGCCCCCGAGGTCGTCGAAGTTGTAGCCGACCGAGACGATCGGCTGGGGAACGTGCACGAGGCGGCTCAGGTCGACGGGGCTCCCGTCGAGCACGAGCTCGGCCGCCGAGCGGCGAATCGTCTCTTCGAGGTCGCGGACCTGCGCTGCGCCGTAGCCCATCGCGGGGAGGATCCGCCTCAGGTGGGGATACTCCCGGTAGACGCCGGCGAGGCTCCCGACCGCCGACTGCTGGGCGTCCACGACCACCGCGCCGTGGGCCTCGGCGACCAGCATCGCGGCGCCGAACGCCATCCCGCCGTGGGTGAGCGTGGGACCGTCCTCAACGACCAAGACGCGTCGTCCGCGCAGGCGCTCCGGGTCCGCGACCGAGAGGCTCAGCCCGGCCTTGAGGAGGAGCGCCTTCGGATTCGCCCAGGCCGCGCTCTCCTCGACCTCTCGAACGCCCTCGGCGGGGGCCGAGTCGGTCTTGCTGACGACGATCACGTCCGCCTTGCGGAAGTTCGCTTCGCCCGGATGGTAGGAGAGCTCGTGGCCCGCGCGGTGGGGGTCGGCGACCACGACGTGGAGGTCGGGCGCGAAGAACGGGAGGTCGTTGTTGCCGCCGTCCCAGAGGACGACATCCGCCTCGCGCTCGGCCGCCCGGAGGATCGGCTCGTAGTCGACCCCCGCGAAGACGACCGCCCCCTCGCGCAGGTGCGGTTCGTACTCCTCGCGCTCCTCGATCGTGCAGTTCGCCCGGTCGAGGTCGGCGAGGGTCGCGAACCGCTGGACCGCCTGGGCCCCGAGGTCGCCGTACGGCATCGGGTGACGGACGATCGCCACGCGGCGGCCGTGCGCGCGCAGGTAGCGGGAGACGTAGCGCGTCAACGGGCTCTTGCCCGCCCCCGTGCGGACCGCGCAGATGCTGACGACCGGTTTTGACGACCTCAGCTCGGTCTCGCGCGGACCGGGAAGCACGAAGCTCGCGCCGGCCGCGAGCGCGATCGAGGCTTTGTGCATTACCTCGAGGTGCGGAAGGTCGGAGTACGACAGGACGACGAGGTCGATCCCTTCGCGCCGAACGAGGTCGGGGAGGTCCCGTTCCGGGACGATCGGGATCCCGTTCGGATACCCCGGCCCCGCCAGCGACGGAGGGTACGCGCGCCCGGCGATGTTCGGGATCTGGGCCGCGGTGAACGCGACCACCTCGTAGGTCGATTTTCCACGGTAGAGAACGTTGAAATTGTGAAAGTCCCGGCCCGCCGCCCCCATGATCACCACGCGCGGCCGCTCCATGGGGAGCGACGGGGCGGGACGGGAGATAAAGGGCACGGGTCGCTCGGGGAAACCGGGGACCGGCGACGCCGACGACCCCCTCGGCCCGATCCGGGGCGGCGGGCGGACCGTCCCGGTCAGCGCGCGGCGTCCCGGCGCGCGCGTTCGGGCAGGGTCCCGATGGGGAAGAGGAGGATCCGGTTCTGGTCCGCGGAGCCGATCGCGTCGACCTCCTTCAAGATCCGTACGGCCTCCTCGCCGCTAGAGCTCAGGCGGTAGTTCTCGCCCGCGTGCGCGATCAGGCCGTCCTCCTGGAGAGTCCGCAAGTGGAAGGAGAGCTTGGGGGAATCGTCGATCCCGGCCGCCTTCATCACCTCCGTGAACGACGTCGGCCCCTCTTCGAGGCGACGGAGGATGAGGCGGCGCAGGGGGTTCGCGAGCGCCCCGAGCGTTCCGTGGACCCGGGCCGCCGAGACCGCGGTCCGGATCATCGTGACCGACTGCTCGGGGAGCGTGGTCGGGTCGAACCCGATCCCGATCGGCCCCTTGCCTTCGATCTTGCCGACCGCGTCCCCGAGGATCTGCGCGATCTCTTCCGCCCGGTGCGCGAGGAAGAGCCGCTCGATCCCCGCGACGACCACGGCGGGCCGCGAATGCGATTCGACGAACGTCGTGATGGTCTCCCGGAAGCCGACCGACGCTTCCGAGATCGGCAGGTCGATCACCGTCACGCCCGGTATCGGACGTTTCGGGGTCGCCCCGAGGAGGAGCACCTCGCGCTTCTCCTTCGCCCACCGCTCGGCGAGCCGGACAGGATCCCGCTCGTCGAAGCCTCCGTGCGAGAACGCACGTTCCTCCTGGATGAGGTCGATGATCCGCTGCACGTCCTCCGAGCGGAACGGCTTGCGGAGGTAGTCGAAGGCGCCGAGCTTCATCGCCTCGACCGCGGTCTCGACGGTCGCGTACCCCGTGATCATGACGACAAAGGCCCGGGGCCACCGCTCGCGGACCTGGCGCAAGAGCTCGATGCCGTTCATCCGCGGCATCCGGACGTCCGAGAAGATCGCGTCGAATTCGGCGATCGAGAGCGCCTCGAGCGCCTTCGCGGCCGAGTTCACGCTCTCGACCTGGTGGCCCCAGTCGCTGAGCAACGTCGAGAGCTCCTCGCGAAAGACCGTGTCGTCGTCGATCACGAGGAGGCGCATGCGCGGACACCGGCCGGGAGAGAGATAACCTTCGCCCCCGGACGGCCCGAGCCGGCGAGCCCTCTGCGCCCGTCCCGGTGCCTATCTCGGCGCCCGGTCGGGTCCCCCTACCCCATCGAGGAGGCGAACGGACCCGGGACCGGCGGGAGGCGGGGAAGCCGTACCTCGAACGTCGCCCCGTGGCCGGGCGTCGACTCGACATCGATCGTCCCGCCGTGGGACCGGACGATCCCGTGGCAGATCGCGAGCCCGAGGCCGGTCCCCTTCCCCTCGGGCTTGGTGGTGAAGAACGGCTCGAACAGGTGCGCGCGTACCTCCGGAGGGATCCCCGGGCCGTTGTCGGTCACGCGGATCCGGGCCCACTCGTCGGTCGATGAGACTTCGACCTCGAGACGTCCGTGGCCATCGACCGCGTCGTAGGCGTTGTTGACGAGGTTCGTGATCAGCTGGCCGACCTGGTCACGGTCGGCCCGGATGACGACCGGGTCCTTCGGTACCCGGACCTCGACCTCGACATCGGCGTTCTGTTTGCCGCGCAGGAAGCTCACCGACCTCGTGACGAGCGCCCCGAGCTCGACCTCACCGATCTTCGTCTCGGGCCGGCGGGCGAAGTCGAGCAGGCCCCGCACGATCCGCGCGGCGGACTCGGTCTGGTGGAGGAGGGAGTCGATGCGACCGTGGGTCCAGGGATCGGTGGCCCGCCGACGGATCGACTCCGCGATGAGCGTGATGTTCGCGAGCGGCGTGTTGATCTCGTGCGCTACCCCCGCGGCGAGCTGGCCGAGGGAGGCGAGGCGCTCCGAGTGCATCGCCCCACGCTCCCACGCCTTGCGCTCCGTCAGGTCGACCGCGACGCCGAGGAAGTGCGTGATCGAGCCGTCCGGAGCC
>JAJZGO010000074.1 GCA_021798415.1 Thermoplasmata archaeon | reverse complement strand
CTCGTCCGTACGGAGCCCCCCGCGCTCGAACGGCCCCGGTGGGAGGCGAAGAGCGCGCTCGGCCGGCTCCTACTCCAGGAGGCCGACCGCCGCGAGCTCCGGCCGTCCGAGCTCAAGCGCGTCACCTCCCACGAGGCGACCGCCGAGGAGCGTTCCGCGCTCGAGTTCGCCTGGAAGGTCGTGCGCCACGCGAAGTCGAACGCGATCGTTCTCGCCGCGCCGGGCCGGACGGTCGGCATCGGCGGCGGACAGCCGACCCGGGTCAAGGCCGTCGAGCTCGCCTGCGAGGTCGCGGGCGACCGGGCGCGCGGATCGGTCCTGGCCTCCGACGCGTTCTTCCCGTTCCCGGACGGGGTCGAGGTCGCGGCGCGCGCGGGCGTCCGGGCGGTCGTCCAACCCGGCGGAAGCCTGCGGGACGCCGAGGTGGTCGCGGTCGCCGAGCGGTCGGGGATCGCGATGTACTTCACCGGCTGGCGGGTCTTCCGGCACTAGGGCGGTCGCCCGCCCCCCCCGACCGGGGGGAACGAGCGGGAGTCGCCCCGCGGTCCGTCGGACGTGAAGTGCCGCCGGATCTTCGAGCGGAACTCGAGCGCGGAGAACGGGCCGACCTCCCGTCCCTTCTCCTGCCCGCCCTGGACGAACAGGTACGTTGGCAGGCAGTGGATCCCGTACGACCGCGTCACCCGGGTCGCCTCGTCGACGTCGACGGTCGCGAAGGCGACGAGTCCCGAGAGCTTCTCCGACAGGTCATGGAGCGTCGGCCGGGTGAGCCGGCACGGTGCGCACCAGTCGGCGGTGAAATCGACCACGACCGGGAGCGGCGAGCGAACGACCACGAGCTCGAACGTCTCGTCGGTCACTCGGATCGGCGCCGCACCCTCGTCGTGCATCCGGGTCCGTGGTCGGAAGGATCGAGCGACCGCCGTGCTTTAAACCTGCACCTCCTCGGGCACCGGAGGGACGTGCCCGCCTCCGGCTCTCGGGACGGCGCTCCGGCACTCCGGCCCGGGGCCGTACGGGCCCTCCTCTCCTGGTTCTCCCGGTACCGACGGCCCCTCCCCTGGCGACGCGACCGCGATCCGTACCGGGTCTGGCTCGCCGAAGTCCTCCTCCAGCAGACCCGCGTCGCCCAGGCGATCCCGTACTTCGAGCGGCTCTGCGTCGCGTTCCCGACGGTCGAGGCGCTCGCCGCCGCCCCGCTCGACCGGGTCCTCAAGGTCTGGCAGGGTGCGGGCTACTACGCCCGCGCCCGCCACCTCCACGCGGCGGCCCGGTCGGTCGCCCTCGGGCGCGGGGGGCGCTTCCCCGACACGGTCCCCGAGCTCGAGGCGCTCCCGGGCGTCGGCCCGTACATCGCCCGAGCCGTCGCCGCCCTCGCGTTCGATCGCTCGGTGGTCGCGCTCGAGGCGAACGGGCTCCGGGTCGCCGCCCGGCTCGTCCGCGAGGAGCGCGACCTCCGAACTCCGGAGGTCCGCCGTCGGCTCGAGCGAACGCTCCTCCGGGCGCTCGGGAACCGCCCGGGCGGGGCGTTCAACGAGGCGCTGATGGAACTCGGGGAGACCGTCTGCCTTCCCCGTCGGCCCCGATGCGACGCCTGCCCTCTCGCCACCGGCTGCCGGGCGCGGCGCGAGCTCGACGACCCCGGGGCGATCCCGCGGCCGCGCTCGAAGGCACGGCCCCACGTCCGAGCCGCCGTCGTCCTGCTCGTCGACCGCTCGGGCCGGTGGCTCGTGCAGCGACGCCCCCCGTCGGGGCTTCTCGGGGGGCTCTGGGAGTTCCCGGGCGGGAAGCTGCGACCGGGGGAACGGCCGGACCGGGCCGCGGTCCGGGAGCTCGCCGAGGAGACCGGCGCCGGGGTGACCGAGCTCGAACCGCTCGGCCTCGTCCGCCACGGCTACAGCCACTTCACCGTCGACCTCCACGTCTTCCGGGGACGCGCCGCGCTCCCCCGTCCCCGCACCGGGCCCACCCGGCGCTGGGTCACCCGGGCGGAGTTCCTTCGGCTGCCGGTCCCGAGAGCCACGGAGAAGGTCGTCCGCCGACTCGATGCGATCGCGACGGGTAGAGCTTCCCCGGGTTCAGGATCCGGTCCGGGTCGCAGCGGCGCTTCGCGACCTCGAGGAGCTCGAGGCCGACCCGGCCGACCTCTCGCTCCAGGTAGCCGACCTTCGTCCGGCCGATCCCGTGCTCGGAGCTGATGGTCCCCCCGAGGGCGAGGGCGGCGTTCAGCACGGCGGCCCGGATGCGGTCGCCCGCCGCGGTCGTCGGGTCGACGACGAAGTTCGGGTGGAAGCTCCCCTCGCCGAGGTGCCCGTAGAGGTAGAGCGCGACCCCCTGGTCGCGGGCGATCTCCTCGAACCGGTGCACGAGCTCGTCGACCCGCCCGAGCGGTACCGCGACGTCCTCCCGGATCCGGCGGCCCATCCGCTCGTCGAGCGCGACGCCGCTCGCGCCGCGCAGCGTCCACAGCTCGTCCGCGTCCCCGAAGACGATCGGGGCGCGGTGGAGGCCGACCGACCGCAGGGCCGCCGAGACCCGCTCGCGCCGGGTCGGCGCCTCCCGCGGGTCGTCGGACTCGACCTCGACCAGGAGGAGGGGAGCGTCCGCCGGCCACTCCGCGTTGCGCCGCTGGGCGAGCACGGCCGCCGACCCCCGGTCGAGGTACTCGACCGCCGAGAGGCCGGTCCCGGGCGCTCCGCGCAGGCGGCGGGCGACGGCTCCGAGCTTCGTCGTCTCCTCGAGGGGGTAGACGAGCCCCTCCCGATGGGCGGGCATCGGAGCGAGGCGGACCGTGACCTCGGTGACGATCCCGAGCGTCCCTTCGCTACCGACCAGGAGCTGGAGGAGGTCCGGCCCGACCGAGCGCTTCGCGACGCGGGTCCCGAACCGGGCCCTCTCGCCGGTGCCGAGGACGGCCTCGAGCCCGCGGACCCACGCGCGCGTCGGTCCGTAGCGGAACGACCGCGGTCCCGAAGCGTTGGTGCCGACGTGCCCGCCGATCGTCGCGACCGTCCAGGAGCCCGGGTTCGGTGGGAAGAAGACGCCGTGCGGGCGAAGGGCGTTCTGGAGGTCCCGGTTCACGACCCCCGGGCCGACGCGAGCCGAGAGCTCTCCCGGGTCGACCTCGAGCACCGCGTTCCAGCCCGAGAGGTCGACCACGACCGCGCCGTCGGTCGGGACCGACTCCCCGTCGAGCGAGGTGCCGGCGCCGCGGGCCACGAGCGGAACCCGCTCGCGCCGCGCCCAGCGGACGAGGGCGACCACGTCGTCCGCGTCCGCCGGGGCGACCACCGCCCGCGGGGTCCCCGATAGGTGCGACTGGTCGTGCCCGAACGGGGCGAGCCCTCCGGGGTCGGTGCGGACCGAGCCGCGGACCGACCGCTCGAGGGACGACGACGGGACGCTCGTCACGGAGTGGGGGAGCCGGCCGGGGCTTTACGCCTAACGCGGCGGGGGGTCGGAGCTCCCGAGGGCCCGGTCGAGCGCATCGATCAGGTCGCGGATCGCGAACGGTCGGGCGACGACCGAGCGGGCGCCGGCCGCCCGGGCCCGGTCGCTGCACGACGGCGGCGCCCCGCGCGGCAGGATCACGACCCCCCGGAACTCGGGACGGCGTTGGAGCGCTTCCGCGAGCTGGGCGTCCCAGGGAGCGACCTCGCTCTCGGCGTCGAGCACGAGGGCCACCGGTTCGGCCGTGGGAGGCCGAGCGTCGAGCTCCCCCGGCGTCGACGCCTCCTGGAGCACCCGGTAGCGGTGCAGCCGCAACAGGCCCCTCAGGAGCAGCCGGGTCTCCTCGTTGCGCCCGCACAGGACCGCCGACGCGCCGTTCGGGGGTCGGGCGCCGGACGAACCGTCGGAGACGGCCCCGTCGGACGACGACATCCGCGACCCTAGCATGCCTTCGGCCCGGCGGGCCCGGTCCCGCCGACCGGAGGTAGTCGTTCGCCTTTATCTACTGTGCGAGCGACCCGCAGCCCCGATGTGTCGGACCCCCTCATCGGCCATCGTCCGCCGGGCCGGATAACTATATAGTCTCGCGACGGTTTACGACAATTGGCCTCGGGCACCGGCGGAAACGGCTCTTGGTGGCACCGTCCAAGAGACCAGGGGCCGTTCCGCCGATGCCTCCCTGTCGGATTCGTCTCGAACGATAGGTTCTTTTGCGGCCGCGCGAGGTCGCGAGCGATGGGCGCCTTCTTCGGTCCGTCCGAGACGGACCTCGAGCGGCTGCGCGCCACCGTACAGTCCCTCGGGACGACCAGCGTCCCGGGCCTCGCGGCCGCGCTCTCCTGGCGCGAACGCAAGGCCGAGAAGCTCCTCGCCCACGAACTGGGACGGCCGGGGACACCCCTCGTCTACGAGCCGGGCCGCCGGACGGTCCGGTGGGGTCCCGTCCCTCCGCCCTCCCCCGGTCCGACCGCCGGGCCCGCGCCCGACCGCCCGGGGAGCCCGACCGTCCCCGGCATGATCGTTCGGACCGACCGCGCCCCGAGCTCCTCGCGCACCGCGCCCGCCCTCACGACGCTCTGCACGGCCTGCCACGTCCCGCTGATCCCGACGGGGTCGTCCAGCCTCGCGGTCTGCCCGCAGTGCGGGCGGCTCGCGAATCCCCGCACCGCGTCGGCAGCCTCCGCCGCGCTTACGTCCCGGCCTGCGGTCCCGGCGCCCCGGCCCGAGATACCAAAGGCGTCGGCCCCCGCGGCACGAGCTCCCGACCCGCTCGCGCTCGCCGACCGACGTTCGCAGGAGCTCTTCGCGGCGTACGTGACGAGCCGGCCGATACCGTGCCCGAAGTGCCGGACCCCGCTGCGCCACAAGGGCGTCAGCGAGTACTCGTGCCCGAGCTGCGGCCAATCGGTCCGCTTTCCGTCGTCGTCGGCGCCCCCGCTCGCCGCGCCGTAGGCGTCACCCGCCCCCGCCCGTTCGGAGCTAGAACGGCACCGCCGCGCGGACCTCGCCGACGAGCGAGCCGTCCTCGATCGAGGCCGCCACCGATTCGATGTCCGGCGCCGGGGAGCGGTCGCGGGTCCATGTCGGCACCCGGGCCCTCAGCGCGCGCAGCGCCGCCTCGCTGCCCGCGCCCCCGAGCTCCGGGCGGCGCAGCTCGAGCGCCTGGCCCGCGACGATCCACTCGATCGCCACGACGCGGCGGGCGTTCGAGAGCGCCCGGCGGAGCTTCGCGCCCGCCCACGCTCCCATCGAGACGAAGTCCTCCTGACCGGCCGAGGTCGGGAGACTGAGCGCGCTCGCGGGATGGGCGAGGGTCGAGTTCTCGTTGACCAGCGCGGCCGCGACGTACTGCGGGATCATGAACCCCGAGCTCACTCCGGGCTCGGGCGCGAGGAACGCGGGAAGCCCGCGGTTGAGCGCCGGGTCGACGAGGCGGGCGACCCGCCGCTCGGCGAACGCGGCGACGTATCCGACGGCGATCGCCAGGGCATCGAGCGCGAAGGCGAGCGGCTGTCCGTGGAAGTTCCCGCCGTTGACGAACTCGTCGGCCCCGAGGATGAGCGGGTTGTCCGTGACCGCATTGAGCTCCGCCACGGCCACCCGCTCGGCGAACCCGATCCCGAGCCGCACCGCGCCGAGGACCTGCGGAAGGCAGCGGAGGGTGTAGGGGTCCTGGCCCGACCAACCCCGCCGGACCCCGGCGAGCGCGCTCCCCGCGAGGAGGGCGCGGAGCGCGGCGGCGACCGCTCGCTGGTCGTCCGAATTCCGGACCTCCCCGAGGCGGTCGTCGAGCGGTCCGGGGTCGCCCTTCAGGGCGTCGAAGCTGAGGGCGGCGGCCGCCAGGGCCCCTTCGAGCAGGCGGCGACCGTCGACGACCGAAAGCGCGAGGTACGACGCCATGAGCGCCGTCCCGTTGAGGAGGGCGACCCCCTCCTTCTCGGCGGGGACGAGGGGGGCGATCCCGGCCCGCGCGAGGACCTCGTGCGCCGGCGCCCGGGCCCCCGTCCGAGGGTCGACGAACGACCCCTCGCCGGTCATCGCGTGGGCGAGGTGCGCGAGCGGCGCGAGGTCTCCCGACGCGCCGACCGAGCCCTGCTCGGGGATCCAGGGAACGAGGCCTCGGTTGAGAAGGGCGACCAGCCGCTCGAGGACCTCGAGCCGCACGCCCGAGAGCCCGCGGGCGAGCGAGTTCAGCCGGAGGAGCATCATCCCCCGGACGACGTCGGGCGGCAAGGGCGGTCCCGTGCCGGACGCGTGGCTGCGCACGAGCGACGCCTGGAGCTCCCGCGCGCGGTCGGCGGGGATCGTGCGGTCGCTGAACGCGCCGAAGCCCGTCGTCACCCCGTAGACCGGGCGGTTCGCCGCGACCGCCCGCTCGACGGCCCCCCGCCCCGCCGCGACCGCCGTGCGCGCGTCCGGCGCGAGGGCGACCGGTCGGTGGCCGCGGACGACCGCGACCACGTCGTCGAGCGCGAGGGTGCGGCCGTCCAGCGAGAGAGGGTCGGTCGGGCCCGGCATGGAGATCCGGTCGATTCGGCCGCCGAGCGTTCGAGAGCTACCGGACCGGGCCTACGCGGGGACCGGGACGACGATCTCGCCGCCCGACTTCTGGAGCGACGGCTGCTTGCGGGTCTTCGCGCCCTTCGTCTGCCAGAAGAGCTCCGCGAACTCCTGGACGAGGGCGAGCAGCGCCTGCGCGTCCGCGAGCACCGGGCCCTGGCGGGCCTTCGACGCCGCCTTCATGATCTTGAAGGTGAGCTCGTGGGCCTGCGGGTACTGCTTGGCATGGTCCGGGGTGAAGTAGTCGCCCCAGATCACCCGGACCTCGTGCTTCACGCGCTCCGCGTGGCTCTCCTTGACCGAGGTGTAGCGGGCCATCTTGGAGACGTATGCCGCCCGCTCCTCGAGCTTCGCATCGGGCCCCGGGTGCGCGAGCTCGGCGATCAGCTGGTCCATCCGCAGGACGGTCAGCGCCGAGATCTGGGCCTCGTGCGGGTCATAAATACCGCAGGGGATGTCGCAGTGGGCGTAGACGGGTTCGGGAGGGCGGATCGCGTCCACGACCCGGGTCCATCGGTCGCGGAGTCCGAGGAAAGCGGCCATGACGGCCAGTACCTCGAGCGGAGGATAAGGTTGCCGGACGGAACCCCGACCGGGGGAGGCCCGGGCTCCGGCGTCCGACGGCGCTGGCGCAGTCGACGGGTCGTCGTGCGCGACGACTCGATGCGCCCCGAGTTCGAGCCGGGCGACCACCTCTACGTCGACCCGCGGTCCGGCCGATCGCTCGAGCGCGGGGACGTCGTGGCCGCGCGCGACCCCGAGCGGCCCGACCGCCTGCTCCTGAAGCGCGTCGCGGCGCTCGCCGGCGAACCGCGGCCGGACGGCGGCGTCGTGCCGCCCGGGTCGGTGTACCTCCTCGGCGACCGCGCCGACGCAAGCCGCGACAGCCGGTCGTT
>JAJZGO010000073.1 GCA_021798415.1 Thermoplasmata archaeon | reverse complement strand
GCCGAGCGACCGGGTAGCGGGCGACCGTACATCACAAGGAGGGTCGGGAACGCGCCGGCGCGCACGGACGGGCGCGCCAACCCGGCCCCGTTCCCGAGTGCGGGCGACCGAGGCGATCGCAAAGCCGCCCGGGGCCCCTTCCCGTCGCGGTCGCCCGGGCTCGTCGCCGGGGCTCGGGCGCCGGGCCGCGGGGTCCCCGTCCCGTCGATCCGTCCGCCGCCGGCGTCAACCGGCCTTGACCGCGGCTACATCTGCCCCGGGGTCCCCCGGGTACCCGATGACGAGCATGGCCTCCCTCCCGGTCGGTTCGGTCCTCCCGCTCTCCACGCGCCGGCTCTCCCCGCTGCCGGACCTCCGGGGTTCGAAGCTCCTCGAAACGCCGTGCCTCAACAAGGGGACGGCGTTCACGGACGGGGAGCGGACGGCGCTCGGGCTCCACGGCCTCCTGCCCCCCCAGGTCGAGTCGCTCGACCAGCAGGTCGTCCGAGCGTACGAAGCCTATCGGCGCAAGGCCGACGACCTCGAGCGCCACATCTACCTGCGGGCGCTCCAGGACACGAACGAGACCCTGTTCTACCGACTCCTGCTCGACCACACCGAGGAGATGACCCCGGTCGTCTACACGCCGGTGGTCGCCCTCGGATGCCAAGAGTTCAGCCACATCTACCGGCGGCCGCGGGGGCTCTTCGTGCCGTACCCCCTGCGGGACTCGATCCGGGAGCTCCTGCGGCACCGGCCCCACCCGGACGTTGACGTGGTCGTCGTGACCGACGGCGAGCGGATACTCGGGATCGGCGACCAGGGCGCGGGCGGGCTCGCGATCCCGATCGGGAAGCTCTCCCTCTACACCCTCATCGGGGGGATCAAGCCGGACCGGACCCTTCCGATCCTCCTCGATGTCGGAACGAACAACGCCGAGCGCCTGCGCGACCCCGAGTACCTCGGGTGGCGCCACGAGCGGATCACCGGCGACGACTACGACGAGTTCGTCGACCGGTTCGTCCTCGCGGTCCGCCAGGAGCTCCCCGGCACGCTCGTCCAGTGGGAGGACTTCGGCGTCGCCCACGCCCGGCCGATCCTCGATCGGTACCGCGACAAGTTCCTCACGTTCAACGACGACATCCAGGGCACCGGGTCGGTCGCGCTCGCCGCAGTCCTCGCCGCCCTCCGCCGGATCGGGGCACCGCTCGCCGACCAGCGGATCGTGATCTTCGGCGCGGGGTCGGGCGGGACCGGCGTCGCCGACATGCTGAAGGGCGCGATGGTCGCCGATGGGCTCGACGAGACCGCGGCCCGTCGACGGTTCTACCTCGTCAACCACGGCGGTCTCTTGACGGAGCGCCGCACCGACGTCCGGGCGGGACAGTCGACGTTCCTTCAGCCGTGGGAGGAGGTCGGGGGGTGGGCGAAGGAGGACCCCTCGCGCGTCCAGCTGATGGAAGTCGTCCGCGGCGCCCGGCCCACGATCCTGATCGGGCTCTCGACGGTCGCGGGAGCGTTCGACGAGCCGCTCGTTCGGGAGATGTCGCGGGCGAACGAGCGCCCGATCATCTTCCCGCTGTCGAACCCGACGCAGCGCTCGGAGGCGGCCCCCGCCGACCTCCTCGCGTGGACCGACGGTCGGGCGCTCGTCGCCACCGGCTCGCCGTTCGCGCCGGTGGAGGTGAAGGGACGCGTCGTCCCGATCGCGCAGTGCAACAACGTCTACATCTTCCCGGCCGTCGGTCTCGGCGTCGTCGCGAGCGAAGCCCGTCGCGTCACGGACGGGATGTTCCTCGCGGCCGCGCGAGCCCTCGCCGCGGTCGCGCCCGCCACCGACGATCCGACGGTACCGCTGCTTCCGCCGGTCGGACGCCTGCGCGAGATCGCGGTCGAGCTCGCGGTCGCCGTGGGCCTCGAGGCCCAGCGGACGGGGCACGCCCCCCACCGGTCGCCGGACGAGCTCCGCCGACGCGTTGCCGGGACCCAGTGGGTCCCCGAGTACCCGGTCTACGCCGGAGCCTAGTCGGTGCCCGGGGTCCCGGCGGACGAGCTTCCGTTCCGGGTCGCGGGACGAGTCAGCACCCGGCCCGGTCGCTCCCCGGTAAGGCGACCGCACCAGACGACCGGAACGCCGTTCACCCAGACCGACGAGACGAGACGGGAGTAGCGGGGCCTCTCGGTGTAGTCGGGCCCGGGGTCGTGCGCGCTACGGGACCAGGTGACGAGGTCGGCGACCTTCCCGACCTCCACCGACCCCCGGTCCGCAAGGCCGAAGTGGTCGCACGGGAGCGCCGTGGCTCGACGCACGGCCGCGGAGAGGGCGAGAAGCCCCTCCCGCCCGAGGTCGGCGAGAAACCGGGGGAACGCGCCGTAGTTCCGCGGGTGGATCGGGCCGTCGAACGGCCCGTGGACGAGGGAGTTCCCGACGCCGTCCGAGCCGACGAACGCGGTCGGTTCGCGCTCGACCGCCCTCACGTCGTCGGGCGCCATCCCGAAGAGGAGGACGGAGACCCCACCGTGCTCGCGGAGCAAGAGGTCGACCGCCGTCTCGAACGGGTCCAGTCCGAGCTCGCGCGCGATCTCCGAGAGGTTCCTTCCGAGGAATCGTTCGCTTTCGCGCGTGGCGACCGCCGAGACCACGACGTCCTCCCATCGCAGGTCGCTCGGCCCGATCGTCCAGCCCCGCACGCCGCGCTCCACCTCCTCGCCCGCCCGCCGACGGGCGACCGGGTCGCGCAACCGCTCCTCGGCCTCCTCCCAGCGGCCCTCGAAGAGCCACCCCGGGAAGAGCGCCGCCAGCGCGGTCTCCCCGGCCTCGTAGGGGTACATGTCCGCGTGGACTCTCACGCCGTCGGCCCGGGCCCGGGCGATCCGGCCGAGAAGGCCGGACATCGAGCCCCAGGTCCGCCGCCCGAAGCACTTCAGGTGCGAGATCTCGAGCCGCACCCCGGTGCGGCCGGCCAGGAGGAGCGTCTCCTCCACCGACCCGTGCACGCCCGCTCCCTCGTCCCGCAGGTGCGTCGCGTAGACGCCCTCCGCTCGGGCGACGCGCTCGAGGAGAGGCGTGAGGTCGTCGGAGGTCGTTTCGAGCTCGGGGGAGTACGCGAGGCCCGTCGAGAGCCCGAAGGCGCCCTGGTCCAGCGCCCGGTCGAGCGACGCCGCGAGCTCCGCGGCCTGCTCGTTCGAGATCGGGCCGTTGCGGAGCCCGACGGTCGCGATCTTCAGGGTCCCGTGGCCGACCAGGGGCACGAGGTTGAGGGCCGGCCGAGCTTCGGCGACGCGGTGCGACCAGCTCGCGAGGTCGTCCCAGTCCCAGCGGAGCCGGGACGGTACCCCCGGGAAGAACTGCTCCACGAACGCCGCGAGCTCGTCCCGGTGGTGCGGCGAGACCGGGAAGAGGCTCTCGCCGCAGTTCCCGACGACCTCCGTCGTGACCCCCTGCATCGCTTTGCTCTCGAGGCCCGGGTTCGCGAGGACGGTGATGTCGGAGTGGGAGTGGACGTCGACGAACCCGGGGGCCAGGTACTCTCCCGAAAGGTCGACGACACGGGCTCCGCGGCCGGCGAGCGACTCGCCCCGCTCGAGGATCCTCCCCGACCCGATCCGTACGTCGTCCCTCCGAGGCGGCGAGCCCGTCCCGTCGAGCACGAGCGCCCCGCGCAGGAGGACGTCGGAGCCGCCCGAGGCGTTCGGCGCCTCTTCCTCCGTCATGGCCGTCGTTCCGCTCCCCCCGTGGGCCGTCGCTATATATAGGCCGGGAGGCTCGGAGCGCAAAGTGAGCCGATACCGGATCCTGTTCGTCAGCGACCTCCATGGCTCCGAGGTCTGTTTCCGCAAGTTCCTGAACAGCGTCCCGGTCTACCGTCCGGACCTGCTCGTCTACGGCGGAGACATCATGGGCAAGATCCTCCAGCCCGTCTACCCGCTCGGGAAGGGGCAGTATCGCTGGTTCCCGTCGGGCGACCGGGCGGTCGACTTCCCCGAGTCCGACCTCCCTCACGTCGAGCGGAAGATCGCCGACACCGGCCGCTACTCCCTGGTGATCAGCCCCGAGGAATGGGAACGCCGGCGCAAGGATCCCGAGGCGCTCGACGCCTTCTGCCGCGAGCTCGGGAAGGACCGCGTCCGGGCGTGGCTGCGCCTGGTCGAGGAGCGGCTCCTCCCGAAGAAGACCCCGCTCGTCATGAACGTCGGGAACGACGACACCGACGGCATCCTCGAGATCCTGCGCAAGGAGGGCCCCGCGAACCTCCTCGTGCCCGAGGGCCAGGTCGTGACGGCCGGCCCGTACGAGATCTTCGGATGCGGCTACGCGAACATGACCCCGTGGCACTGTCCGCGGGACCTCGAGGAGGTCGACCTCGGGAAGTTCCTCGACCGCACCGCGGGGCAGATCGGCGACCCCCGCCGCACGATCTTCGACCTCCACGCTCCGCCGAGCGGTACGGCGATCGACCTCGCGCCCGAGCTCGACGCCGACCTCAAGCCGAAGACGGTCTCGGGCCAGATGCTCATGACCCACGTGGGGTCGACCTCGGTGCGTCGGCTGATCGAGTCGGTGCGGCCCGTCGTGAGCCTGCACGGCCACATCCACGAGTCGATGGGACTCGACCGGGTGGCGGGCACGCCGGTCTTCAACCCGGGCAGCGTCTACTTCAGCGGGACCCTCCAGGGACTGGTCCTCGACCTCGAAGGCGACCACGTCGTGAACCACCTCTTCATCACGGGGTAACGGACGGTGTCCGAGGTCCGGCTCGACGAGCACGCCTTCCTTCTCGAGGTCGAGGGGATCGTCGCTCGGGCGAACGAGCGCTCGATCCCGCTGCGCGCGATCGGCAGCGTCGGGATCTACCACCGGATCCGCGACCACCCGTCGGCGCGCGGCATCTACCTGCACCGCCACGGCGTGGCGCATGACGGCACGCCCCGGTTCAAGGACCTCGACCTCGCGAGCCTCGAAAAGCACTCGTCGGGGATCTACAAGCTCTTCGTCCGCGAGCTGCGGTTCGCCGAGGACCGGGAGACGAACGCGCTCTTCGGAATGTACCGGAACATCTACTTCCACCCCCACTTCACGATCGACGTCTTCTACGATTGCCTGCGCTTCAGCCACGAGATCCCCCTCAAGAACCGGTTCCCGCCGGGCGTGACCCTCGCCCCCGAGGACCTCTTCCTCGGGAAGGCGCAGATCCACGTCGTGACCCCGCCCGACCTCGCCGACATCGCGGCGCTCCTCACCGCGATCCCGCTCGGCCGCATGGACCGGGCGTACCTCGGCACCCGCCTCGGGGACGACTGGGGGCTGTGGTTCGACGTCCGGACGAACCTCGAGCGGACGATCCACCGGCTCTCCGAGTGGACGCCGAACGACCGGGGCCTGACCGAGGAGAACCTCACGACCGCCCGGCGCCACGTCCGCGACGTCCTCGAGTTCCTCGACGCGATCCCGAAGACCCGGCGCTGGGAGAAGCGCTCCCAGAAGGGGACGAAGGAGCCGTGGTTCGAGGAGGTCGACGAGATCCGCTAGGGACGCCCACCGTCTTGCGGCTCGACCCGGGGCGAGACGCTCCTCTTCGATCGTGGGGGCGAACGCCGGCGCCCGACGGCCTCGGGGTCCGACTCCGCGCCGCGCGCGACCGAGCGCCTCACGCGCGGCGTTCGGAGCGGTGGCGGGCGAGCGCGCTCAGCCCCTCGTAGAGGACCGTCGCGGCGGCGAGGGCGGTCACCTGGCCCGTGTGGTCGTACTGGGGCGCGACCTCGACCACGTCGAACCCGACGACGTCGAGCGCGCGGAGCGGGCGGAGCACCCGGATTAGTTCGCGCGTCGAGAGACCGCCCGGTTCGGGGGTCCCGGTGCCGGGGGCGAATGCGGGGTCGAGGGTATCGATGTCGACCGAGACGTAGGTCGGTCCGTCCCCGATCGCCCGGACGAGCGCGGACGCGACCCCCTCGGGGCCGAGCGAGTCAAGGTCCTCGGTGGTGAACGTCCGGTCGACGTAGCGTGCGTTGTTCTCGACGTCCTCGGCCGAGTAGAGCGAGCTGCGGATCCCGACCTGGAAGACCCCGCCCTTCTCGATCAGGCCCTCTTCGTAGGCCCGGCGGACCCACGTGCCGTGCGTGTACTTCTTGCCGCCCCAGTAGGTGTCCCACGTGTCGTAGTGCGCATCGAAGTGGAGGAGACGGACCGGCCGACCGGTCGCTGCCTTCTGGGCGCGGAGGATCGGCAGCGTGATCGAGTGGTCCCCGCCGCCGACGAACGGCACGACGCCTGCCGCGAAGAGCGGACGCATCCCGTCCTCGATCCGGCGGAACGTATCGTCGAGGAACCCGGGGACGGGGTCGATGTCCCCGAAGTCGACGGTCTCGAGGACCCGGAACGGGTAGACCTTCTGGAAGAGGTGGTACGTCCGCAAAAGCCGCGAGTGGTTGCGGATCGCCGACGGTCCTTCGCGGGCCCCGCTGCGGAAGCTCGTCGCGTCGTCCCACGGGATCCCGACGAACGCGGAGCCGACCCCCTCGAGGTCGGTCGTGTGGGGCAGCCGGGCGAACGTCGCGATCTGGGCGAATCGGGGCGACCGCGCCGGGTCGGTCGGCTCGGTCATCCTCGGACGTCTCCCGACCCGACCTAATCGGGCGGGAGCTCCTTGAAGGCGAGCGAGAGGTCGATCCCGGACCGCCGGAGGTGGTAGGCGCGGGCCGAGAAGTACCAGATCGCGGAGACGACCAGCACGAGGACGATGGCGATGTAGCCGGTCTGCTGGTTCGAGGACGTGAACGCCGCCGCCGAGCCGAGGAGGGGCAACGTCGCGACCAGGTACGCCGAGACCGCGGTGATCCCGAACGAGACGATCCCGGCGAGGGTGTAGAGGGGTTTCTTGCGCATCATGCCGAGCCGGGCGAGCGAGAGCGACGAGAGGCTCACCGAGATCATCGGCAGGAAGAACAAGAGGAAGACGAACGGCGTGTAGAGCACGGTGTAGTTGTAGGTCATCAACGGCATCAGGATGAGCCCGAGGATCGAGATGATCACGATGCCGACGATCGGGGAGTGCGTCGAGCGCGTGGTCGTGCTCATGAACCGCGGGAAGAGCCGGTCGAGCGAGAACGAGAGCGCGTACCGGGAGAAGATGTAGAGGCCGAGGATGACCCAGAGGGCGTACCACGTCACCGACCCGAGGAAGATGATGCCGATCAGCACGTTGTTGCCGTGCGCCGCCATCATGGGGTAGGACGTGAGGCCGGCCGCGAACGGCAGGAAGTACTGCGGGTTGCCGCCGTAGAGCCCGTAGAGCTGCGACGACGTCCCGTTGAGGAAGTTCATGCCGACGACCTGTTCGAACTCGAAGATCAGGAGGACGGAGAAGATCACCGCGAGCAGGAACGAGACGGTCATTCCGAGGCGGACGGTACGCGAGCTGCGCCGGAACT
>JAJZGO010000007.1 GCA_021798415.1 Thermoplasmata archaeon | reverse complement strand
GGTCGAACCGCCGGATCCGCTGATCGAAGACGGCCAACCCGGCCCGTCCTCCCTCGTCGAACGTACGACGAAGGATCGCCGCGGCGGCCCGCTCGGCGCTCTCGAGGGCGTCCTCGAATCCGACCCCGAGCCCCATCCGGCGCCCGGTGTCGATAACGACCAGCAGGTCCTGCTGGCTCTCGCGGTCGAATTCGCGGATGTAGAGCCGTCCCTGGCCCGAACGGGTCCACGCGACGTTCTTGATCTCGTCGCCGGGGACGTACTCCCGCAAGCCGCGGAATTCGGTCCCGGGCCCGGGCGTCGACCGCCAGGTCTGGCCGACGACCGCGCTCGGTCGCCGGTCGATCGGGCCGGTCCCCTCGGGGGAGCGGATGGCGATCGCCTCGATCTGCCATGGGCTCTCGAGGGCCGAGCTCTTGAACGCGAGGCCGAACGCGTCGTGCGCGGTCACGACCGTCGGGCCGAGGTCGAAGATCCCGCGGATCACGGGCGAAACGACGTACGCGAGCGAGAACGACGCGCCGGCCGGCCACCACGTGAGGAGGCGGGGGCTCCCCTCGACCGTGCGCAGGCGGTCCGGGTGCGTGTCGAAGAGTTCGGCGAAGAAGCTCCCCGGGAGGCGGGACGTCACGCGGACGGAGGCGAGCCCGCTCGCCCCCACGCTGACGAACGTGCTCGACTCGACCCGTTCTACGGCGAAGGCGGACGGCCCGAACCCCCGGGTCGCGAACGCGAAGGCGCCGAGTTCGCAGAGGACGGACCCGACGAGGAACGTCGCGACGACGGCGACGAGAACGTTCGCGGTGTAGAAGGCGACGAGCAGCACCGCGATCGCGCCCGCGATCGCACCGGCGCCGCGGGGCGTCAACGCGAGGGGCGCGGCCCCCGGCACGACCGGAGCGACCACGTCCCTCCTACCGGGGGACCTCGACCGCGTCCAAGACCTGTTTCAGGATCTGCCGGAGGAGGCCGACCGTCCCGTTCGTCGACCCGATGCCGGCCGCCTGGCTCAGGACCTCGGGGCGCACGACCACCCGGTGGTTGAGCACGGGGAAGGCGAGCGCGCGAACGTCGTCGGGGAGGACGTACCCGCGCTCGTTGAGCAGGGCGGCCGCTTGGACGCCGAGAAGGAACTGCACGCTCGCCCGCGGCGAGGCGCCGACGAGCAGCCGCGAGTCCCGTCGGGTCTGCCGGACGACCTCGGCGACGTAGCGGTAGAGGTCGTCGTGGACGAAGACCTCGCGGCGCAGGACCCGGAGGCGGTCGACCTCGGCCGGGCCGAGGACCGACGTGACGTCCGGAAGATCCCCCGGCCCGGAGCGGGCCCTCAGGATCGCGACCTCCTCGTCGGCGGACGGGTAGTCCATGATCCAACGGAAGAGGAACCGGTCGAGCTCCGCCTCGGGAAGGGGATAGGTCCCCTCGTGCTCGATCGGGTTCTGCGTCGCGATCACGATGAACGGCGACGGGAGCGGGTGGGTCACCCCGTCGAGCGTGACCTGGCGTTCCTGCATCGCCTCGAGAAGCGCCGACTGGACCTTCGGAGGAGCGCGGTTGATCTCGTCCGCCAAGATCACGTTCGCGAAGATCGGTCCCGGCCGGAAGACGAAGCTCTGGTCCCTCGGCTGGAGGATCGTGCTGCCGAGGATGTCGGACGGCAGCATGTCCGGGGTGAACTGGACCCGGCGGAAGCTCAAACGCAGCGTCTGCGAGAACGCCCGCACGAGCTGGGTCTTGGCGAGCCCCGGAACGCCCTCGAGCAGGACGTGGCCGTCCGAGAGCAGGGCGATCATCAGCGCCCGGACCACGTCGCGGTAGCCGACGATCTGTCGCCCGATCGACGCCGTGAGCCGGTCGAACCCGACGCGGCCGTCGCCCGGAGGGGCGGTCCCGCCCACCGCGGGCGCCGCCGACGCGAGCGCGGGGTCGCCCGGGTCAGCGGTCACGGGGCCTCGAGCGCCGGGAGCACCTTTGCGAGCGTGGAGACGACCTTCGCGAAGTCGCGCGACGCCGCGCGCCGCTGTCGGCCGAGGAGCCACGGCCAGCGCTTCGAGAGCCACCCGGGCTCCTCGGCCCGGAACGACGAGTAGTACGCCCGCACGAGGTCGCGGACGACGCGCCGCAGCGGGAGCGACGGCGGGAGCCGGCGAGCGAGCTTGGGGTCCTCGAGCTCTCCGCGCCGGTCGATGCGGACCCCATAGTTCTCGCGCGCCACCTCGGCGAGCCGCAGCCAGAGGCCGTAGACCGCGTAGAAGTTCCGACCCTGAAGGAGCCCGAGATAGGCGACGGTCTCCGGCCGCTCGCTCCACGACCACGTCGGCGGCCGGGCGGTGGACGGGGGCGGGGGGGACGTGCGGCGGTAGGCCCACGCAGCGAGGACGGTGGCGGTGCCGAGCACGAGCGCGAGCGGGAGGTCGTAGGTCAGGTACGGCGCGCCCGCGCTCACGACCGACTCCTCCGTCCAGGGCAGAGCCCCGGACCTAGGTCCTCCGAGGGGCCGACGCCCCGCTTCCGTGCGGCGCTCGCGAGGTCCCCGCGGTCGTTCGGGGCGCCGGAGGCGGGTGCCGGAGCGCCGGCTCCTGGTACAGCGCCCGGAGCACGTCGAGCAGATGCGGGACCGCGGGCGAGGCGGGGGGGCCGTACCGGACCGGCTCGTAGGACGCGTAGAGCTGCGGAAGGAGTTCCGCAAGGTATCCCATGTCGCGCCGCAGGTACTGGGCGAGGAACTCACGGTGCGTCCACTGCGTCGGGAGGTTCATGCCGAACGCGCGACGGACGTCGTCCTCCGCGGTCCGGTACGCGAGGAGCACCGCCTCCGCGGTGCGACCGGCGCCGAGCAACCGCTCGACCTCGGCGATGACGGCGGGGATCGGCGGCGTCCCCCGGGCGGACGGGGCCCCGACCGCGGGGGGCGCCGAGCCGGCGGGTTCGCTTCCCGGCGCACCTTGAGGGAACACGGCTCAAGACGAATGGAGTGTGCACGGTGTCTTAAGGCGTTCTGAGGGCCGGTACGGTTCGGTGGGCCGAGGCGCTCGGTCCTCGGGTCGCTCCCTTCTCTCCGACCGGCCGTCGATCGGGGCGGGGGCCGTTCCCGGCCCGCACGGGGCGTGCCTCCGCCTACGGGGCGTCCTTCGGCGGGTCGTCCTCGCGAAGTTCGGTCTCGAAGACGAGCGAGCCGACGTAATCGCACTGGCGGCAGTGGTAGACCTGGCCGGTGATCGACCCCGCGACCAGGACGATGTTCGCCGACCCGCACTGCGGACAGAGGAGGACGGTCTTACCGCGGGCCGGGCGACGACGCACCATCCTCCCCCGCGTCCTCCGCGTCGTCCTCGTCCTCCGGCCCGCCTGTGTCGGGGACGTCCTCAGGTTCGTCCGCGCCGTTCCCCTCGGCGTCGGGGGTCGCTTCGGGTCCGTCTTCGGACCCGGCCCCCGTCTCCCCGTCGTGGGGCGGTGGGGCGGCATCCGGCTCGGCGGAGGGGCCCTCGCCGACCGCCTCGATCGCGGGCTCGAGGATCACGGCGTCGCGCACCGTGTCCCCCTCGTCGAGCCGTATGACCCGGACCCCGAGCGTGTTGCGGGCCTGGGAGCGGATCCCGCGGACCGCCATACGGATCGTGATCCCGCCCTGGGTCGTGACGAGGACCTCGCTCGCGTCGGTCGTCGGGAGGACCGCGACCACCGAGCCGTTACGCCCCCCGGTCTTGATCGTCCGCACGCCCATCGCCCCCCGCTTCGTCCGGCGGTAGTCGTCGGTGGGGCTCCGCTTGCCGAACCCCGTGGTCGTGATCGAGAGGAGGGTCGGGAACCGCGGGCTCACCGGCGACATCGCGACCACGTGGTCGTCCTTCTCGGCCGAGAGGCGCACGCCGATGACGCCGTACGTCGCGCGGCCCATGGGCCGGGCCTCGGCGACCGGGAAGCGGACGAGCTGGCCGGCGCGCGTCGCGAGCAGGATCTCGGTCGCCTCGTCCGTCACGAGCGCGACGTCGACGAGCTCGTCGCCCTCGTCGAGCAGGATCGCCTGGATGCCGCTCGTGCGGATGTTCTGGAACTGGTCGAGCGTCGTCCGCTTCACGATACCGCGCCGGGTCGCGAAGACGAGCGAGCCGTCGGTCGCGAGGTCGCGCAGCGGGAGGAGCGTCTGGGCGCGCTCGCCGTCCTTGAGCTTCGGAAGGAGGTTGATGATCGCCTTCCCCTTCGAGTGACGGCTCCCCTCGGGGAGCTCGTACGCCTTCAGCCGGTAGACGCGGCCGAGGTTCGTGAAGAAGAGAACGTTGTCGTGCGTCCGCGTGACGAACGTGCGGATGACGTAGTCCTCCTCCTTGGTCTCCATCTGGACGAGGCCGCGTCCGCCGCGCCGCTGGCGGCGGTACTGGTCGAGCGGCAGGCGCTTGATGTAGCCGTCCCGCGTGACGAGGACGACCACGTCGGTGTCGGGGATGAGGTCCTCGAGCGTGCGCTCGGTGAACTCGGGGACGATCCGCGTGCGCCGTGCGTCGCCGAACCGCGCCTTGAGGTCGGAGAGCTCGTCGACGACGAGGCCGTCGAGGAGCTTCGGCGACGCGAGGATCTCCCGGAGGCGCTTCGCGAGCGCCTCCCTCTCCACCTTCTCCTTCTCGACGGACTCGCGCTCGAGCGCGGTCAGGCGGGCGAGGCGCATGTCGAGGATCGCCTTCGCCTGCTCGCTCGAGAGGAGGAACTTCCCCATGAGGCTCGTTTCCGCGGCCGGGGCGTCGCGCGAGCGTCGGATGATCCGGATCACCTCGTCGATGTGGTCGATCGCGGTGAGGAACCCTTCGAGGAGGTGGAGCCGCTCCTCGGTCTTCCGCAGGTCGAAGCTCGTGCGCCGAGTGAGGACCCGCCGGCGGTGGTCGAGGTGGACCTGGAGGAGTTCCTTGAGCGGAAGGACCCGGGGCCGATCGCCCACGAGGCAGAGGTTGATGACGCCGAAGCTCGTTTCGAGCGGTGTGTGCTCGTAGAGCCGATTGAGCACGATCTCGCTCGGGACGTCGCGGCGCAGCTCGAGGACGACGCTCGTTCCGTGCCGGTCGGACTCGTCGCGCAGGTCGGTGATCCCGTCGATCCGCTTCGACTTGACGAGGTCGGCGATCAGCTCGAGGAGGGAGGCCTTGTTGACCTCGTACGGGGTCTCCGTGATGACGATCTCGTCCTTGCCGCCCCGTTCCCGGACCTCGGCGCTCCCGCGCAGGTGCAGCGTCCCCCGACCGGTCTCGTACGCCTCGCGGATCCCGTCGCTCGAGAGGTAGCCGCCCGTCGGGAAGTCGGGCCCGGGGAGGACCTTCATCAGGTCGTCGAGCGACGCGTCGGGCCGGCGGAGGAGGAGGAGGAGCGCGTCGACGACCTCGCCGAGGTTGTGCGGCGGCATGTTGGTCGCCATGCCGACCGCGATCCCGGCCGACCCGTTCACGAGAAGGTCGGGGACCTTCGACGGGAGCACGAGCGGCTGCTTCAGCGAGCCGTCGAAGTTGTCGGTCCAGTCGACCGTCTCCTTCTCGAGGTCGAGGAGGATCTCCTCGGCGAGCGCGCTCAGGCGCGCCTCGGTGTAGCGCATCGCGGCCGCGGCGTCGCCGTCGATCGACCCGAAGTTCCCCTGGCCGTCGATCAACGGGTAGCGCAGGCTGAACGTTTGCGCCATGCGCACGAGGGCGTCGTAGACGGCCATGTCGCCGTGGGGGTGGTACTTGCCGAGGACGTCGCCGACCGTGCGGGCGCTCTTGCGGTACGGGCGGTCGTGGGTCGCCCCGCTCTCCCACATCGCCCAGAGGATCCGGCGCTGGACCGGCTTGAGCCCGTCCCGGGCGTCGGGCAGGGCGCGCCCGACGATGACGCTCATCGCGTAGTCGAGGTACGAGCGGTGCATCTCCCGCTCGAGCGGATGGTCGCGCACGCGCTCGGCGGGCGGGGCGGGTGCGTCCGCCGCGGGCGGGGTCGCGCTCACGGGCGACCTCCGGTCCCGAGCTGGCCGGCGAGGACCCGGTTGACCGCCTCGAGGAACGGCGTGCGACGGCCCGCGGGGATCGTCGCCCCGCTCGCCACGCGGTGACCTCCGCCTTCGCCGCCGACCGCTTGGGCGCCCGTCCGGCACGCCGCCGCGAGGTCGAGCCCGCGCCCGACCTGGAGCGGCGTCCCGCGGGCGCTCACTTTCGTCGGTTCGGACCCCTCTTCGGTGAAGACGAAGACGGGGAACTCGGGCGGGAGGAGGTAGTTCATCGCGAGTCCAGCTTGCGTGCCCGCGAGCGTGGTGTCGGGGCTCTCGAACCACCGCAGGAACGGCATCGAGTTAACTCCCTCGTCCTCCACCCGCCGAAGGCCCCGGAGGATCCCCGACCTCCAGGACTCCTCCGCCGCGCGGACCCGCTCGGCGGCGCGGGGGTCGCCGAGGGCGAAGGCGACGCCGACGCCCGGCGTCCCGGCCCGGCCCGCCGCGTTCTGGAAATTCGAGACCTCGATCGAGTCGAGGCCCAGTGCGGGGACGAACCATCGCTCGCGGTCGAGGACGCTCAGGAGCTCGGGAGCAACGTTCGCCGCCGAGAGGCGCGCGGTGAGCGCCGGCAGGAGCCGGGCCGTCTCCTCCTCCGTGAGGTCGACCGGGCGACGGGCGGGGTCGAGGCCGAGACCGCGCACGAACGCCTCCGCCTCCGTACGCCGGCCCGAGAGGCCGCGGAAGAACGGGTCGATGCTCGAGGCGAGCGCCTCGCCGACGGTCGGGCCGAAGATACCGACCCCCGGGCGGCGGACGATGACCGAGCGGCGGACGGCCTCTTCGACGAGTTGGGCGTTCAGGCCGTGGAACCCGCCGACGTGCTGCCGGTCGGCGATCGCGCCCGATAGGCCCCAGGGGGCGTTGTCCCAGTTCACGGGGTCGAGAAAGATCGTGAAGAGCCAGGTGAGGGTCGCGGCGCACATCTCGCGCATCCCGTCCACCCCCCAGTCGAGCGGGTTGACGACGGCGACATGGTCGGGGAGGGGCTCGGCGGCGGCGCCCGGTGGGCTCGTGTGGTGGTCGAGGACGACCACCGGGTGCGGGTGGCGGGCGAAGACGTCGAGCCAGCTCACCCCCGTGTCGACCACGAGGAGCGGCCCCGCGGTCTGGGCGGCGAGCTCGGCCATCCGCTCCCGCTCGACGCCGCGGAGGGCCGTCGCCTGGACGGGGTAGCCGAGACGACCGAGAGCGCGCACCGCGGACGACGCGCTCGCGATCCCGTCCCCGTCGTAGTGGTAGATGACGCGCCAGCGGCCCGGTCGGCCGAGGAGGAGGGCCCGGGCGCGGTCGAACTCTTCTCGGTAGCGAGGATCCGAAACGAACCCGTCCGGACCCGAGGGCATCACTCCACCTGGAGCGCCACACTGGCGGCGGAGTACCGCCAGTTCTCGGGGATCCGTCGGCGCTGCCGGTAGTAGCGCGCGAGACGTCGGATCCTCGACTCCATGAGCGAGAGTCCCCGGTGGTTCGAAAGGTCCTTCGGGTGGGACTTGAGGTGGGCCTGGAGATGGACGACGCGCTTCAACAGCGCCTGGAGGTCCTCGGGGATCTCGGGGCGGACGCCGTTCTCGGCGAGCAGGGCACCGAGCCGCTTGCCCGTGACCGCGCGGGCGCTCGGGAATCCGTAGGAGTCCCGGAGCACCTGGCCGACCTGGGCGGACAGTCGGCCGGCCTTCGCGAGCTGGACCGCCGTCTCGACGGCTTCCTCGGTCGTGACCGTGACCCACTCGGGCTTCGTGAGGGGGTAGGGCCGGTGCGAACCGGCTCGCCCTTTGCGACCGGAGTGGACCCGAGACATGGCGGGGCGGGGACTCGCGTTCCCTACTTAACTTTGGTGAGAAGCGCCGCCGCTCGCCGCCCGCCCGCGCCGTTCCCGGGGCCCGCTAGCCGATGCGGTCGGTCTTCTCGAGCGCCTCGACCAGGAACCGCTTGCCGTCGGCGGTGATGCGGTAGCGCACGGACCGCCGGGAGCGGCCGGCCGCGGGCGGGCTCGAGACCGCCTCTACCAGGCGGTTGCGCAAAAGGAGCCCCAGCACGAGCGGGACCTTGACCCCGTCGTTCTCGATCGCCCAGAACCGGCCGAGGAGGCGTTCGAGGTCGGGGAGCTCGACCATCTGGTCGGCCGCGTTGCCTTCGTGCATCGACTCGACGCGGTTGAGCTGCTGGAGGACCGCGACGAGGGTCGCCCGGACCGGGTCGGGACGGTCACCGCTCGGCATCCGCACCCAACTACGCCGCCTTCCCCTACTTAAACCGGTGCGCGGCGCCGGGCCGGTGCGCGCCCGGGCTCGCTAGCGGACCCGGTCCGGGCGGGCCAGGCGCGCGAGAAGGAACGCCTTCCCCTCCGTCGTGATCGCGTAGCGGGTGCCGAGGACCCGCCCCCGGTCCCACGCGTACCTCGGGTCGTCTAGCTCCCGCGCGAAGCCGTTCCCCACGAGCACGGACACCGCGCGCTCGACGTCGGGGGTCGTGAGGGTCGGGTGGGCGGTGCGCACGAGGGCGTGCCGGAGCTCGTCGACCTCGAGGCTGCCGGTCGCCGTCGCCTCCATCTCGGCCCGGTTGAGCTGCCGGAGGATGGCGAGCAGCTCGTCACCGAGCGTGGCGGCGGCCTCGGCCGGGGACTCCATCGTCCCGTGCGCGAGCGTGCCGGGGGGTATAGAACGTATAGGTCGAGAGGACGGCGGGCTTTTTAGGGCCCCGCGGCAGGTACCCTGGGCGTCCATGGCATGCACCTGCCGGAACCCGGCCCGTTGTCCGGTCTGCAACACGCCGGTGCGGGTACCGCTCACGAACCTCGAAAGCTCCGCCGGGGCCGCGATCCTCGTGGACCGGTTCGCCCGACGGGATTCGTCGACGTCCCGCGAAGGGCTGCGGGGGCTGATCCAGGGCTGGGGGTCCTGCCCCTCGTGCGGGCACACGATCCATTTCGAGCACTCCCGGACGTGCGTCGCCGACGCCCTGTCGAGCGCCGGGGTCCCCCTCGCCGAACGCGAAGCGATCTTGTCGAAGATCACCTTTCCGGAAGGCTAGTACGAGGGTTGCGACGTGCCGGGATCCGAGGAGTTCGTCGTCACGCCGTACGAGGTGAAGGGCCGGATCGACTACGAGCGCCTGCGCGAGCTGTTCGGCACGCAGGAGCTCTCGCCCGAGCTCCTCGAGCGGGTCCGCGCGGCGACCGGTGGCGACCTGCATCCGCTCTTGCGCCGGGGCGTCTACTACTCGCACCGGGACCTGGCCGCGCTCCTCGATGGCCACGCGAAGGGGCACCCGTTCTTCCTCTACTCCGGGCGGGGCCCGAGCGGCCCCCTCCACACCTCCCATCTCGTGCCGTTCGAGCTCTGCCGGTGGTTCCAGGAGCGGCTCCACGTCCCGATGTACATCCAGATCACGGACGACGAGAAGTACTGGGCGCGCGGCGGGCTCACCCGGGAGGAGACAGCCTCCTGGGGCCTCGAGAACCTCTACGACATCCTCGCGCTCGGCTTCGACCCGAAGCGCACGCACGTCTTCTTCGACTCCCGGTCGATCGCGGCGCTCTACCCGCTCGCGATCCGCGTCGCTCGCAAGATCCCGTACTCGACCGTCAAGGCGGTCTTCGGCTTCGAGCCGAGCACGAACATCGGCCTCGTCTTCTACACGGCGCTCCAGAGCGTGCCGTGCTTCTGGCCGTCGTGGGCGGAGGGGCGCACGGTCCCGTGCCTGATCCCCTGCGGCATCGACCAGGACCCCCACTTCCGGGTCACGCGGGACATCGCCGAAGGGCTCGGGTACCCGAAGCCGGCGCTCCTCCACAGCCAGATGATCCCCGGCCTTCTCGGCGAGAACGTGATGTCGACGACCGGCGACCGCGCCGACAATGCGCTCTTCCTGAACGACCCTAAGGCGGTCGTCGACCGCAAGGTCCGCAATGCCTTCACGGGTGGGCGGGCGACCGTCGAGGAGCAGCGGCGGCTCGGGGCGACCCCCGAGGTCTGCTCGGTCTGGGCGCTGTGGCGGACGCGGTTCGCCGAGTCCGAGGAGAAATTCCGCGAGGTCACCGACGGCTGCCGATCGGGGACGCTCCTCTGCGGGGAGTGCAAGTCCCAGGTCCTCGAGCGGATCCACGCCTTCTACCGCCGCCACGCCGAGGCGCGGGAGAAGGTGAAGGAGTGGGCCGAGTCGACGATCGTCACCACGGCCCCGAAGCCCCTGTAGGCCCGCGGGCCGGCCCGGTGCGCGGACCGGGCCCCGGTCGTCCGAACGCCCCGGCCCGCCCTAGAAGACCTCGGGCCGGCGGGTCGGGGGTCGCGGCGGCGCGCCGTCGGGGCCCCTCGGGCGCTCCGGCCCCGCCGCCGGTTCCTCGGGCCCCCCCTGGACGGCGGTGAGCAGGCGGAGCATCGGATAGAAGAGGGAGTGCTGCGCGCGCTCGGGATCGAGCGTGTACGCCCGCTCGTACGCGGCGACCGCCTCCTCCTCGTCGCCGAGGCTCAGGAGCGAGAGCGCGAGGTCGAGCCAGCTCTTCGCCTCGCGGGACCCTTCCCGCTCGCCGGTCTCCTCGACGTGGTCGTCCGCGCGCGTCCGTGCGGCCGGGTCGGTCCCTTCGGCGTTCGGGACCTCCCGCGAGAGGACGAGCGCGCGCTCGAAGGCGGCCGACGCGGCGACCTCGTCACCGCTCTCCGCGAGCGCCACGCCGAGCCGGTGCCAGGCGACCATATCGTCGGGAACGAGCGCGACCGCCCGGCGGTAGGCGCTCGCGGCCTCGCCCCACTCCTCCCGGAGCGACCGCGCGACGCCGAGATGGAACCACGCCTCGGGGTTGCGCGGGGCGAGGGCGACCGCGCGGGCGAGGGCGGCCTCCGCCTCCGGGGCCCGTCCGAGGTGGGCGAGCGCGATGCCGTAGTACGACCAGGCGGCGGCGTTCGTCGGCTCGTCGTGGACGACCTCGCGGAAGGCGCGGACCGCGTCGGGGTACTCCCGGCGGAGCAAGTAGTGAACCGCGATGTCGAACGTCTGGTTCACACCCGGACCCGTCGCACGGGACGGCCGTTCCTCGGAAAAGCTCTCCCGTCCCTCGCGCGGGGGGAGGCCGACACGCCGCCGCGGCCCGGGCCGTGCGGTCCCACCGCACGGCGTCGAGTTTATATCCTCGCCGTTCTGATGAGGCGTTGAGGAATCCCAGAGCCGGCCCGACTCGAGCGTCCCGCCCGTCCTAGTTTTGCGACGAGTGTTCGCGCGACCCGACTGTCGCTCTACGATTCCCAACGAAAGCGAACGCGAAACGCGAACGAAGAAGGCGAGACGACCATGACAGACAAACCCCTGACGAAAGTGCGAGACCTGACGCCGAACTCGAAGCAAGTGAACGTGCTGGCCAAGGTGGTCGGCGTAGGCGAGGCGAAAGAAGTGATGGGCAAGTTCGGAGACCCCCGAAAGGTCTGCGAGGCCGTCGTCGGCGACGACACGGCGACCATCATCCTCTCCCTGTGGAACGAGCAGATCGGCTCGATCCAGAAGGACGAGACGATCCTCGTCGACAACGGCTACGTGTCCCTCGTGCGAGGCCACATGCGCCTCAACGTGGGCCGCTACGGCAACCTCTCGAAGTCCACCGACTCGGTCGGCGACGTGAACGCGTCGCTCGACATGAGCCAGCAGGAGTTCGAGAGCGAGCGGCGGTCGTTCGGCGGCGGTGGCGGCGGCGGCTACCGTGACCGCGGTGGCGGTGGCGGTGGCGGCGGCGGCTACGGCGGCGGCGGTCACCGTGGTGGCGGTGGCGGCGGCGGTCACGAGCGCTCCGACAGCTACAAGCGCTACTAGGCGGCCGGGTCCCCCCGGTCGTCCCTGAACCCCTTCCCCCGCCCTCCGGGCGGGGGCCCCTCGCCGAATTGGATTAAATAGGTCGGCCCGGTTCCACGGACGTCCATGCCCGACGAATCCCGCGAGCTCACGCTCTACGTGCAGTCGAAGAAGGCCGTCACCACGTTCTACCGCGCCCCCGCCACCTCCTCCACCGCGCCGATGACGGCCCCCACGCACGCCGCGAGCGGCGGGGGCGACGAGATGCCCGGCGTCGGCGAGCCGGTCTACTTCCTCTCCGACGACCAGTCGCGGTGCGTGGCGCACGTCGAGGAGTCGGCGGCCCGTCGGGGCTACAAGGTCCGCGTGATCGACGTCGAGAAGGCGGGTCGGCTCGAGCGGCTCATCACCGAGCACCTGCGCGGCGTGCAGAAGTTCCCGGTCCTCATCTCCCCGCTCGGCCTCCGGCTCGAGGGCGTGGAGCAGTTCACGCCGGAGGAGATCGCCGCGATCATGCCCGCGGACCTGAAGAGCGTCCGCGCGTTCTCCTACCTCAAGGTCAAGGGCGGCGACCTCGACCGGATCCGCCGCATCCTCGAGACGCTGCCCGAAGTGAAGGAGCTCCACTTCCTGACGGGGGACTGGGACATCCTGGTCGTCCTCGACTTCGCTCCCCCGACCGCGTCGAAGCGTCGCGTGCTCGACTTCGTGACCGACCGCATCCGCGGGATCCCCGAGATCCTCGACACGTCGACGGTCGTGCCCGAGTACTCGCTCACGAAGTTCCCGCTCGCCTACCGCTAGGCGGCCGAGATCCGGCGCCGGTTCGCCCGGCGCGCGCGCGCCCGTCGGCGCCGCGGCACGACCGGGATCTCGCGCGCGGTCGGCCGGCGACCGGCGCCCCGCTCGGGTTCCGGGCTCCCGTAGAGCGCGTCGACCGTGAGCGGGTGCCCGTCGAGCCACGCGACGCCCTCGATGTAGGCGGCGAACGCCTCGAGGCTCGTGAAGAGCGGGATCCCGAGCTCGACCGCCCGGCGGCGCAGGACGTACTCGTCCTCGAGCATCCGCTCGAACTTCTCCTGGGTCAGGGAGAGCGGCACGTTGAGGAGGACGTCGATCTCTCCCCGGTCGAGCGCTTCGCGCACGTTCGGCCGCCGGTCCGGCTCGGAGACCTTGTGGAGGGTCCGGACGCCCCGTAACCCGCGCCCGGTGAGGAACGCCCCGGTGTCCTCTGTCGCGGCGATCCGGAACCCGAGGGCCCGCAGCCGTTCGGCGACGGGCCAGAGCTCCTCCTTGAGCCGCGGCCCCCCGACCGAGAGGAACGCGGTCCCGCGGCGGGGGACCAGCCGCACCCCGGTCGCGACGAGCGCCTTCACGAGCGCGTCCGAGAACGTTGGCCCGAAGCAGGCGACCTCGCCGGTCGACTGCATCTCGACGCCGAGGAGCGGGTCCGAGCCGCTCAGCTGGAGGAACGAGAACTGCGGGACCTTGACGCCCCAGCGACCGGCGGGGAGCGGTGCGACCCCGTCGAGCGAGACCGGCCGGCCGAGCATCGCGCGGGCCGCCTCGCGCAAAAGCGGCACGCCGGTCGCCTTCGCGAGGAACGGCAGGGAGCGGCTCGCCCGGAGGTTGAGCTCGATGATCTGGTAACTGCCGTCCTTCACGAGGAACTGGACGTTGAACGGCCCGCGGATCGAGAGCGTGCGGGCGAGCCGTCGCGCGGCGTCGAGGAGCATCGCCTGCACCTCCGCCGAGGTGTGCCGGGGCGGAAGGCAGAAGATCGCGTCGCCCGAGTGGACCCCGGCCCGCTCGACGTGCTCGATGACCCCGGCGATCAGCACGCGCTCGCCGTCCGAGATGCCGTCGAGCTCGACCTCGTCCGCCCCTTCCACGAACTTCGTGATCACGACCGGGTGCTCCGGGGAGACGCGCGCGGCCTCCGAGAGGAACCGCGCGAGGTCGGCGCGGCCCGAGATCACGCGCATCGCCTGGCCCGAGAGCACGTACGACGGCCGGACGAGCACGGGGTAGCCGACGTCGTCGGCGAACGCGCTCGCCTCCTCGACCGTGCGGAACGCCCTCCAGGCGGGCTGAGGGATCTCGAGGCGCTCGAGCAGGCGCGCGAAGCGCGCGCGGTCCTCGGCCGAGTCGATCGACTCGGGCGCGGTGCCGAGGATCGGGATCCCGCACATGTGGAGGAGCGGGGCGAGGTTCTGGGCGATCTGGCTGCCGACGCACGTCACGACGCCGTCGAAGCTCTCGAAGTCCTGGACATCGCGCACCCGCTCGAGGGTGATCTCCTCGAAGTAGAGGCGGTCCGAGCGGTCGTAGTCGGTCGAAACGGTCTCGGGGTTCGAGTTGAGCAGCGCGACGCCCGGGACGCCTTCCGCCTTGAGCCCGTCCACGAGGTTCATCGTCGACCAGTCGAACTCGACGCTCGAGCCGATGCGGTACGGGCCCGCCCCGAGGACGAGCACCGAGCCCGCGGGCATCGGCGCGACGTCGTCCGCGTCGGCCCGGTAGGTGAGGTAGAGGTAGTTCGTGCGGGCGGGCCACTCGCCGGCGAGCGTGTCGATCATCCGCACGCGCGGACGGATCCCGGCCGCGAGGCGCTGGCGTCGCACCTCCTCCTCGTCCCGGCGCGACGCCCGCCCGACCGCCCGGTCGGAGAGGCCGAGCTCCTTCGCCCGCCGCACGAGCGTCGCCGGCAGCGGCCCCGGGGGGGCGGCGACGAGGTCGCGGTGGACGCGCTCGATCTCCGCGAGCTCGTCCACGAACCAGCGGTCGATGTACGACGTGCGGCCGACGGTCGCCGGGTCGATGCCCGCGCGCAGCCCTTCGAGCACCCGGACGAGGATGTCCGGCGTCGGGCTCGCGAGGTCGGCGAGGATCGCGTCGGGCGCGCGGACCTCGTCCGGCGGGATGAGGTCGGCGCGCGGGTCGCTCATCCGAACGGCCTTCGAGAGCGCTTCGGGGAACGAGGCGCCGATCCCCATCACCTCCCCGACCGACTTCATCGCCGGGCCGAGCCGTCGGTCGGCGCGCTCGAACTTGTCGAGGTCCCAGCGCGGGAGCTTCACGACCACGTAGTCGAGCGCGGGCTCGAAGCAGGCCGTCGTGACCCCCGTGACCCGGTTCTTGAGCTCGGGGAGCGTGTAGCCGAGCGCGAGCTTCGCCGCGACGTACGCGAGCGGGTAGCCGGTCGCCTTGCTCGCGAGCGCGCTCGAGCGCGAGAGCCGGGCGTTGATCTCGATCGCGTAGTACTCCTCGCTCTCCGGGTCGAGGCAGAACTGGATGTTGCACTCGCCGACGACCCCGACGTGTTCGACGGCGCGCAACGCCGCCCGACGCAGCATCTGGTACTCGTGGTCGGTCAGGGTCTGGCTCGGGGCGATGACGATGTTGTCCCCGGTGTGGACCCGCATGGACAGGACGTTCTCCATGTTGCAGACCGTGAGCGCGTTCCCCTTCGCGTCGCGGACGACCTCGTACTCGAGCTGCTTGAACGTCCCGACGTACCGTTCGAGAAGGACCTGGCCGACCGGGCTCGCACGGAGCCCGCGGCCGACGACTTCGGCGAGCTCCTCGCGGCTCCGCGCGACGCCGCCGCCCTTGCCGCCGAGCGTGAAGGCGACCCGCACCATGACGGGGTAGCCGAGCTCCCCGGCGGCCTCGAGCGCCTCCTCGTAGGAATAGACCGCCCGGCTCGGTAGGGTCGGCACGCCGGCCTTCGCCATGGCCCGGACGAACCGGGCCCGGTCCTCGGTCGCCTTGATGCCGGCGAGCGGGGTCCCGAGCACCCGGGTACCGGTGCGCCGGAGCGCTCCCGAGTCCGAGAGCTGGACGCCGCAGTTGAGCGCCGTCTGGCCCCCGAAGCTGAGCAGGATCCCGTCCGGCCGCTCCGCCTCGAGGATCGGGGCGACGAACTCGGGGACGATCGGCTGGAAGTAGACGCGTCCGTGCTTCGGCGGGTCGGTCTGCAGGGTAGCGATGTTCGGGTTGACGACGATCGAGTAGACGCCCTCCTCGGCGAGCGCCTTCAGGCACTGGCTGCCGGAATAGTCGAACTCGCCGGCCTCCCCGATCTTGAGGGCGCCGCTCCCGAGGACGAGGACCTTGCCCGGCATCGGTCGGCCCGTCATGCCGACCGCCGCACGCGCTCGACGAACCGGTCGAAGACGAACCCCGCTTCCTGGGGGCCGGGGTGGCCCTCGGGGTGTCCCTGCAGGGCGAGGAGCCGGCCCCGCCCGTCGCGCAGGCCCTCGAGCGTCCCGTCGTCCGGGTTCACCGCCCAGGGACGGAGCCCGGTCGCGCGCATCGACTTCGGGTCGACCGCGTAGCCGTGGTTCTCGCTGACGATCAGCGCGCGGCCGTCCGGGAAGACGACCGTCTTGTTCTGGCCCCGGTGGCCGTACTTGAGCTTGAAGGTGGTCGCGCCGCGGGCGAGCGCGACCAGCTGGTGGCCGAGGCAGATGCCGAGCGTGGGCATCGACCGCACGGCCGGACGGGCGAGCTCCTCGACGGTGACGGCGAGTCGGGCGGGGTCGCCCGGTCCGTTCCCGACGAGCAGTCCCGCGACCTTGCGGCCGTCCCAGCGGGCGGGGACGCTGTGGTCGTACGGGAGCCGGAGGACCGCGACGCCCCGGTCGAGGAGGGCCCGGAGGATGCTCGTCTTGAGGCCGCAATCGAGGACCGCGACGAGCGGTCCGGTGGGCCGCCCGAGGAGGGAGGGTTTCCGCGGGGCGACCTCCCCGACGAGGTCCTCGTCCGCGTACTGGGGCGCCCGGGCGATCGCGCGGGCGAGCTCCTCGTCGCTCGGCCGGTCGCCCGCGGGGCCGACGTCGATCGCTCCGCGGAGGACGCCGTCGGCGCGCAGGTGCTCGGTGAGCCGTCGCGTATCGACGCCCCGGATCCCCGGAACGCCCTCGGAGGCGAGCCACTCCTCGAGGGATTGCCCGCTCGACCAGTGGCTCGGTCGGGTCGTCCCGCGGACGACGACGCCTCGCACCTGGACCCCGCCGCTCTCGAGGACGGGCAACCCGTCCGATCCGCGCGCCCGAGCGGGCGGGACGCCGTAGTTGCCGAGCAGCGGGTAGGTGAACGAGAGGATCTGGCCGCGGAAGGAGGGATCGGTGAGCGATTCGGGGTAGCCGACCATCCCGGTCGTGAAAACGACCTCCCCGATCCGGCGTACGGCCGCCCCGAACCCGACGCCGTCAAATCGCGTCCCGTCCTCAAGAAATAGGGTCCCCCCGAGCTCGGCACTCTCGGGCCGGACCGGCACGGGTGAACAACCCGAGCGGACCGAGGAGGCGGTTCGGCCTTAAGATTTGCCGTCACGCGCGGGCCGGATCGGCGGCGCTCGCCCGTCGGGCGCACGGCGAGCCATCAAATCCCCTCGCGATGTGGTCGGGGCGTGCCGGGGTTTCCCCGCCTGAAGGAGTCGTACGACCTCGTGATCGTCGGCGGAGGTCACGCCGGCCTCCAGGCCGGTCTCAAGGCCGCGCTCCTTTACCACACGGCGGCGATTGTAGACCGGGGTCCGAAGTACTCGCGCTCGTACTACGCGCCGCATATGGCGAACATCCCGGGGTTCCCGGAGGGGATCTCGGGCCACAAGCTCCTCGACCACCAGATCGCCGCGGTGCGGCGGGTCGACGAGCGGGTCGGCTACTTCACGCCGGCGCGGGCGATCACGGCGGCCCGGACCGAAGCGGGATTCGAAGTCACGTTCGATTGGCTCAGGCAGACGCAGGTCGCCCGGGGCCGCGCGCTGGTCCTCGCGATGGGTGTGGTCGACCGGATCCCCGAGGTCGGCGGGGCGATCGAACCGATCTTCCCCTGGGCGAACCAGGCCCTGGTCGACTTCTGCATGTTCTGCGACGCCCACGAGCTCGTCGGCCGCTCGGTCGCCGTGATCGGCCACGACGCCTTCGCGGCGCGGACGGCGCTCGACCTCCTCCACTGGGAGCCGACGTCGGTCGAGATCCTGACGCACGGCCACCGCCTGCTCGAGGACGAGGAGCCCGCCGAGGCCGGGACCCTGCGGGACGCGCTCGCCGAACACGGCATTGCCCACGTCACGAGCGAGATGGTCGGCTTTGACGAGATCCGGGAGAAGCGCTTCGGCGTCCGGTTCGCGGACGGGACGTCGCGCAGCTTCGACCGGGGATTCAGCGCGGTCGGGTGGTACGACATGCACGGCACGATCCCGCGCGCCCTCGGTTGCCGGTTCGACGCGGACGGCTACGTCGTCACGGACGAGGACTGCCGGGCGATCGCCGAGGGGACGGGCGCGCCAATCCCGGGCCTCTACTGCATCGGCGACCTGCGCAACGGCTGGAACCAGATCCCCGAGGCGTGGGCGAACGCCGAGCGCGCGGTGATCCACGCGTACGCGGAGTACCTCTAGGACGCGGCTACGCCGCGCGGGGGACCGCGACCGCGAGATGGCGGGCGAGCTCGGAAAGGTCGTGGGCGATCGCGGACGCTCCGGCCGCGAGGAACCGCTCCTCGGTCATCGTCGACGCCGTCGCCTCGGACGGGTCGGGGAGGAGGGCGTAGAACCGCACGCGGGCCCGGGTCGCGCACTCGACATCGATCAGGTGGTCCCCGACGTAGAGGGCCCGGTCGAGCGGCACTCCCATCTCGTGCAGGAGCAGAAGGAGCGCCTCGGGTGACGGCTTCGTCGGTCCCGGGGCGCTGCGGCTCCTCAGGTAGGGGAAGAAGCCGTCGAGCTGGGTGCGCACGAGGGCCTTTCGAGCGAACGTCTCGCTCGCGCGGGTCAGGACGCCGAGCCGGAACCCCCGGGTCGTGAGCGCGCCGAGAAGCTCGGCGGCCCCGGGCCGAACGACGGTGCGCGGCAGCGCCTCGAGCTCGATCGCGTCGATCCGGTGCCGGTACTCGGCCTCGAACCGGTAGACCGTGCCGTCCGGGGCGCCGTTCGCGCGGAACTCCTCGCGCGCGGCCTCGACGATCCGGTGGACCGGGTCGTGAACGGAAAGGTGGCCCGGGACGATGCCGTACTTCTGGGCGACCCGGATCACTTCGGCGCGTATCCGGCCGAAGTCGTGGTTCGAGAGGACGAGCGTGCCGTCGAGGTCGAAGACGATCCCGAGAAGCGGCTCGAGAAACCTTGGCCCCGACTCCCGGACCGGCATCGTACCCTACGTCCGTCGGCCGAGCGAGGCGTCTCGTCCCCCGTTAAGGGTTTGCTTCGAGCGGAACCGGGGCCGTCCGCCTACGGCGGGACGCGGTGGTAGGCGAGCCCGAACCAGCTCGAGCGCTCCTTGTCGAACGTCGTCCCGCACTGGTAGCAGAAGAAGATGCGGTGCGGGGGGTCCTTCGGCTCCTTCTCCATCTCCCCGCCGCAGACGGGGCAGCAGAGTTTCGCGTCGACCTCGGGCAGACCGTGCCAGAGGTCGCGTTTCTGGTCGTAGACGACGCCGTCGTGCGGGCAGACGAACATCGGGAACGCCACCGCGGGTGCGGCCGGTCCGGCCATCGCCCGGCCGCAGACAGGGCAGTACATCCGGGACGACCGAGGCCGTGCCGGCCGATGAACGTAGCGGCTACGTCGCCGAGCGGGGCCGCTCGAGCGTGACGACCGATTCGCGGAGCTCGAAGGTGCGGCGCTGGCCGCTGCGGCGCGAGCGGGCGACCTCGACCGAGACGATCGAGAACCCGCGCGACGCGGCGAGCCGGGCGAGGATCAGGTCACCGGGCACGTAGGTCCCGGCGAGCAGCGAGTCGCCGACCACGACGACGAGCCGTCCGCCCGGCTTCAGCGCCCGACGGACCCCGTCGAGCACGGGGAGGAGGTCCGCGAAGTACCGGTGCACGATGCCGTGCATATCGTCCCGTCGGTACGTCCCCTTGCGGCGGACGTTCTCCTTCAGCCGCGGAAGGAGCTCGTCGAGCCACGGGTCCGGCAGTTCGGTCGTTCGCAGGTAGGCGGCGGTCTCCGTGCGGGGCAGGTTGTCGCACGCGACCTCGGTCCGCCGCAGCGCGGCGAGGTCCGCATAGGAAGAGGCGTAGCCGAGCCAGGCGAGGTCGACCTTGTAGTTCATGACGTAGTCCATGCCGTTGACGTACGGCGGGCTCGTCACGGCGAGGTCCACCGATTCGCGCGGCCAGTGGCCCTCGCGCGCGTCGCGCCGCTCGACAGACGCCGGCGGCCCGAGGCGCGCGCGTTCCCCGCCGAACGCGGCGAGGTCAGTGGCCATCTCGGCGACCGCCGTGCGGAATCGCTCGAACACCGAAGGGCCGGTCGACCGCGCGCGTCGGTCGTAGCCGAGGCACGGCGAGCGATGGAGGCGGCTCGAGGGGATCAGCACGCGTCCGAAGGCGAGGCGCACGGCGTCCTCGGCGTCATTCCCCTCGGCCGGGAGCGCGTCCCTCAGCCGGGTCAGGTCGCGCAGCGCGGCCGGGAAGAACTGGCGTCGGGTCTCGCGAAGGAACGGGAGCGGTCCGGCCGACCGGCGCGCCGCCGCAGCCAGGACCCGCTCCGCCTCCCGCTCGAACCGCCGCGGGTCGAGCTCGAGCCGGGTCTTCACCCGGGCCGCGAGGACCGCGGGCGCGAGGAGCTCGGCGCCGACCGCGTACGCCCCCGCCCGTCGCGCCTCGACCAGGGTCGTGCCGCTGCCCGCGAACGGGTCAAGCACGGTCGAGCCGCGAGCGACGCCGTTCGCGGCGAGCACGCCCCGGACGAACTCGGCGGAGTATCCCTGGACGTACGGCCACCAGCGGTGGACCGGGAGCCCGTCGTTCGAGCGGAAGGTGATCGGTCCGGAATACCGCCCGAGCGAGACGCCGTTCTCCGACTCGAACCGTTCGACGAACTCGGTGGGGTCGACGAAGCCGTCCCGCTCCGATAGGTGTTCGAAGTCCCGGAGGACCCAGAGCCCGCGACCCATCCTCAGAACGTCCCCGCGGCCCTGGAGCCGGTCGAGGACGGCGGCCACCCGGGCGGGATGGTCGTCGATGCGGGCCGCGATCTGGCGCACCGTCGCGCCGATCCCCCCGGTCTCGGTGAGGGCGTCGCGGACCGCCTCGGCGAGCGCCACCGGACCCGAGACCGTCACGGGGGGGCGACGCACCGCCCCGCTAAGGAGATGACGGGGCCTATCGGGCCGGCTCTTGCGTCTCGAGGGGCGTCCTAAGGTCGGCCCGAAAGCGCGCTCGACGAGCGGAGGGCCCGGCGGGCCTCCCGCCGCCGACGCTTGCGCTCGTCCTTGAGCGCCCGGAACCAGCCGGTCGCCGAGAGCGCTGGGTCGAGGCTCGCGAGGAGGACGTCGAGGTCGTGGAGGCGGCCGAGCTGCTGCTGGAGGCGGTGGAGCGGGGCGTCGAACGTCCGGTCGGGAGCGGAGGCCACGGCTCGGGCGAGGTCGGCGACCTGCCGCAGCTGCCGGACCCGGATCCTGAGCCGGTGGAGCCGCTTCATCGACGGACGGCGGCGGGCTTTCGAGTGGGCCTCCGCGACCCGCTCGCGTCCGCGCGCGTGGTGGGCGACCAGCAACCGGCCGAGGTGCGGGATGCGTGCGGTCCGGGCCGCCCGGCCGAGGGTCCCGGCGACCTCGTCGAGGAGGCCGGCCTCCGTCTCGGAGCGGGCGAAGGCCCGCAGGAGCTCGCGTCCCGTGCGCGCATCGTCCCGGAGCCGGGTCCGGTGCCGCTCGAGCATCTCGGCTTCGAGGCCGGGACGCGCTTTCGTCCCGACCGATCCGAGGAGCTCGAGCAGGACGTCCCGATCGCGGACCCCGCCGACGAGGCGGGCGAGGCGACGGACCCGGCGGTCAAGCGCGAGGAGCTTCGCGCCGTCCCGCTTTGGGAACATCTCCCGTCCGACCGAGAGGGCCGTGCGCAGCCGTCGGAGCTCCCGGTGGAGGTGGTGGAGGCGTCCGGGGGTCGGATGGGGGTGGCGGATTACTTCGGAGACGTCCCGGCGCACCGCCTCGAGCGTGCGCTCGACCTCCCGGAGGAGGCGGTCAGCCTCCGCCTCGGCGGAGGGGTCTCGGGAGGTTCCCACGGAACTCGGACGGCCCCATCGACCGCCCGACCGTAAGCCATTCGGGTGCGGACGGCCGGGTCCATCCGAGGGTTCTTAGCGGGCCGCCCGCTCCCGTCGCGATGGACCGGTCCCCTCCCGCGGTGACGGGCCGCGCGCCGGTCCCCTCCCGTACCCGTCCGACCGTCGGCGTGATCGACCTCGGGTCGAACACGGCCCGGTGCGTCGTCTTCGAGACGACCGAGGGGACCGCGCGCGCCGTTTTCGAGACGAAGGATGCGCCGCGGCTCGGCCTCGCGCCCGGACCCGAGGGCCGGCTCTCGGACGAGGCGATCGAGCGGGGTCTCGCGTCCCTGCGGCGGTTCGCGGGAGTGCTCGAAGCGCTCGCCCCGTCGCGCGTGGTGGCGGTCGCCACGAGCGCGGTCCGCGACGCGCCGAACGGAGGGGAGTTCCTCAAGACCGTCGAGCGCGCGACCGGGCTCTCGCTCCGGGTGATCTCGGGGGCTGAGGAGGCCCGCTACGCCTACCTCGGGGTCGCCGGCGCCTGGGCGCTCGCGGACGACCTCGTCTTCGACCTCGGAGGAGGTTCGCTCCAGCTCGCCGAGGTCCGGGGCGGTACGCTCCGCGGTTCGGTCAGCCTGCCGCTCGGGGTGCTCCGACTCTCGCAGCGGTTCTTCGAGCACGACCCGCCGAAACGGCACGAGACCGAGGAGTTGCGCGCGCACGTCCGCGAGACGCTCGCGACGGTCGTCGAGGCGTTCGGCGGGAGCCCGTACCGCCTCTTCGGGAGCGGCGGGACGATCCGATCGCTCGCGCGGGCGGCGATCGAGATGCGGGAGTACCCGGTCCGACGCGTCCACGGCTACCCGCTCTACGACCACGACCTCGAGGCGCTCGGCGAGCTCCTCGGGGAGATGCCGGCCGCGAAGCGCCGGTCGGTCCCCGGGATCGGCAGCGACCGCACCGACATCGTCCCCGCGGGCGTCGTCATCATCGAGGAGCTCCTGCGGGCCGGGAAGGCCGACCGGGTGACGGTCGCGGGGACCGGCATCCGGGACGGAATCGCGCTCGAGGCGGTCGGGGCGAAGCTCCCCGCCTCGGCGGGAGAACTCGCCGAGCGGTCGGCCGTCGCCGCGGCGGCGTCGTTCGCCTTCCGGCTCGAGCACGGGCGCGAAGTGGCGGAGACCGCGACCGCGCTCTTCGAGGTGCTCGCGAAGTCGTTCGACGGCGGCCCGAGCGAGGCGCTCGCGCTGCGCGTGGCGGCCTGGATGCACGATGCGGGCACTGCGGTCGACCTCTGGAACCACGCGCGCCACTCCGCCTACCTCGTCCAGAACTACCCGATCCGCGGCCTCGACCCGCGCGAGATCCTCCTCGCGTCGATGACCGTCTACCTGCACGAGGGCGACGATCCCCCTTCGTCGTGGAAGAAGGGGTACCTGCCGATCTTGAAGCCGGCCGACCTCACGACCGCGGTCCGGCTCGGGACGATCCTCGAGGTCGCGGAGATCCTGTCGGCCGGCCGACCCCGTTTCGCGCTCGGGAGCGGAGGTCGGGTGCTCGGCGTGAGCTTTTCTGCCCCGGCCGATACCGCTCTTCCCCCCCGGTGGGCGGAGAAGGTCGGCAAGCCGATGCAGCGCTCGTTCGGCCTCGACGTGCGGGTCCGCGATGCCGGCTGAGGACCCGTCCGCGCACCACGGCTTTCCGGGGCGTCTGCTCGTCTTCGAAGGCCTGGACGGAAGCGGCAAGTCGACGCAGGCGAGGCTGCTCGGCAAGTGGCTCCAGGCCCAGGGCTACCGGGTCTTCTTCACCGAGTGGAACTCCTCGGAGCTCGTCGCCGGCGTGATCCGCCGCGGGAAGAAGAAGGGGCTCTTGACCCCGACCACGTTCTCCCTCCTTCACGCGACCGACTTCGCCGACCGCTTCGACCGCCAGATCCTCCCGCCGCTGCGGGCGGGGTACCTCGTCGTCTGCGACCGGTACGCCTACACCGCGTTCGTCCGCGACGCGGCCCGGGGCTGCGACCCGGCGTGGGTGCGGACGATCTACGCGTTCGCCCCGCGGCCGGACCGGGTCTTCTACTTCCGCGTCCCGGTCGCGGTGACGCTGCGACGCAAGCTCGCCTCCCGGCTCAAGATCAGCTACTACGAGGCCGGCATGGACCTCGGTCTCTCGGACACCGTGACGGAGAGCTACGAGCGGTTCCAGGGTCGGCTCATGCGGGAGTACGACCGGCTCGCCCGCAGCGACAAATTCACGGTCGTGGACGCCACCCGCTCGGTCGAGGCGGTCCAGTCGGAAGTGCGCCGGCACCTCGCGCCGCTCCTCGAGCGGTTCCCGACGGGGGAGCGACTGATCCATGACGGATAGGACCTACGGCACGCGCCTCCCGGGGATGCCCGCGGAGCCGCTCTCGGGCAAGCTGATCGTCATCGAGGGTGCGGACGGCTCCGGGCGCACGACCGAGGTCGCGCTCCTGAAGTCGTGGCTCGAGGTCGAGGGCCACTCGGTCGTCGACACCGGGCTGCGCCGCTCGGACCTCGTGAGCGGGGAGATCGACCGGGCGAAGAAGGGCCACACGCTCGGCGCGACGACGATGGCGCTCCTCTACGCGGCCGACTTCGCCGACCAGCTCGAGAACAAGATCGTCCCGGCCCTATCGGCGGGGAGCACCGTGCTCGCCGACCGGTACATCTACACGCTCATGGCGCGCGCGATCGCCCGCGGGGCGTCGCGCGCGTGGGCGCGCGAGCTCTACGGGTTCGCCCTGCGGCCCGACCGGGTCCTCTTCCTCGACGCCCGGCCGGAGATCCTCTTGCACCGCGCGATCGCGAAGTACGGCACGCTCGACTACTGGGAGTCCGGGATGGACCTCTCGCTCTCGCGCGACCTCTTCGAGAGCTTCTTCCGCTACCAGGACCTCCTCTCGCGCGAGTTCGAGTGGATGCGGCGCGACTACGACTTCGTCCGGGTCGACGCGAACCGGGCCCCCGAGCAGGTCCACGCCGACGTGCAGCGCCACATCGCCCCGCTCTACGGGGCGGCCGAGGGCCCGGGCGCCCCCCGCCCGCGACGGCCCCGGGCATCCCTCAGGCGCGCACGCTCGCGAGCTGCTTCCGCGTGAGCAGCCAGAGAAGGCGCGCCGCGCCCGGGACCACGGCCGCGGGGAACTCGAGGCAGAGGGCCCCGGCCTTGCCGAGGCGGGCGAGGGCGATCCCCTCGCCGGTGAGCGCGAGGCCGACGAACTCCGCGAGCGTCGGCTCGTGACCCACGAGCACCACCTGCTCGCCCGAGCGAACCACGCGGTTCAGCCGGTCGAAGATCCTCGGCACGAGGTGGCCGAGCTCGAGCTCGGGCCACCGCTCGGGCGCGGCCGCTCCTCCGAGGGCGTCACGGACGATCTCCGCGGTCCGCCGGGCGCGCACGGCGCGGCTCGTCACGATGCGGTCGACGGGACCGGTCAGGCGCACGAGGCCCCGGGCGGCGCGTCGCGTCTCTTCGACGCCCTCCTCCGTGAGCGGCCGGGTCCGGTCGTCCGGCCAGTGGAGGGGGTCCTTGACCTCAGCCGGACCGTGGCGGACGGCGACGACTTTCACGTGGCGCGGTCCGGATCCTGGGGATCGACGCATGCGGCCCTCTCTCTCCCCCGCGAGCCCGCGGACGGAAAACGGCTGCGCTCGGTCCCGGTCCGGGTCGCGGCGCAGGCGGCTAGGCCGCGGAGGCGAGCGGGGCGCGGCCGGGGCGCGCCCGGCGGTCGCCGAGCTCCGCGACGGGAACCCGGTCGAGGGCGACCTCGGCGATGTCCTGGGCGTAGGCGATCGTCCGCAGGATCGAGTCGAGGATCCGGGCGACCGCGGCGACCGTCGTCGGCGGGACCGCCTCGCCGTGGACCGCGGGCAGGAGCCGGTCGGCGAGCGCACGCCCCGAGGCGGTCAGCGCCTCTCCCGTGTCGAGCAGCTCGTTCGCGCGAGAGGCGTCCCGCGCGGCGAGGGCCCCTTCGAGATGGTCCATCGCCTGGCGGTGGAACTGGCGCAGGAGCCCGACCGGCAGGGACGACGACGGGGTTCCCGCGAGGCGGCGACCCTCCTCGCCGAGTCCGACCGCGTGGTCCGCGATCCGTTCGAGGCTCCGCGTCACCGTGAAAAGCCCGAGGAGCCGGCCCGGGTCGAGCGTCGCCGAGGGGTCGCGGCCGAGGCACCGCTCGATGCACCACGCCTCGCGGTCGACCTCGTCGTCGCGACCGGCCCAGACGCCGTCCTCCCGCAGCGGAAGCGCCGACCAGCTCTCGATGGCCTGGCGGTGCAGCTCGACCACCGCGCGCCCCATCCGGGCGACCCGGCGCTCGAGCGGCACGAAGCCCTCCGCCGAGAGGTCGCGGAGGCGCAGGACACCCTCCCCCTCCGAAAGTATCTCCGGCCCGAGGGTGCGGCGGCAGAACGTCCGGGCGACCTCGCGGGTCGCCTGCGAGACCGTGGGGGACTCCCGGATCAGGAACTCGTCCGCCCCGGCGAGGTAGGCCGCGAGCAAGGCCCGGAAGAGGTGTTCGGCGGGTTCGTGGGCGGAGACGCCGACGAAGGCCACGGGAGAGGCGGACCGGGCCGCGCGCGCAGAACCGCGGTCGCGGTCGGCGCGCCTCGCCCCCGGCTCGTTCGCGCCGGGGGCCGGATCCCGCGCGCTCGGCGCGGGGGTCGATCGGGATCGGGGCGGGGGCCTCTGCCCTGTCGGTCGGGTCGTGTGCGGTGTCATCGAAATCGATACATTCGGGTTACAGTATATAGAATTTCAACTTAGACTATAGCTGTGGCTGTAGGGGTATGGAGGGATGCGCGGGAGCGCGCGCCCGGGGCCGGTCAGGGGGCGCAGCCCGAGACCGCGTAGTCGTCCCCGTTGAACTCGGCGAAGCCGTAGTCCTCGTAGAGGTCCGATTCGGTCACGGTCACCTGGTTGACCGGGTCGTAGAAGACGACGACGCCGGTCTGGGAGCTGTACGACAGGATCACGGACGGACCGAGCAGCTTGTGGAGCGTCGTGAGGTCGGACGACGGGATCGATGTGTTGTCCGACTGGCAGGCGGCCGTCACGCCGCCTCCGCCCCCGCCGCCGGGCGCGGTGACCTTGAAGAGGGGCGCAGTCGCGTGCGTCGCCGGGTTCGCCGCGACCACCGCGCCCAGCACGACCAGCACGAGGAGCCCCGCGCTCACGCGATAGGCGATCGGCCACCGGGCGGCCGGTCCGGGCGCCGGCTTCGCTCCCCGGGCCGCGCTCCGCTTGCCCCGGCCCGTCCGGCCCGGAGCGGTCGCCGGCCGCGTCGCGGCCGGCGCCGGGGCGTTCCGCCGGAGGGCGACCGCGAGCAGGTTGCCGGCCAGTAGGCTCACGAGGATGCCGAGCGTGGGAAGGAAGATCGGCAGGAACGCCGCGGCGATCCCGACGATCCCGGCGTAGAGTACCTGCTGGTGCGCCGCACCGGGGGAGGTCCGGGGCTCGGGGACCATGAACAGCGCGAAGAACAGGGTCGCCGGGTCGACCGCCTGCAAAAGCAGGACGCGGGCGTCCGTGGTCGCTCCGACGAAGACGTGCTGGACGACCGAAAGGAGGGCGTAGGTGAGCAGGAAGACGGCCGGCAGGCGCCAAGAGCTCGGGGTCCGGACGATCAGGAGACCGCCAAGGACGAGCATCGCGACCTCCCCGAACGGGCCGATGCCGACCCACCAGGCGGGGGCGAGTCCGAGGAATAGCGTGCCCACGACAACGCCGGTGATCGCAGGGTTGAACCACGGCCGCCCCCGGAGCCTCAGGACGTGCCGCACGCCGATCGCCACGAACGTAGCGGTGCCGGCGAAGACGAGCGGGGCGCTCGGCGGGAACAGGAGGGCGAGGAAGAGACCCGTGGCGATCGCCGCATCGGGGAACCGGAGGTGTGGGAACCGGGCCCGCTGGAACGCGAGGTCGACGGCCGCGGCGAAGATGGGGAGGGCGAGGAGCGTGTACGCCCCGAGCCCGCCGAGGTAGTAGACCTCGTACGCTCCGAGGCCCGCAAGGAAGATCGCGACCAGTCGGGCCGGGGGAAGCCTCCGCATCACGGAGGTCCACCGGGACCGCCACGAGGCCGTCGGCGTCGCCGGTCGGACCGCGGGCGCTTCCGCCACCATTACCAGCGGACCAGCCCACGGGCCTGCCTTAACGCTTTCCGCCCCCCACACCGGAGCCGGGCGTGGCGGCCTTCCCCGAACGGCCGCGGGGCGTCACGGCGGCGGATCGCTCCGACCCGGAGGGACCGCGGTCGCGTCCGGGGCCGGACGCCCGCCCCTTGGGCGGCGCCGCAGGCCGAGGAGCGCTACCGCGACGACGATGAGCGCGCCCCCGAGGTACTGGGCCAACGAGAGCGTGACGCCGAGGAAGACGTGCGTCGCCACGCCGGCGCTGATCGGCTCGACGGACGCGGCGACCCCGACCTCGGTCGCGGGGAGGTGCCGAAGGCCGAAGAGGTAGAGGCCGTAGCCGAGGAGCGTGCCGAAGACGATGACGAACGCCACGAGCCCGACGAGCTCGGCCACGGACGGGATCGAGGCCGGGAAGGAGTAGGTCGCAAAGGCGTACGCCCCGGCCGGCAGGGTGACGAGGCCCCCGACCAGGAACCCCCAGGCCGTGAGCGGCCAGGTCCCGTGGACCTTCACGAGGCGGCCGCCGGCGATTGAGTAGTACGCACCCGAGGCGGCGGAGAGGAGGCCGAAGAGCGCCCCGAGCGGCGTGAGGAGGATCCCGAGAGATCCTACCCCCGTGTTCGTCACCAGGAGCACGGTGCCCACCACCGCGATCCCAAGGGTCGCGCTCCAATGCCAGGACCAGCGGACCTCGCCCCGGAGCCCCTCGTAGGCGGCGACCATCGGGAGGAAGAGGAACTGGAGGAGCGTCGCCGTCACGGCGTTCGAGTAGCGGATCGCCTCGAGGTACGTAAGCTGGGAACCGGCGATCCCCAAGACCGAGAGAAGGACGAAGGTCACCGTGATCGGTGGCCGGCCCTTCCGGCCGATGAGGCCGATTACGAGGAGACCCGAGCAGAGCATCCGGACCGTGACGAGGCCGAGGACCGGGAACCCGTAGAGCGCGAACAACGCCTGCGCCGCGGTCCCCGAGAGTCCCCAGAAGCCGGCCGCGGTGACCGCGGCGAGGAGGGAGAGGTGGGAATTGCGCACCGTGACCTCACCGGGCACCGGCCATGGGCGCGCCGGCTACAAGAAGGGGGCCCCGGGGCCGCTCGAAGTCGGGCACACAGGGGTGGGCCTGCCCGGCGAAGAGCGTCTCCGTTCTCGATATCCTCGCCAACTCTCACGCCCCGCGTTCGGAAACATGGGTCGACCCCCCCGTCCCCGTTCCTCGCCGCACAATCCCTCGATCCGTCCCGAAACACGAACGAAGGGTTCTCGGGGCTGGTCCGGTCCCGCCGACCTCGTCCTCCTCAGCGTCACCCGTCTTCCCGGTAGCACGAGATCTCGGACGGGCGTCTCGCGCTCATCGCGGTCGCCCCCCGACCACGCGGGTCCCACATTAATCTCGCGCCCGCGCACTCCCCGCGCGGGCGTTCCATCGCTTCGCTCGGCGACCATGATGGGGGCACGGGCTCGCGTCTCGCTCGCCGCGAGCCCTGCGCGCTCGCTTCGCGCCGATGACCGCAATCAGCGCCGCGAGCGCGACCGAGAGCGACCGCCACGAGACCACGAACCCGTTCCCCGACCTCGCCACCGCCGGTGCCGAGTTGCGCACCGTGCTCCTGCCCGCGAGCCCCGCGCCCTGCGCGAATCGCGCCGTGCTGCGCGACCTGGGCCTCCGCTGGGACCCGGCCGGGCACCTCTGGCACGGCGCCGCGACCGCGGATCGCGTCCGCGAACTGCGCGAGCGGCTCCACCTCGAAGCCCGGTGCTTCGGCGTCCTGGAGGCCGACCCGCCCCGCGGGCCGAGCCCGCCGCGGCCCCCGGCTCCTACCGCGACACCCGTACGCGCAGTGGCGTCCGCGCGCGATCCCGCCTCGCGGTCCCACGACGGCTCG
>JAJZGO010000072.1 GCA_021798415.1 Thermoplasmata archaeon | reverse complement strand
GACGTCGATGCGGCCGAGCTCGGCCCGGGTCGCCTCGACGACCTTCTCCGCCTCGTCGGCCCGGGCGGCGTCGCTCGGCCGAGCGAGGACCCGGCGCCCGAGCTCCTTCACGTCCCGGGCGGTTCGGGCCGCCGCGTCCGCGTCGCGGGCGTACGTGAACGCGACGTCGAGCCCGTCGCGCGCGAGCGCGAGGACGATCGCCCGGCCGATCCCGCGGGCCCCGCCCGTCACGAGCGCGACGCGCGTGGGGGTGGGGGCGGTCCCGTTCATCGAAGCGCGATCCCCCCGTCGACCCCGAGGACGATGCCCGTGACCCAGGACGCCTGTCGGCTCAGAAGATACCGGACGACGGGCGCAATGTCGTCCGGCTCGCCCCAGCGTCCGAGCGGGGTGGCGTCGGCGACCTTCTGGCGGAAGACCGGATCCTCGTGGCCGGCGCGGTTCATGTCGGTGCGCACGAAGCCCGGGGCGACCGAGTTGACCCGGATCGACGGCGCGAGCTCGAGGGCGAGAGCGCGCGTCAGCTGCTCGACCGCCCCCTTGGCGGCCTGGTACGGTGCCCCACCGACCGCGGCGTGCGCCCCGAGAACGGAGGAGATCGTGACGACCGCCGCGCGGTCGCTCTTGCGAAGGAACGGCGCCGCCGCCTGCACCGTCCAGAACGTCCCTTCGAGGTCGGTCCGCTCGGTTTCCTCCCACTCGCGCGCGCCGACCTCCTCGAGCGACGGCCCGCGGTAGATCCCCGCGGAGGTCACGAGACCGTCGAGGCGGCCTTTCCACTGCCCCGCGGCCCCGACGACGCCGACCGCGGCTTCGCGGTCGGTCAGGTCGGCACCGAACGTCCGCGCGTCCACGCCGAGCGCCTTCGCCTCCCGGACGACCTCCGCCGCGCGGGCGGATTCGGCCCGGAAGTGGACCGCCACGTCGGCCCCGCCCCGCGCGAGCTCGAGCGCGATCGCGCGGCCGATGCCGCGCGAACCGCCCGTGACGAGGACGACGGAACCGCGGACGTCGAACACGGTCGGAGGTGAGGCGAGCGGACGAAAAACCCTACCGTCGGGGGAACGGCCGATGGGCCCGGGGGTCGAGGGAAGGAGTTGCCCGGCGGAGGACCGCTCGGGTCGGTCCGGTGCGGGCCCCTACGGCTTCTTCTTGGACTTGCACCCGCACGTGTCGCACATCGAGGGCACCTCGGCCCGGGGGATGCGCTCCCGCCCTATCAACCTCTCGGCCGCGGGCCGAACGGGTCCCGGACGCCCGCACCCGTGCGGTTTTTGCGGCCCGGGCGCCCCCGGAGCGCACGGGACTCCTCCCGTCGCCTAGATGCCGATCACCGAGTGCGCGACGATCAGGACGATGAACAGGATCGAGATCGTGTTCACGACCTTGATGAGCGGATTGATCGCAGGGCCCGCCGTGTCCTTCGTCGCGTCGCCGACGGTGTCGCCGACGACCGCGGCCTTGTGGGCGTCGGAGCGCTTGCCGCCGAAGTGGCCGCTCTCGATGTACTTCTTGCCGTTGTCCCACGCCGCCCCGCCGGTCGTCATCATGAGGGCGAGCGGGAACCCCGAGACGATCGTCCCGAGCAAAAGGCCCGCGAGCGCGACCGGTCCGAGGAGGAACCCGACCGCGAGGGGGGTCGCGACCGCGATGATCGCCGGTACGGCGAGCTGCTGGAGCGCGGTGAGCGTGACGATGTCGACGCACTTGCCGTAGTCGGGCTTCGCCGTCCCCGCGAGGATCCCCGGGATCTCCCGGAACTGGCGGCGGATCTCGAAGACCATCTTCTCGGCGGCGACGCCGACCGCGTTCATCAGGAACGACGTGAAGAAGAACGGAAGGACCGCGCCGATGAAGAGCCCCGCCACGACGAGCGGGGTCGAGAGGGTCAAGAGGCCCGTGAACGACGCCCAGGTGTGGGTCGGCCCCCAGGCGTTCGCCGCGGCGAACGTGTACGCCGCGAAGAGCGCGAGCGCCGCGAGGACGGCGGAGCCGATCGCGTACCCCTTCGTGATCGCCTTGGTCGTGTTGCCGACCGCGTCGAGCGGGTCGGTGATCGCCCGGGCCTCCTCGGGAAGGTGCGCCATCTCGGCGATCCCGCCCGCGTTGTCGGTGATCGGGCCGAACGCGTCGATCGAGATGATCATCCCCGTGACGCTGAGCATGCTCGCCGCGGCGAGCCCGATCCCGTAGAGCCCGAGGTAGGCGTCCGGGCCGTGCCCCGTGGAGAAGCCGTTGTACCACCCGGCCGCGGCGTAGGCGACGAGGGTGCCCGAGATGATGACGAGCCCCGGGATCCAGGCGGACTCGAGGCCGACCGAGAGCCCGCTGATCACGGTCGGGCCGGCGCCGGCCTGGGCCGACTCGGCGATCTTCTGGACCGGCCGGTACTTCGTGCTCGTGTAGTAGTCCGTGACGACGACGATGAGGACCATCACGACGAGGCCGACCGCGGTCGCGACGAAGATCCCCACGTTGCCGCCCATGAACGACGCGTCGAGCGCGTAGAGGCCCACGAGTCCGACCACCGTCGTGGCCGCAAGGCCCTGGTAGAGCGCCCCCATGATCGAGCCGCCCGGCCGCATGCGGACGAAGAGGGCCCCGACGATCGTCGCGACGATCGCCCACGCGCAGACGAGGAGCGGGAAGAGGATCGCGTTCGGGAAGAGCGCCAGGAGCGGCGTCGCGCCGGCGACGGTGTTGATCAGGTAGGCGAGGAGCATCGCGGAGAGCGCGGTGACGACGTACGTCTCGAAGAGGTCGGCCGCCATCCCGGCGCAGTCGCCGACGTTGTCGCCGACGTTGTCCGCGATGACGCCGGGGTTGCGCGGGTCGTCCTCGGGGATCCCCGCCTCGACCTTCCCGACGAGGTCGGTCCCGACGTCCGCACCTTTCGTGTAGATCCCGCCGCCGACGCGCGCGAACAGGCTCATCAGCGACGCGCCGAAGAGCACTCCGACCATGTCGAGCACGTTGCCGCCGAACGCCCAGTAGAAGCCGACCAGCTCGAGGAGGGCGAGCCCCGCGACCGACATGCCGGTCACGCTCCCGCCGCGGAAGGCGTAGCTCATCGTCGCGCCGAGGTCGCCCCGTCGGGCGCGGGCGGCGGTGCGCACGTTCGCGCGGATGCTCACGAGCATCCCGACGGCGCCCGCGAGAGCGCTCCCGCCGACGCCGAAGACGAAGCCGACCGCGAGGCGCCCTCCCTCGCCGGTGATCCCGAAGGCGAACGCGATGATCACCGCGAGGACCGCCGCGACCAGGAAGACGAACGTGTATTCCCGGCGAAGGAAGGCGATCGCCCCTTCGCGGATCGCGCCCGCGATCTCCCGCATCCGCTCGTCCCCTTCGTCCTCCCGCAGCACGAGCACCGTCTGGACCGCGGCGTAGAGGAGGCCGACGATCGCGGCCAGGAAGATCAGAAGCTCCAGTTGTCCGGTTGAAAGTCCCATGGGGCGTCCCTCGAGGTTCGAGGCGGCTCAGGAGGGTTGGTAATTAAAGACTGCCGTCGGCCCGGCGGCCCCCGGGCCCTCCGCGGAAACTCCGCCGTCGACTCTATACGCTCGGGCGTGCAGGGGGATGCGATGCAGCCGACGGGGTCGTGGGAGGCCGCGTCGCGGCGGCAGCGGGTCGCCTGCCGCATCTGCGGCCGACCGATCGACCTCGTGCGGATGCGCGAGCACCTGCGCGCCGACCACCAGGTCGATTCGGCGCGGCTCGAGGGCCTCTACCTCGACGCACGGGTCGAGGCGCGACGCGCCCGCCGCTCCCACCGGTCCTAGGGATCGAACTCGCGGCGGTGGATGCGGTCCGTCACGTAGCCGAGGAACTCGCTGCGCGACATCGACCGGTTCCCCTTCGACCCCCGGACCCTCACGGAGACCGTCCCGTCCGCGAGCTCCCGGTCGCCGAGGACGGCGACGTACGGGATGCGGTCGAGCTCGGCGGTCCGCACGCGCTTCGCGAGCGACTCCTCGGTCCCTGCGAGCTCGGCCCGGACCGAGGTGGCCCGGAGCTCGTCCTCGAGCCCGCGCGCCCCCGTCGCGTGCTGCTCCGTCACGGGGAGGATGCGTACCTGGACGGGGGCGAGCCACGGCGGGAACCGTCCCGCGCAGTGCTCGATCAGGACGCCGAGGAACCGCTCCCAGGTACCGAGGATCGTCCGGTGAACGACGACCGGGGTGTGGAGCTGGCCGTCCGCTCCCTGGTACTCGAGGCCGAAGCGGAGCGGGATCTGGTAGTCGAGCTGGATCGTGCCGGTCTGCCAGGGGCGGCCGAGAGAGTCCCGGACGTGGATGTCGATCTTCGGTCCGTAGAACGCGCCTTCGCCGGGAGAGACCCGGTAGTCGACCTTCGACTCCTTCAGGAGCGCCTCGAGCGTCGCCTCGGCCCGGTCCCATTCGGCGACGTCGCCGAGGAACTTCGCCGGGCGGGTCGAGAGCTCGTACGACCAGCGGAGGCGGAACGTCGAGAACGCCTCCCGGATCCACTCGAGCAGCGTCCGGACCTCGCCCGCGACCTGTTCCTCGGTCACGAAGATGTGGGCATCGTCCTGGACGAGTTCGCGGACCCGGGTGAGCCCGTGGAGCGTCCCGCTCGCCTCGAGCCGGTGGAGCGGGGCGAACTCGGCGAGGCGGAGCGGCAGCTCGCGGTAGCTGCGCGCGCGGGAGCGGAAGAGGAGCATCGAGCCGGGGCAGTTCATCGGCTTCCAGCCGAAGACCCGGTCCTCGACCGTCGAGAGGAACATGTTCTCCCGGTAGTGTTCCCAGTGGCCGCTCGTCTCGTAGATCGACTGGGCGAACAGGAGGGGGGTCCGGACCTCGGAGTAGCCGGCCTTCGCGAGGTGCTCCCGGACGAACTTTTCGAGCTCATGGACGACGACCATCCCCTTCGGCAGCCAGAAGGGGAATCCCGGAGCCTCGTCCACGAAGAGGAACAGTTCCTGCTTCGCGCCGATCGTCCGGTGGTCGCGGGCCTCCGCCTCCGCGCGGAGCTTGAGGTACTCCTCGAGCTCGGACTTCGTCGGGTATCCGACCCCCCGGACCCGCTGGAGGGGGACGGCGCCCTCGCGCTCGGGGGTGATCGCAGAGAATCCGAGGATGTGGACGCCCTCGAGCCACCCAGTGTGGGGAACGTGCGGGCCGCGGCAGAGGTCGGTGAACGCGCCGGTGTCGTAGACCGAGACCGGGTCGCCCGGCGGAACCTCGGAGATGTACCGCAGCTTGAAGGGATTCGACGCGAACAGGCGTTCGGCCTCCGCCTTCGAGACCTCGCGTCGCACGTACGGCTCCCGTGCCCGGACGGCGCGGGCCATCGCGTCGCGCACGGCGTCGAGGTCGGCAGGGGTGAGCGGGCGGACGTCGAAGTCGTAGTAGAACCCATCCTCGGTAGGGGGACCGACCGTCGGTCGGGCGCCCGGGATCGTCTCGACGATCCCCTTCGCGACCAGGTGGGCCGCCGAATGCTGCAGGATCTCGCGGCCCGCCCGGTCGGCGAACGAGAGCGGAGCGAGGGCGCTGTCGTGCTGGAGTGGGGCCGCAAGGTCGACCGGCCGGCCGTCCAGGAGCGCCGCGAGGAACGAGGCGGAGCGCTCGGGGGCCCATTCGGCGAGAGCCGCCCCCGCGGAGGTGCCGCGGTCGACCGAAAGATGCCGACCGTCCGGGAACGACACCGTGAGCCGCGATGCGTCCGCCATCGTCCTCGACGCCGACTCAGTCCCCCCTCCGCCTAAAATCCTTTGCCGGAAGAACCGGTTCGTTCCGGGGGGCCGTCGGAACCGGTCCGACCCGGCGAACCCTGTCGGCGAGTCGGCCCGTTGTCGAAGCTGGACAAATGCTTAAAGAGGGGAACCGTCGAAACATCGGGGACGGCTCGTTATGAATCCGATCCTTTTCGCGGCCGATCTCGGGCTGATCGGGCTGTTCACCCTCCTCCTCGCCGTCGGGGTCGTCCGGTTCCTACAGGTCTGGGGGGCCGGCGAGCTGAGGGATTCGCTCGCGTACATCGTCTACTTGAACGAGCGGCGGACGCGGTTCGCGGCCCTCTTCACGCTCGTGCTCGTCGGCTACGTCCTCACGGGCGTGGTGAGCGTGATCGGCACGATGGACCTCCTCCGCACCACCTTCGTCGTCACCCTGCTCGCGGCTTCGTTCGTGACCGCATCGGTCGGCCTCCTCTTGCTCCTGGTCTGGGGGTTCCGGCCCCGCCGGGCGACCGTCCGCGAGCGGACCGTCCTCGATGCCTCCGAGAGCCGCCTCTACGCGCTCGGCCTCGTCGACCGGTCGGAGTTCGTCGCCGCCGCCCCGCTCGACCGACCCGAGCGCACGTAACGCCTCGCGAGGTCGTCCCGGCTTCCCCTCTGCGGAGGCCACTCGACCACCGCGGACTGGGGGAGGCGGTCGCCCGCCCTCCGCAAGGACCCGGCCCTCCTCAGCGTTCCCCCGTTGCTCGCGCCGGCTCCCGGACCGGGTCGGCGTGTCGTGTCCCGTGTCGTGCGCTCAGCTCGCCCATCATTCATCATGCGTCAGCTGGTTCTGGTTCTCATCATCGCGCGCGGCACGGGGCAGATCGGGAGTCGGAGGCGTCTTCTCCTCCCAGCGGGCGAAGAGGTCGTTCAGATGGTAGATGCCCCCCGAGGCACCGACCTCGGTCAGGCGACCGGCGTCGCCGGTGGAGAAGGTGCCGTCGACCCAGGTCGGGCCGCCGGCGGCGATCGCCCGGACGGTCGCCCAGTCCGGGTCGCTGCCGCGGGGGGAAACCACCAGGTGGTCCACGCCCACGTCGCGGACGGTCGCCGCTAGGGCGACGGGATCCTCCGTTCCCCAGCCTTCGTGAGCGGGTGCGAGCTTCGCGCCGGCGAGCTCGAGCTCGAAGACGACCTCGGTCGACAGGCGCCACGTCCGTCGGAGCTCCCGGGGCCCGTTCAGATGGGCGCTCGACAGCACGACGCGTCGGGCCCCGGTGACGAGCGCGTCGATCGCCTGCTCCGCCGACCGAACGCCGGCGTCGACCCATATCGAAACGTCGCGGGAGATCTCCTGGAGGTAGTCGAGCTGCGGGTCCCCCCGCTCGATCCCGTCGAGGTCGACCACGTAGAGGAGCGGCGAGGATTCCGCCAGGCGGTCGACCACGTCGAACGGGTCGAACGGGGTACCGGCGGCCGTTCGGGCTAGCGTGGGTCCCTCTTCGCCGGGAAGGAGAACCTGTCCGCCCTTGAGGAGAAGGCACGGGACGAGCGACGGTCCCGTCGCTCCACGGGCCGTCGGCCGGGACGACGCGAGCGGACGGGGAGCACCGGTCATCGAGAGGGGAACCGGCGGGCCCTTTTCGGTCTTTGCCCCTCCGCAGCGGTATATCCGCGGCCCCCGTACCCCAGAAACGCGAACCGTGGGATGTCGTGGAGGTCGTGCCCTTGCCTTCGCATCCGCCCCGTCCGCGCGCGCCCGGCCCGTACGTCCGGCCGGTGCCCCTGCGGTCCGCGGCCGCGGTCGCGGCGGCCGTCGCGGTGGTCGTCCTCCTCTTCTTCGCGACCGTCGGTTGGCCCGTGGGCGAACGGACGACGCCGGGTTCCTGCTCGACCGC
>JAJZGO010000071.1 GCA_021798415.1 Thermoplasmata archaeon | reverse complement strand
ATCTTCCCCCCGACGAGCCGAATCCCTCGGTGTCGGACGGGGGCCCAGCGGGGCGGGATCCCGAGGCTGGGAAGGGGTCGGCCGGTCGGCTCGACCCCCGAGGGCGGTCCGGGGGCTCCGAGGTTCCGTCCATCGCCCCTGCCGTCCAACTCGGAGTGGGCTTACTCGCGGGACCACCGGGAGCTTCGAAGGGCTCGACCCCGATCGTGGTCCTCCGGCGAGGGCTTTCCGCCAATCGTGGTCAACCTCGCGACGGCGACCATCGATTCCGGGACGAGCCCCGGACCGCCTGGCGGGCAGGAGGGGGATCCGGTTCCGACCTGCGGTCGAAAGGTCCGTGCGACGGGGTCAGCTCAGGGCCTTGCCACAGCGAGAGCAGAACGTCGAGCTCGTGAGGTTTTGAGAGCCGCACGCCGAGCAGAACCGCCCCGAAGCCATCGGCGCCCCGACGGAGGCAGGGGGGCCGTAAGGGGCGCTCGCGTAGGGCCGCAGTTCCTGGATGGGGACCTTCTCGCGGGTGAAGTAGTAGACGATCGCCGCAGGCCAGCAGAGCAGGATCAGGACGACCAGGAGCCACAGCGTGACGTTCCTCTTGTACTCAACGGGCCCCGGCACCATCGCGGGTTGCGGGTAACCTGCCACGCGTTTTCACAGCACGGTTCTGTCTAATAAATCACTGGGTCAATAGCCCAGTCTGCGATGGCAGGGGAATCTCCCAACGGCCCCGTCGTTCCGGATTGGGAATACCTCATCGCCCACCACGCTCCCCATCGATACGGCCGAACCCTCCCTCTGGGGATCGGAAGGCGCGTGTACCACTTCTGTGCGAGATGCACGGGCCAAGCCGTTGGATTCCTCGCTCTCCTCAGCGTGTTCGCGATACGCCCCTCCTTCGAAGCAACCGCCGCCACGCCCGCGGTCGCGTTGATCCTGGGGGTTTGTCCCGCCGCGGCGATGGCGGACTGGCTCACCCAAGCCGTGCGCTCTCGGGAATCCAACAACGCCCTTCGTCTCGCGTCCGGGTCCTTGCTGGGAGTCGCCGGTGGGGGCCTTGTCGCGTACGGCCTCTTCCAGGACTGGTGGCTGTTCGCTTCGGGTCTGGCCGTGTTGGGGCTCTACCTCGGGCTCGCCTCCCTGGCGCTCTATCGGAGCGGATCGATGCGGCGGGTCGTCGCGGACCACTTTCCCTGAGAAACTCTCCCCGTACCGGGCCGACCGCATCGGGTCCCCTCGGTTTCCCGTGGGCTTCGGGCCGACTCTTCAAGAGGTCCGGCCGAGCACCGGCCCGGTCGGTGCCACCGACGTGCGGAGACGACCGGTACCCCTCCGGAGTGGACTCCGCGGGCGAGCTGGGGAGCCGTACGGCGGGCACTCCGTGGGGGCGCCGTGGACCACCGAAGGGATCGTCTGCGTCCCGCCGGGAGCCGCCGCTTCCGCAGAGAGTACGCGGGCCCCCATCGCGAGGGAACGGTCGAGCGGCTTCGGCCGAGGCCGACCCCCGCCCGGACCGGCCGACGGCGCTACGCGAGTAAGGCCGGCATCCTTCCCCTCGGGGAGCGGAAACGCTCGTGCGCACGCGAAAGAGGAGCCGCCGGAGAGGATCGAACTCCCGACCTGCTGATTACAAATCAGCCGCTCTACCGACTGAGCTACGGCGGCACAAGGGACGATTCCGCGGCGGGTTCTTAACCGTCGGCGCTCGACCCGCGGTGCCGGCGGGGAGTAAGGGCTCTTAGCCCGCGGTCGTTTCGCGGCGTCGATGGTCCGAACGCTCGAGTCCGACCGGGAGATCCACGCCCCCCGGGGGACGGCTTTGACCTGCCGCGGCTGGCCCCAGGAGGCGGCGCTCCGCCTCCTCCAGAACAACCTCGACCCGGAGGTCGCTCGCGACCCGCACCACCTCGTCGTCTACGGGGGGCGGGGGAAGGCGGCCCGGGACTGGGAGTCGTACGACCTCATCGTGGAGACCCTGCGGACGCTGGGGTCGGACGAGACTCTTCTCGTCCAGTCGGGAAAGCCGGTCGGGGTCTTTCCCACGCACGCGGAGGCTCCCCGGGTGCTGATCGCGAACGCGAACGTCGTACCGCGCTGGGCGACGGACGACATCTTCTGGGACCTCGAGAGCCGCGGGCTCACGATGTTCGGCCAGATGACGGCGGGGAGCTGGATCTACATCGGGACGCAGGGGATCCTCCAGGGAACGTACGAGACCCTCGCCTCGCTCGCGCGGATCGAGTTCGGAGCTCCGGACCTCGCCGGACGTTGGGTCCTCACCTCCGGCCTCGGGGAGATGGGGGGCGCCCAACCGCTCGCGATCACGCTCCTCCACGGGGTCGGGCTGATCGTGGACGTCGATCCCCGGGCGCTTCGCCGCCGTCTCGAGCACCGATACCTCGATGCGGAGGCGGGGACCCTCGACGAAGCGCTCGACCTGGTCACCGCGGCCACGACCGAGCGCCGGGCGCTCTCGGTCGGGCTGTGCGCGAACGCGGCCGACGTCTATCCCGAGATCGTCCGGCGCGGCGTCGTGCCGGACGTCGTGAGCGACCAGACCGCGGCGCACGACCTCCTGGTCGGCTACATACCCCGTGGGATGACCGTCGAGACGGCCGCCGTCGCCCGGTCGGCCGACCGAGCGGCGTACCTCGCCGCGGTCCGCGCCTCACTCGCCGACGAGGCGCGCGCGATCCTCGCGCTCGTCCGCTCGGGGTCGAAGGCGTTCGACTACGGCAACAACTTCCGCACTCAGGCGCGCGACGCCGGAGTCTCGAACGCGTTCGAGATCCCCGGGTACGTTCCGAAGTACATCCGTCCCCTCTTCGCCGTCGGGAGCGGACCGTTCCGCTGGCTCGCGCTCGGCGGTGCGCCGTCCGACATCCACCGCATCGACCGGATGATCCGGAGCGAGTTCGCCGACAACGAGCCGCTCGTCCGTTGGATCCGGCTGGCCGGCGAGCGGGTCCGCTTCCAGGGCCTGCCCGCGCGGATCTGTTACATGGGCTACGGAGAACGCGAGAGGTTCGGCCACCTCGTGAACGACCTCGTTCGCTCGGGCGAGCTCGAGGCGCCGATCGCGATCGGCCGGGACCACCACGACACCGGGAGCGTCGCGAGCCCCTACCGCGAGACGGAGGCGATGCGGGACGGCTCGGACGCGATCGCCGACTGGCCGATCCTGAACGCGCTCCTCAACGTGGCGAGCGGCGCCACGTGGGTCTCGGTTCACCACGGCGGCGGGGTCGGGATCGGCAACTCGATCCACGCCGGCCTCGTCATCGTCGCGGACGGGAGCCCCGAGGCCGATCGGCGCATCGGCCGTGTCCTCCACAACGACCCCGGGATCGGTGTCGCCCGCCACGCGGACGCGGGGTACCCCGAATCGGTCCGGATCGCACGTTCGGCGCGATTCCGTATCCCGGGCCTCGCTCCCCCACCCGAGCGCGAAACTCCTTGAGGGGCGGGGCCTTCCGGCCACCATGCTGCCATCGATCCCGACCGCCGACGCCGACCGGCTCGCCCGAGCCGTCCTGCGGGGGCGCCTCGGCGTCCGCCCGAAGGAGAACGTCACCATCGAGGTCTATCCGTCCTCGGTTCCCTGGGCCGCCGGGTTCGTCCGCGAGGCCCGTCGCCTCGGCGCCCGACCGCTCGTCCATTACGAGGACGAGGGGGCCTACTGGGACGCGGTCGCCCGGGGCCGCGCCCACCTGATCGGTACTCCCGGTGAGCACGAGTGGGCGCTGCTCGAGAAGACGGACGTCTACGTCTACTTCTGGGGCCCCGAAGACCAGGCCCACGCCGACACCCTCTCGGAGGCGACGTGGCGCGCTCTCACGGCGTTCAATTCGAAGTGGTACGAGGTCGGCGGGAAGGCCGGCGTGCGGGGCGCCCGCATGTCGATCGCCCGGGCGACCGAAGCGAACGCTCGCTTCTGGGGCGTCCCCGCCTCGAGGTGGCGTCGGGAGGTCCTCGCCGCGTCGACCCGGGACCTCGGGGGGCTGCGCCGGGACGTCGCTCGGCTTCGGAAGCTCCTCGAAGGTTCGGGCCGCCTGCGCCTCCGCCACTCGAACGGGACCGACCTCACGCTCGCCCTCGTCGGACGAGAGACGCACTCGGGTCTCGGCGACGTCCCACCGGAGGCGAAGACGAGCCGGTTCGCGTGGATGGCGTCCGTCCCGGACGCGAACGTCTACGTGACCGTGGACGAGAGCACCGCCGACGGGAGCGTGGTCTCGAACCGGACGAACTCGATGTACGGCGCCCCCGCGCGAGGCGGTCGCTTCGACTTCGAGAACGGCCGCCTCGTCCGCGGGGGGTTCACCTCCGGGGGCCGGCCGTTCGCCACTGCGTTCCGCGGGGGGGATGCGGGTAAGGCCCGTCCGTCGCTCGTCGAGATCGGTCTCGACCCGGCGATTCGCTTCGCCCCCATGCTCGAGGAAAGCGAGCGGGGCGCCGTGACGATCGGGATCGGCAACAACGTTCCGTACGGCGGCAAGACCTCGAGCCGGTTCGCGTCGCTCCTCACGGTCGGCGGCGCCGACCTCTTCCTGGACGACCGACCGATCGTGCGGAACGGCCGCCTCGCGTAGGGCGCGGCGTCGACCACCCCATGCGACCCCGTCGCATGGGGTCCAGCGAAACGGCCGTTCCGCGGGCCCGCCCCTTATGTCGCTGGGGAGCGGATGGAGCCTTCCGACGGAGCGCGCTCCGTCCGAAGGAACCATGGCGAAGATCGGAAGGACGAAAACCTGGGTTGCGACGGCCGGAGTCGTGCTCCTGTTCTCTCTCGTGGCGGTCCCGGCGCTCTCGGGCGCCGCGGCGGCCCCGGGCGTCGCGCTCCCGCCGTCGGCGACGCAGTGGGCCTACGGAGGAGAGGGATGGTCGAACCACACGTTCACGGCCGGCAACGCGACCCTGACGTGGGACGCGATGTTCGGCTGGTCGGTGATTTTCACGTCGACCCCCGGCGCGGCGAACGTGACCCTCCTCGAGGAGCAGCGCACGCTCGGGATCTCGATCCAGGCGAGCTACACCACCCCGGTGCGCTCGCTGACGTACACCTACCACGGCCAGGAGGTCGACACCGCCTTTGCGAACCTGACGAACGCCTCAGTGGTCTATGTCTCGGGCCAGGCCGTGCCCGCGCTCGGGATACTGAATGCCTCGGCGTCGGTCACCGGCGCGATCGACCAGTCGGTCAGCCTGACCGCCTACGGAGCGACCCGCAGCGCATCGCTCGACGTGAACGGCTTCGCCAACGCCTCGGTCCGGTTCGCGCCGTCCCTCGGACTGATCCCGCTCAACCTCACCGGTGTGTCGGCGTGGAACTCGAGCGCGGTCGCGAGCCCGTCGGCGAACTGGGACCTCTCCTGGACCTGGAGCCAGCACGGCTTCAACGGCACGACCGGTTCCGGTGCCGGGTCGAAGACCGGTAGCGTGAGCGCGACCGGACCCGTCAACCTGACCGGTGCGAAGGTCGCCCTCGACCACTCGTTCCTCGACCACAAACCCCGCGTCGCGGTCGTCCTCGCGGTCACGGGACCGTTCGACCTCCACGACGGGTTCGTCCTCGTCCCGCACGACTTCGACATGTTCGGGGATGCGAGCCACGCGTACGACTCCCTCGAGTTCGGGAGTGCCGCGGTCTCCTCCGAGACCCTCTACCTGAGCGGGGGAGCCGGCGCGCCGGCCCTAACGGCGGCCGACACGACCTTCGGCGCGGACGACAGCACGGTCAGCGCGATGGCCGCCCCGACCTCGGGGCTAGCGCCCACCGCCTCGACCGGCCCAAGTGCGACCATCCAGGGCCAGCCGATGAGCGTGGCCGAGGCCCAGAGCGTCGCGAAGTCGGTCACCCAGGGCTTCGGGTCGCTCGCGAGGGCGCCGCTCGGCGCGGCGCTCGCGGTCGGACTGATCGCCCTCGCGGTCGTCCTGATGGTCGGGACGGTCGGGGTCGTGGAATGGCGCTCCTACGCCCGGCGCAAGTCCCAGACGGGGCTCGTGGGCGGATACGCGACGAGCTGGCCGAACGGCGTTCCCCCCGCCGCGGCCACCTCGCCGCATGCCGCGGGCTCCCCGCCGACCGAACCACCGGCGTCCGTCGAGGGCCCGGCCCGGCGCGAGTGAGCGGGATCGTGCGCCACCGGTGGGCCCTCCGGGGCCCACCGAACCCCTTCCAAAGCCCCTCCCGACGCCTGGGGGGAGGGGGCTCCGCCCGTCCTTCTCGAGCGAGCCCGTATACCGCCGTCCGATAGGCCCGGCTACGGTCGGTGGTCCGACAGGCGCCGGGCCGCCGCCTCGAGCATCCGCCGTTCCGTGTCGTACCGGATCCGATCGCGGGCGGTCGCGGCCGAGACCCATTCGTACCGGTCGAAGATCGGTTCGGGCCGCACCGAGCGCTCGCGGGTACGGGCGAGGTAGTAGACGACCGACTTGTGCACGTTCTGACCGGACGAGCTCCGGAAGAACCGGTACGACACCTCGCCGAGCTCCGAGTCGAGCTCGACGGCGCTCAGGCCCGTCTCTTCGCGGATCTCGCGGAGAGCGGTCTCGCGCAGCGACTCTCCCGGATCGACGTGTCCCTTCGGAAAGCACCAGCGGTCCTCGTCCTGCTGGTGGAGGAGGAGCACCTCGTGTTCGCCTTCCGAGACGATCACCGCACCCGCCGCGAGTTCCGCGACGATCGGCGCGTCGGGCCGGTACGGCACGGGCTTCGTCGGCACGGGCCCGTCCGAACCCGACGAGCGTAACAACCCTTTGCCCCGCTGCGCCGCGCGACTCCGGCGCTCCGCCCGGGCCGACCCCCGGTTCCCCGAGCCCCTTATCCCGCCGTGCGTTACCGGCCGGAAGGATGCTCGGGCCGGACGAGGAGTACCACGACCTTGCGACGCTGATCCGGGCGAAGGGTCGGAAGAACGGCTCGAAGGTCGCGCTCCGTTTCGGGTCACGGACGCTCCGCTACGACGAGCTCGATGCGGAGACGGACAGGGTCGCGGCGGGGCTCGCCCGGGACGGAATCCGCGCCGGCGACCGCGTGGCGGCGCTCCTCTACAACACCCCGGAGTTCCCGCTCCTCTGGTTCGGTGCGGCGAAGCTCGGCGCGATCCTGGTCCCCCTCAACACGGGCCTCAAGGGCGAGATCCTCCGCTACGAGCTCGCGGACAGCGCTCCGTCCGCCCTCGTGGTCGACCGCCGGCTCTGGCCGGTGTATGAACCCCTCCGCGGGGGCCTCGGACTCCGTCGGGAGTGGGTCGCCGACCCCGCCTCGACCGGCGAACCGCCGCCCCACGGGGCTCGCCCCTTCGCCGAGCTCGCGGCCGACCGCCCGCTCGACCCCGTCCCCGACGTGCGGCCGAGCGACCCGGTGTCGATCATGTACACGAGCGGAACGACGGGCCCGCCGAAGGGGGCGGTCATCCCGCACGAAAAGCAGGTGGCGACGCCGCGGGAGATCGGCGCCCGCAGCCGCTTGTCCGCCGACTCGATCCTGTTCACCGCGCTGCCGCTCTTCCACTGCAACGCGCAGGAGATGACCGCGCTGACGGCCCTCCTCAACGACCTCACCGCGGCCTTCGACGAGCGATTCCATGCCTCG
>JAJZGO010000070.1 GCA_021798415.1 Thermoplasmata archaeon | reverse complement strand
GCGCGGCGCAGCCTCGCCGGGCGCGGGGACCGTCGGCGCCGCGACGGCCGGCGACGCCGCGCCCGACGGGAGGAACGGTCCGACGACCTCGAAACCGGGCGGGTCCTGGTCGGTCCGGTAGCGGATCTCGGCGTCGCGTAGGAACGCGAGGCTCGACTCGTCGACCAAGAGGGGGACTCCCTCGACGTCGACCGGGAGGTCTCGATGGGACGGCCGGTCGATCATCATCTGGGCGTGCGGACGCATCCCGCGCTCGACCCAGACGCGGACGCCCGAACCTTCCGGGTGGCCCGCGAGCGCGGTCGCGAACGCCCGGGCCGCTTCCGGGGTCACGCGCAGGCGCACGGTCGCGACCCGGGGGTCGGGCGCGGCGCGGGAGCCGGTGGTGCGCGCGTCCTCTGCCATCGGTGCCTCGCGCGACCCAGCCCCTCGGGGGGTTTACCGCCTTTGGTCCGGGTCGGGGCGCGCCGCCCCGTGGACCTCAGCCCCCGGTGACGTCGCCCAGGAACTCCCGGACCGTTCCCAGGAACTCGCGCGGTTGCTCGAGAACCTCCATGTGGCTGCTGTGGGGCAGCACGCGAAGGTGCGCCGGCTCGATCCGCTCCGCCATCTCCATCGACGCCTCGAGGAAGAAGTCGTACTTTCCGACCACGACGGCGCTCGGGACCTCGATCTTCGAATAGTACTTCCGGCCGTCCCACGACGCGATCGTACCGTCGACCGCGAACTCGTCCCCCGAGCGGGTCATCATCGCCTGGTAGACGGCGGGGGAGGACTTCGTCGCCTTCCAGTCGGCGGGGACGTCGGTAAGGAACCGGGTCTGGAACGGCCGGGCGATCCGTTCGGCGAGCGTACGGTACTCGAGGGAGTCGAACGCGCGGGACCGCGTGAGGGCGCGCAGGCGGGCGCGCTGCTGGGGCGACGCCGCGAGCAGCATCGTCCGGTTCGCGGCCCGGACCTCTTCCGCGGACCCGGCGGTGGCGCAGAGGAGGAGCGAAGTCAGCCGGTTCTCGTGCCGGTGCGCGTACTCGAGCGCGACGAACCCGCCCGCCGAGTATCCGAGCAGGTGCAGCTCCCGGATGCCGAACGCCCGCCGCAGGGCCTCGACGTCCTCCGCCTGGTTCGCGATCGTGTACTCGCGGGGGTTCTTCGGCGCCCAGCTGCGGCCGACGCCCCGGGGGTTGAACAGGATCACCCGCAGGTTCGCGTTCGCGAGCTTGAGGAGGCCGCGGAGGTAGTGGTAGGTGAGGCCGGGCCCGCCGGGGTGGACGAGGAGGGTCGCAGGGCCCCGACCCTGGGCGACGTACTCGAACGACCGGCCGCCCGGTATGCTCATCGCGCGAACGTGGGCCATCGCGCGTCGGTAAGACATCTCTCTCAAAAACATCACGACCCGGGCCCGGGGATCGGACGGGAGCGGCCGGAGGGCGCCGGATCGCTCCCGGGAGGGGGCGGAAAGGTCGTGCCGGGCTAGCTCCGGGAGACCGACCGGCCTCCCGCCCCGACCTGGCCATCGCCCCGGGGGTCGATGCCGACTTCGAGGCGGTTCCCGAAGCGGACCGCGTGGGCGTGGCCGAAGAGATCCCGTTCGCCGCGGACCGCCCGCGCCCCCGAAAGGCCGAGCTCGACCTCGGCGTAGAGTTCGGCCGACCCGTAGATCGTCGCCGGCCACGCGAACCGGGGCGCGGAGATCGCTTCCGAGACCCCCTCGCGCCGGTCGAGCACGCGCGTCAGGACCTGAACGTTCACCTGGGGCTGCACGTCGCCGCCCATCGTGCCGAGCAGGAGGGTGTCGTCGGAACCTTTCGCGACGACCGCCATCAGGGTGTGGAACGTGCGCCGGCCCGGGCCGACGACGTTGTGGTGGCTCGGGTCGAGGGTGAAGTACGACCCCCGGTTGTTGAGGTTGATCCCGGTCCCCCGCACCGTCAGTCCCGAGCCGAAACCCATGAAGTTGCTCTGGATCGCGCTCACGCCGACCGTTCCGTCGGTCACGGAGAAGGCGGTCGTGTCCCCGGCCCCGGACGACGGGGCACCGGCGAGGGTCGCCGGGGCGTACGGGTACGTCGGGCGAAGGAGCTCGGCCGGGAACGCGACCGACCTCGGGTCGCCGATGTGGCGGGCCCGGTACGCGTAGGCGACCGGCATCGTGCGCACCAGCGCCGCGACGTACTCGGCGGGATCCACGGTCGCGAGGTCGTGGGCCGCGAGCAGGTTGAGCCAGATGAGCGCGGTCGCTCCCTGGCTGTTCGGGGGCGTGGTGTAGACGTCATGCCCCCGGTAGCGGACCTTGAGCGGGGTGGTCCATTCGGCCCGGAAGCCGTCGAGGTCCTGTCGGCGCAGAAGGCCCCCCTTCCTCCGCATCTCTTCGTCGATCGCCCGGGCGATATCGCCGTGGTAGAACGAATGCCCCTCGTCCCGGCCGACCGCCTCGAGCGTGCGCGCGAGATCGGGCTGTCGGAGCGGGGCGTGGGGGACGAGGCCCGAGTAGACCGCACGAAAGTCCTCGTCCGCGTGGTCGAGGGTCGACCGGGCGGACCGGACGAGACTCGGGGTGGCCGGAAACCCCTCGCGTGCGAGGCGGACCGCCGGGGCGAGAAGGTCGTCGAACGGCAGGGACGTCCGCGGGAGGAGAAGGGTCCAGGAGGCGACGAGCCCGGGGACCGTGAACGCGGAGAGCGGGCCCGAGGTCGGAACGGCGGAGAGGCCCCTCGCCCGGAAGGCGTCCGGGGTCGCTTCGGCCGCGGCCCATCCGCTCCCGTTCACCGAACGGACGTCGCGGTCGTCCACGACCGCGAAGAAGTCGGCGCCGAGTCCGTTCGCGTGCGGCTGGACGACCGTCAGCGCCGCGCTGGTCGCGACGGCCGCGTCGTACGCGTTCCCGCCGCGCTCGAGGATCGCCTCTCCAACCGCCGTGCTGAGCGGATGTCCCGATGCGACCGCCCCCTGCACCGACCGGTCCCTCCCGCTCCCGGGTCCGTAACGGCCGGGAGATTTCAGCTTGCGTTCCCGACGGGACCGTCCGGTGGCCCGCTCGACCGGCCCGCCCCGGCCGACCCCCACGGGCCTCCCTCCAGATCCCGGTCGGATGAGGTTCTCCTCGGGAACCGCTTCCACTGCCCCACAACGACTATAGGTGCGGTCCCGGCAGCAGATTCGAGGTCAGGAGAACCGGGCGCCGAGGCCGGGGGATCGACCGGGCAACGAACGTGGGAGTCGAGGAGATCCGGATCCGGGAGGTCAGCCGCTACGCCGAGGGCGAGTGGATCCCCCCGATCGATGCGATGGGCGGCCCGCCGGCCCACGTCCTCTACCACGACCTCGTGCGGTTCGCCGGCCTTCGGCTGTTCTGCGACGGGAAGTCCCGGCCGTGGGCGGCCCTCCAGGACGGCGCCCACCGCCGGGCGTTCCCCGTTCCGAGCCCCGAGCTTCGCGGGGCCATCGACCGGTTCCGGATGCGCCGGAACCTGCGGCCCGTGCCCGAGGACGACATCGCGCAGTTCGTCCGCATCGTCGTCGCCCGGGTCTTCGACCCCGACGTCGAGACTCCCCGGCTCGGGTCGCCGATGTACGAGCGCATGCCCGCGGGCGACGCCCCGGCGCGGAGCATGCCGCTCCCTTCTCGGGCATCCCCTCCGTGGAGCGAGAGCGCGTCCGTCCCCTCCCGGGACACGGCCCCCCCGTCCCGCTGGGCCGAGCTCGGTCGGGAGGTCGAGACGCTCCTCGACGACCTCGGCGAAGCGCCGACCGCTCGGTCGCCGGTTCCTCCCTCCGTACCGCTCGCTCCCCGGCCGGGCCGGCGGCTCGCGTCGGGGCCACCTCCCGAACCCAAGCTCGCCGACCCTCCGGCGGAGTTCTCCCGGTCGGGCGGACGAGCGTTCGAGTCGGCCGACGAGGAGGGGTCACCGCGGTACGTCCGAGTGATCACCGGCCTCGTGCGCGACGGAGCTTGGATGGGGACGACGCGCGAGCTCTCGGAGCTGACGGGCGACGACCCGATCACCGTGTTCGATTCGCTGATCCGCTACCGCACGGAACTCGCCAGCCACGACCTGCTCGTGGCGAACGTGCGGGTCGAGGACGGGTATCGATGGCTGGCGGTCGACCGCTCCCGGGTGCATTCGGCGGGCGAGCCCGCCACACCCGAGTGATCCGACGGGACCTCCTCCAGCGCGGGAGGGATCGACTCCCCGCGGGCCCCGACTTCGGACCCCCCGGACCGGGTCCGTTCGTAGATCTCCTCGCTACCGTGGGAGGCGAGAGCGGGCGTCGCCGGGAAGGAAGAGGAGTGCGGGCACCGGGATTTGAACCCGGGTTATAGGCTTGGCAAGCCTATGTGATAACCAGACTACACTATGCCCGCTTTTTTCTGACGCGACCCGGACGCGAAGGTGAGAGGCCCGAGCTCCGGACGACCTCCGCGGTTGCGGCCGTCCGAGAGCTCACCGTCCCCCCTCCGAGGTGGCCCCGACAGGGGCCCATCGTATAAGGCTCACCGTTCCGGGTCGCTCGCCCGGTCCGACCCGGGGGCTTCGGTCCCCTCGACGCCGGTTCGAACGGGCGTCGGGTCGCCGCGACCGTCACGAAGCGGTCGGGCCGACCGCCGGGCGACCCGGCGGTGCACCCCGATGAGGGCCGCGCCGCAGAGGGCCCCCACGACGAGCGTCCCGATCGCGGTCGGGAGCCAGAGGAGCGAGCTCACCACGGTGTAGCTCCCGTGATCGAGCTGGAGCATGAACCCCGGCCCGGGGCTGCCGGTGGGGACGTAGGTTCCGAAGATGCGGTCGGCCGCCGGGACGTAGGCCGAGCTGAGCTGCGGTCCGTCACCGTAGTCCTCGACCGCGGCGACGATCGCGAGCGTCGAGAGGTTCAGGGCGAACAGGGCATCGGTCGACACGAGGTAGGCGTCCCCGTGGGTCGGATCGATCAGGAGCTGGTTGGCATCGTTCGGGTACACGCAATCTGCGGCGACGCAGTCCGGCAAGGGGATCGTCGACTCGACGCGGTAGGTCGACGCGTTGAACACCGTGACAGAGCTCGGGTCGGCGGACGACGCGAAGAGCTCGTTCGTCGCCGGGTCGACCGCGAGGGCGACCGGCGACGAGGGGAGGGGGATGGCAGCGACGACGCCCCCGTTCGTGGGGTCGATCGCGACGAGCCCGTTCGAGCTCGACGGCACGATCAGCCGATCGGTGGACGCGTCGAAGACCATCGCATACTCGCCCGAGGGATGGCCCCCGGTCGCCACCTGGGGGCTGAGGGGGGTAACGCGGACGAGGGCCGAGTCGGAAGGGTCGACGAGCCCGAGGAGCGTCCCCGACGGACCGGTCGTGGTCTTCCCCAGGACGTCAACGTACCGCGCCGTCGGGTCGTACGCCATCGCAGCGATGTCGAACGGCACGGGGACGCGGGAGACGACGGTCTGGAGCACCGCGTTGAAGACGAGGATCGAGTCGGCCGATCCGTTCTGACATGGCACGAAGACGTCGCCGCCCGTGCCCGGATAGAACGGGACCATGGGAAGGCAGCCGATGTCCACCGCGGGTGTCTCCCCGAGCGTGGTCGGGTCGAACTCCTGGAGCGCGTCCGGGCCGGTGGGCACGGGCGACCCCGGGACCTGCTCTTCGGCGAGGACGACGAGGTTCGCGGTCGGGTCGTACGCGAGACCCCCCGGCACGACACAACCGGTTCCCGGGCTCGTGGACGGGCAGAACGTGTCCCAGTAGGCGACGGCACCGACGCTCTGCACGTCGGAGAACCCGACCGGGCCGCCACCCACACCGCCGCCCCCGGCCGGCGAGCGGGGCCCCGTCGTGACGATCCCGTGCCCACCGGGAAGGGGCGACACGGGGAAAGCGACCACGAATCCGAGCACGATCGCGGCGACCGCGTACCGGCCGGAGCGATAGTGGACCACCATTACGAGCCCCAGCACAGGGTGAATCCGCTTAATCCTTCGCTCCCCTCGATTCGCCGCAATAGGCGAGCCGGCGTCCGCAGCGGAGCCATCGTCCTCGGGCCTTCGGCCCGGGGGCGGCGTGTCCGGGCCGGCCTTCGGAGGGCCGCGAGGTCCGCGCGGGGCGGTTATCGTACTTATTACCGTCTCGCGGCCGTATCCGCCGCGCGGAGGGGCCGACGACGGACGCCTGGGTGGAAGGAGAGGTCGCGGTCCTCACTCGTCGGGGCGCGCGACCGCTCCTGGTCCGGCTCGTCCGAGGGGCTCGGCGTGTGGGAGACGAAGGCGTGGTCGACCTGTCGAGCGAGATCGGCGAGCGGCCCGGTCGGCCGATCGCCTGGTCCGGGGAGACCTACCGGCTGGTTCGCCCCTCCCTCGCCGACCTCCTCCGGTCCGTTCGTCGGGGAGCGCAGATCGTCACGGTGAAGGACGCCGTCCACCTCCTCGCGATCGCGGGCGTGGGGCCCGGCGCGACCGTGGCCGAAGCGGGCGCCGGCAGCGGAGCGCTCACGATCACCCTCGCCTACGCCGTGGGCCCCTCGGGGCACGTGACCTCCTACGACCGGCGTCCGGACTTCCTCGAGGCGGCCCGGGCTAACGTCGAGCGCGCCGGGCTCTCCGACCGGGTGACCTTCCGGGAGCGCGACGTGGTCCGCGAGGGGCTGGACGCGCAGGAGCTCTCGAGCGTCGTGCTCGACTTGGCCGAACCGTGGGAGGTCCTCGCCTCGGCCCGGGCGGCGTTGCGTCCGGGAGGCTATGCGGGGACCTACACCCCCACGTACAACCAGCTCGAACGAACGGTCCGGGCCTTCCGCAGCCTGGGGTTCGACGACGTGCGCGCGCTCGAAGTCCTCGAGCGCGGTCTTCACGTCGGCGAAGGCGGGACGCGGCCCGAGTTCGAGATGCTCGGCCATACCGGGTTCCTCGCGGCCGGGCGCAAGGTCGACTGACCGTGGCCGCCCCCACGCTGACCCTGACGCTCGCCGCGGCGGTCGGGATCCTCCTCTCGGGAGGGTTCGTCTGGTGGGAGGTCGGTCGGTTCGCGACCCCCCAGGTGCCCGTCACGAGGTTCGACGAACGCAAGGAGTTGTTCGCCTACACCGCCGGCCTGTTTGTCGGCGTGCCGCTCGCGATCGCCTACCTCCTCTTCGTGATCTCGCTGGCCAACGACGCCCTGGTCGGTGCGCTCGTCTTCCTAGCCCTGCTCATCGCGGGGACCGAGGCGGCCCAATGGGCCCTCGCGCGGACCCGCTACTGGGGGAGCGACCGAAGCGTCCCCTTCTACGCCGTCGGGTTCCGGGCCGCGATCGGAGGGATCGTCACCCTCGCGGTCCTTGCCCAGTACCTGGGCGTCGGCCCGATCTCGGCCGACGCGCTCGCGCTCGCCCTCTTCGAGTCGGTGACGATCGTGGCGCTCGAGGTCGCCGGGGCGATGCTCTCGTTGCGCCCGGGACCGGCGACGACCCGTCGGTCCGGTGGGCCGCTGTCGGGCGCCCTCGTCGGGGCGGTCGGGTTCTTCCTGCTCGGTCTCGGGTCGGTCGCCGGCGAGGTCGCGGCGTTCGCCGGGACCGCGGTCGCCTTCCTGGGAGCGATCCTCGTCTACCGGCGCCTTCGGCCGCTCCTCGAGGAGGTCCCTCCGCCGTCGGCCGGACCGAAGCCGCCCCCCGGCGAAGCCCCGTCGCCGTTCGGACGGACCGACCGGTCCTCGACCGGGCCCAACGGCGGACGGCGTCGCTCGGGGTGACC
>JAJZGO010000006.1 GCA_021798415.1 Thermoplasmata archaeon | reverse complement strand
CGAGGCGCGACCGGACCCGGCATCGGCGCCAGGGATAGGCGGGGGCGAAGGGGGCCGAACGCCCCTCGGCTCGAGGCGCCCCCGTCGAGACGGACGCTCGGGCCGAAGCAGGGATCGCGAGCCGGCGGGTCGTCGCCCGGTCGCTATCGGGAGAGGAGGGTCCGGGTCCCGAGGAGGTGGGGCCGTCCGAATTTGAATCGGAGTCTCTTGCACCCCAAGCAAGAAGGATGGTCCAAGCTACCCCACGGCCCCACGAGGCGTCGGCGGCGCGCCGACCCGACCCGCTTAGATAATGGTTTGCCCGGCCCGACGCGCCCGGCCTAGTGGTGGACGAACCACCACGTCACGATCCCCGACACCGCGATGATCGCGGTGTTGACGAGCGCGAGCCAGAAGAACGTCCAGAGGTCGAGCTTCCCTTCGGCGGGCGCGACGGTGGCGGGCGGGGTCGAGCTGCCGGCGTACGGAGTGTACGGCGACCGATACGCCTCCGCGGGAGCGCTCATCCGACGGCCGTCGCAGACCGGGCCGGATTCTTAACGGCTCGGTTCGTGTCGTCGAGGCACTAGCCGGAGAACCAGGGGAGGCGGGCCGCGGGGCCGCTCGGCTTCAGGACGAGGAGGTGGAGGTTCGCGCCGGGGTCGCCCGGTGCGTAGGCGTCGCGCTGCGCGAGCTGGTAGAGGACGAAGAGCGCGTCCTCGTCCGACCGGACGCCGAGCGAGCGCTGGACGTCGAGGCCGAACCGTCCCTTCAGGAGCCCGAGGAGCTCCTCGAAGTCGATCTGGCTCGACCCTTCGGCCGCCTGTGCCCGGCGGAAGAGGCCGACCACGATCCCTGTCGCGAACCTGAGGACCTCCGCGGGCGGGGCGACCCTCAAGTGAAAGTGCGGGGCGTCGCCCGCCCGCTCGGCGAGCGGAACGACCAGGATCGATACCTCGTGGTCGATCGTCGCCATGGTCGTGCCCCCGAGGCGCGCCCAGGCCTCGTCCGCGTCCGCGTCGCTCGGCACGACGAAGATCGCCCGGGCCGCCTTCGACGGGACGCCGCGCAGGCCATCGACCCAGCGGTCGATCCCCTCGGCGACGGTGGCGCGACCGGACGGAGGCACGAAGACGGGGAACGTCCGGCGCGGGACTCCCGCCTCCTGGACCCAGAACGACGGCTGGAGCGGAGCGGGCGCGCGCCCCGCCGACACCCGCGAGTACCCGAGCCGTCTCAGGACGGTCTCGGTGGCGCGCAGGCGGTCGGAGACGCCTCCGGCCCGGGCGGAGTCCGGCATCGAGAACGTGAGTACCGGTCGGGCATGATAAGCTCACCGACCGCCCGGAAGCGCGTCCCCGCTCAGAGCCCCGTCGGGAACCCGTGGAGGACGAGCGGGGCATTGGCGATCAGCGCGACGATGACGAGGAGGAGGTACGGGCCCGAGAAGATGAACCCGCGTCGGGCGGTCTTCGCGGTGACGACCCGCCAGAGCGGAAGGGTCAACGCGACGAAGAGGAGGCCGAGGGCGAGCAGCGCCACGAGGACCGGCCAGGTCACCGCGCCCGACACGCCGATGAGGAGCGCGGCCGGCACGAGGAGGGCGGCCGAGACGACCACGACCTTCCCCGAGAAGCCGGTGTCGTCCATGCGCGGCAGCATCGGGAGGCCGGCCCGGGCGTAGTCGTCCTTGAGGAGGAGCGCGAGGCTCCAGAAGTGCGGTGGGGTCCAGAGGAAGACCAGGACCGCGAACGCGACGACCCCCCACGTGTACCCGCCGACCGCCGCAGCGCTCCCCGCGAGCGCGGGAGCGCTCCCCGCGAACCCCCCGACCACGATGTTCCAGCTCGAGCGCCGCTTGAGCCAGAGCGTGTAGACGACGACGTACGTGAGGCCCCCGAGGAGGATCGAGAACCCCGTCAGCGGGTTGAGGAACACCGTCGCGGCCCCGATGCCGAGCGCGAGGAGCCCGATCCCGAGCGCCGCGGCGAGCCCCTCGGGAGCGATCCGTTCGGCGGGGAGGGGACGGCCGCGCGTCCGCTTCATCCGCAGGTCGAGGTCCCGGTCGAGGTAGTGGTTCAGCATCGCGGCGCCGGCCGAGGCGCTCGCGCCGGTCGCGACGAGGATCGCGAGACGGGGAAGGTCGATCGACCGGGGGTCGGCGAGGACGAACCCCCCGACCGCGACCAGGCAGATGAGGGCGGTGATCCCGGGCTTGGCGAGCTCGACGAAGTCGGCGAGGCGGGTCGGGGCGCCGGCAGGGTCCGCCGGCGACGGCTCCGCCCCTTCGCTCATGGACGGACCCGCGAGTTCGCGGTGGGGTTTAGCCTTCCCGGGGCCACCCGACGGGGGTGCCGGGAGCCGCGGGGTCGTTCCCGGTGGGGCCGGAGGCGGGGACGGCCGTCTCGTCCGAAGCGCGGCGGGCCCACTCGACCCACCGGCGCGGGAGCTCGCGGAGGTTCGAGAGGAGCACGAGCACGAGGAGGAGGCCGAAGAGCGCGGTCGCGATGCCGAGATGGGTGAGGACGAGGGCCACGCGGAGCTGGCTCTCGACCACGAGGCCGCCGAGGAGCGCCTCGGCGACGACGAGCGCGAGGGCGACGAGCCCGAGACGGAAGAGGACCTTGCGCGCGCGCTCGTAGACGACGCCGAGCAGCGCGAGGACGACGATGCTCACCGAGAGGAAGAACGCGGAGACCCGGTGGCTCCACTCGAGCGCGACCCCGCCCTGGAACGCGGGCAGGAAGTTCCCGTTGCCCGTGCACGACGGCCACGCGGGGCAGGCGAGGCCGCTGTCGCTCGCCATCACGTTCCCACCGAGGAGAATGGTCGTGTAGCAGAGGATGCACGCGAAGACCGTCGCGTAGCGGAAGAGGTCGTGGCCGCGCACGGACACCCTACGGGGTCTCCCCGGGAGCGGCGGTCGGCATCGGCGTCGGGAGCCGGGCGGGGGCGGGCGCGCGGACGGGGCCGGTCATCGTCGCCGCGAGCTCCTCGCCCCACGGGTCGTCCGACGTGACCGGCCGGCCCGCGAAGTAGCTGTAGACCATGTTGTAGGCGAAGACGAGCTGGCCGATCCCCAGGATGAACGCCCCGAGCGTCGAGAGGAAGTTGAGGGCCTGGAAGTTCCCCGTCCAAAGGTAGGTGTAGACGCGGCGGGGCATCCCCTCGGCGCCGAGGATGAACATCGGGAAGAGGAGCAGGTTCACCCCGACGTACGTGAGCAGGAAGTGGACCTGGCCGAGCGGCTGGCTGTACCAGCGATGGGTCAGGATCGGGAAGTAGAAGTAGATCCCGGCGAAGAGCGCCATCAGCGTCCCGCCGAGCAGGATGTAGTGGAAGTGGGCGACCACGAAGTAGGTCCCGTGGTAGAGGTAGTCGATCGGGATCGAGGCGAGCATCAGGCCCGAGAGCCCGCCGATGACGAACCCGGTGATGAACGCGATGCAGAACCACATCGGGACGGCCATCCAGATCCGACCGCCCCAGAGCGTCGCGACCCAGTTGAACGTCTTGACGGCGCTCGGGACCGCGATCGCCATCGTCGCGAGCATGAACACGAACCGGACGTTCGTCGAGATCCCGGTCACGAACATGTGGTGCTCCCAGACGGCGAAGCTGAGCACCGCGAAGGTGCCGAGGGCGACCGCCATCGCCCCGTAGCCGTAGATGTCCTTGCGGGCGAGCTTCGGGAGGACGGTCGACACGATCCCGAACGCGGGCAGGACCATGATGTAGACCTCGGGATGGGCGAAGAACCAGAAGACGTTCTGGTAGAGGAGCGCCCCCCCGAGCGGCGTCCCGTTCGCCGCCGCCAGGATATGCGTCCCGAAGAGCCGGTCGGAGAGGACCATCGTGAGCCCGATGGACAGGCTCGGGAGAGCGAAGATGAGCAGGACCGCGTTGATGAGGATCGACCAGACGAAGAGCGGCATGTTCCAGTAGTGCACGCCCGGCGCCCGGTGCTTCAGGATCGTGACGAGGAAGTTGATCGCCCCCAGCATCGAGGAGATCGTGAGGATGTGGAGCCCGAGGATCCAGAGGTCGATCCCGTTCCCGGGCATGTTCACGCTCAACGGGACGTAGCCGGTCCACCCGGCGTTCGCGTTCGACAGCATGAGGATGATGCCGGCGGGCGGGATCAGCCAGAACGCGATCGCGTTGATCCGCGGGAGCGCCATCTCCCGCGAACCGATCATCGAGGGAACGAGGTAGTTGCCGAACCCGGCGAGGGTCGGCATGATGAACATGAAGATCATCAGGACCCCGTGCATCGTGAACAGGGTCGAGTAGACGTCCGGCGTGATCCCGAGGGTCGTCTGGGGGTCGAGGCCGAGCCCCTGAACGAACCCGAGGTCGGTCCGGATCAGCATCGCGTAGATCCCGCCGATGAAGAAGAACATCAACCCCGTGACGATGTACATGAGGCCGATGCGCTTGTGGTCGGTCGTGAAGAGCCACTTCTTGATCGCGGGGACGAGCCACTCCCCGTGGTAGGCGAGCGCCCAGAGGAAGAACCCCGCGACCCCCACGACGAGCGCGACGAGGGTCATCGGCTCGAGGAAGTCGGTCATCGCCCCCTCCCTCGGGCCGTCACGCGATAAGTCCCCCTAGTATGTACGCGACCGCCGCGGCGGCGACGACCAGCACGACGACCTTGAGGAACCGCCCCTGGGCTGCGACGGTCACGGGGCCGGGCGGCGTGGGACGGAACCGGCGGCCGAGCGGCCACGACCGGTAGGTCCGGTCGACGAGGTGGGCGACGACGGTGCCCATCAGGAAGATGAGGGCGGCGGCGAGGCCGAACGATTCCTGCGCCCCCGGGCTCGTGAGCGGTCCGATCCGGATCGCGTAGACGATCAGGACCGCGATGCCGAGCAGCATCAGCACCTCGACCGCCGTGTAGAGGTCGAGGACGCGGGCGCGCACCGCGCGCAGCTCCTCGTCGGGCATCTCGCTACTCAAAGAGCTCGACCCTCCGCGCGTTGGCCCCGCGGTACCGGTCGACCCGGTAGAGGATGCCGGCCATGAACAGAAAGGCGAGGGCGGCGACGACCGCGCCGATCGCGGCGATCGCGAGCGCCCAGAGCGAGCCGCCGATCACCGCGAGCACTCCGTAGACGACCGTAGCGGCCCCCACGGTCCCGAAGACGAGCAGGACGGCGAGGATCCCCCAAAGGGGGGCGGTGTTCCACTTCGGGCGCTCGACCGCGCTACTCACGGGACGCCACCTCCGGGGCCGGGGTCGCGCCGGCCGCGGGAGAATGGGCGGCGGGGAACGGCCCCGCGTAGGGGAACATCCGCGCGGCGAGGCGGCGCTCGTAGCTACGGCGGTACCGCCAGTGGAAGAGCGCGACCACGAGGCCGTTCACGACGAAGATCGGACCGAGCGTGATCGCGACGCTCGGCGGCGTGATCTGGACCCCGGGCGTCTCCCCGCCCCAGACGGTCATCATGACGAAGAACGCGAGCAAGCTCGTCGCGAGCCAGATGAAGAGCGGGCGGTCGCGCGGGTGCGTGCGCTTCGACCGGTCGAGGAACGGCAGGAGCAGCACGTAGACGAGGAGGACGTTCGAGAGGCCGACCGCGATGACCGGCGTCACGCCCTGGAAGTCGACGAGCTTGAACAGCCAGAGGAAGTACCAATCGGGCTCCGTGACGACCCCGGCCGCGGCGAGGTTGCCGACGTACGTCGGGAGGCTCCACGGCCACAGGGCCGCGATCCCGAGGAGGACCCCGACGTAGAGGAGCCCCCACTTCGTGATGTAGAAGAAGATGTGCGGCATGAACGGGACGGACTTCTTGTCCTCCCGCTCGGTGAATCGGCGCCGCTGGGTCGGGTCGGAGCTCGCGGGCGGAGCGATCCCGTGCGACTCGAAGAGCGCGATGTGCGCGTAGAGAAGCCCCCCGAGCGCGAGCGGGATGAGAAGCACGTGGGCGTCGAACATGCGGGACAGGAGCCCCTGCGAGGTCCCGTCGGCGAGGATGAACGGACCGAGGAGCGGTCCGACCGTGGGCAGGCGGAGCGCGAGGACGATCCCGACGTTCGTCGCGTTGTAGGAGAGCTGGGTGTAGGGCAGGAGGTACCCCGTGAACCCCATCCCGAGGGTCATGACCATGAGGAGGGTCCCGACCATCCAGGAGAACTCGCGCGGGGCCTTGTACACTCCGAGGTAGTAGCCCCGGAAGAAGTGGAGGAACATGAGGAAGATCATCGCGTAGGCGCCGTAGAGGTGGCTCGACAGGAGGAGCGAGCCCATCGGGATCGAGTGGATGATGTAGTACGTCGAGCACCAGGCCGCCGGGGCGACGGAGAAGGTGCCGACCGGCTGGCCGCACGCCGTCAGCGTCGGCGCGGTGCTCGGCTGGTAGTAGAACAGGAGGAGCGCGCCCGAGACCACCTGGAAGAGGAACGCGTTGACGACGAACGCCCCCGTCCAGTACGACGGCTTGAACGAGAACTCCGGCTGGGGCCGGAGCGCCCACTTGCGCATCGAGGTCCGGTCCTCGACGAACCCCCAGATCTTGTTGAGGGAGCGGTTGTACCAGTTCGAGAACGTCATTCGACCGCGACCTCTAGGTGGGGAAGTTGCACAGGATCACCGGAGACTCCTTCGCGATCTGCGAGGTCGCTCCGACGCCGTAGTCCCCCTGCAGGGTGTTGAGGTGCCCGTTCACCGGCGGGCCGACCATCGACGTCGCGAAGATGTTGCCCGCCGTGTTGCCCGTCTGGTCGGTCACGAGCACGACCTGGGGGAGCGGGAGGACGGCCGGGCCGGTCAGGTTCGCCGCCCCGTTCGTGACGTCGTACGTCGACCCGTGACAGGAGCAGTGGATGTAGAACGCCTTGCCCCCCGGCGTCTGCGGGCAGGTGCCCGGCGGGTAGTAGGCGATCGCCGGTGCGGGGCATCCCAGGTGCTGGCAGATCGCGCTGTACGCCACGATCGACTGGTGGGTGCCGATCCCTCCCGGTACGTTCTCGGCCCCGTTCTGGCCGTTCGGAGTGCCGCTCGCCGGGTAGAGGTTGAGGAGGAAGTTCGGCTCGTTGCGCAGCGGATAGTAGAACAGGAAGAGGTCGGCGGTCTCGGCGCTGTACTCGCTCTCGACCTTGGCGACCGTGAGCGGGCTCCCGTCGACGTCGAGCAGCTGCACCCTTGGGTAGCTCGAGATCCCTATCGTCGGCGGCTGGAGGAACTGGATCGCGCCGCCCCCGAGGCCCCCCGCGCCGGCTCCGACGATCCCCGCGACGGCGAGGAGCTTGAGAACGTTGCGCTTGGTCTCGTCCACATCGCCTCTCGGATCCGGTCCCCCGGCCGCCACGCGACGGATCTGGCCCACCGGGAAGTCGAACGCGGACCCGCGTCCGCCCGAGAACGGGCAGGACGCCGAGCAGTCGGGGGCGCCGGGGATCGTCACAGGCTCCTCCCACGGGTATCGGGCCGGGAGTCGTCCGCGAGGGTCGGATCGGGGACGGAGGACTCGCCGGGCAGTTCGGCGTGCTCGCTGCCGTAGTAGACCGCCCACGTGATCCCGATCCCCATGAGCAGCACGAGGATCTCGGTGAGGCTGACGACCTGGTCGGGAGAGAGCGCGCTCATCGGTTCGTCTCCACCGTCGACACGTCGAACGACACGGTCATCGTCCAGGTCGGCACCGGGTAGCCCGCGGCGTACGTCGGGACGAGCGGCGGGGCGGGCGAGGGGGTGAGCGGGGCGACGGGAGGCGTCCGGACCGGCGCCGGGATCCCGCTCCGCTGCGTCGGGGTCGGGTCGAGGCCGAGGAGGGTCCCCCGCAGCGAGAGCGCTTGGCCCGGGCCCATCGCCGGCAGCTCCGCCGCCTTCCAGAACTCGGAGAGCAGCTCCTGCTTCATCTTGCCCGCCCGGGCGTACCACCGGCCGAAGGTCCGGAGCACCTCCCGGTTCTCCCGGCCGAAAAGGAGGAAGACCGCGACCCCTACGATGATGACCCAGTCGACGTCGCTGAACAGCCCCATGAGCGACCTACCTCACCCCACGCCGACCCCGGCGACGCGCCGCCGCTCGGTCGCCCGGGCTTCCCATCGTCCCGCGAAGTACGCCCCCCCGAGGTAGAGGCCGATCATCGGCGCGGCGATCAGGAGCATCGTGATCCCGGAGTTGTCGGGCGTTACGATCATCCCAAAGACGAGGGACCCGAGGACCGCGGCCCGCCAGTGGCGTCGCCACGCCGACGCGGAGACCACGCCGAGCCGTGTGAGGGCGTAGACGAAGACCGGCAGTTCGAAGACGACCCCGAACGCGAGCGAGTAGAGGAGGGCGAACGTGACGAAGTTCTGCACTCCGAGGACGGGGGAAAGCCCCATCGCCGCCACGTAGCGGAAGAGGAGGCGGAACGTGAACGGCGTGAGAAAGAAGACCCCGATCGCCGTTCCGACCGCGAAGAGCGCCGTCGCGGGGAGGCCGACCTGACGGAGGAGCGCGCGCTCGTTGCGCCGTAGCGCGGGCACGAGGAAAGCGCCCGTCTCGTGGACGATCCACGGCATCCCGAGGATGAGCGTGAGCAGAAGGCCGATCTCCATCTGGACGACGATCGAGTCGCCGACCCCGACGTTGAGGAGCGTCACCCCGCTCGGGAGCATCCACTGGCGCATCGCCCGGAAGAGCTGGGCCGTGACGTTGTAGAACGGGCTCGGCCACGGAACGGCGAGCGGTACCGACACCCCGAGAACGGAGAGCGTGAGCGGACGAAGTTCGAAGAGGAGAAGGCTCCCGAAGAGCGGCCCGAGCACGAGGGCGATCCGGACGACCCGGTGCCGGACCTCCCCCAGCACGGAGAGAAGGCGGTCGAGGTCTCCCATCAATCACTCCCGCACCCCCGCGCCGCGACTCCGTCGGCCCGGCTCGGGCCGTCCGTTCGCCGTCGTGGGGTCCTTCGCTCGCGCATGCGCGCCGGTCGCCCGATGCGTCAGTGGGACGGGCCCGACGCGGGCGGGGGGCTGGTCGAGCTCGCCGACTCGGCCTTGAGTTCCCGCTCGATCTCGTTCCGGCCCTTCTTGAACTCCCCGACCGACCGGCCCAAGCTGTGGGCGAGCTGGGGAATCTTGCTGGATCCGTAGAACAGGATCCCGGCCACCACGGCTATGATCAACCAGTCGTCGATGGAGTCGAACACCGCGTCTTCCCCCCCGCGCGCACCCGGCCTCGAACGATATGGCGTTCGTACGGCACGAACGGACCGGTATCGACGGTCCGGACCTGAGGGAGATAAAGCCCGCTCACGCGGCCTCGACCAGGATCGTCTCCGTGCTCCCGGCGACGGCGCGGTCGATCGCGATCTCGGCGAGGAGCGTGAGGCACCCGGCACCTCGCTCGAGGAGATGCGCGGCCGGGCGGGTCGGCAGGGCGGCGGCCCCTCGGCGGGAGGTCGGGGTCTTGAGTCCGTCCCTGAGGCGGGAGCTCGCGTGGTAGGCCTCGCACGCGCGGTCGAGGGACGGATGCATCAGGGAGTCGACCACCGACTTGAGCTGCGACTTGAAATCGGGGAGGACCGCGACGAGGGCGCTCCGCTGGGCGGCCGGGAGCCGCGCGGACTCCTCGCTGAGCGCCAGCAGCGTCGCGCCGAAGACGTCCGCGAGTTCCTCGAGCGCGTGGACGACGACCCGCCACTCGAGCAGCTGCCGCGGGTCGGGACTCCCGATCCGCCGGGCGAGCGACCAGTCCCGGCTGGCGAGGAAGAGCTGGCGGACGAGGAGCGCGAGGACCTTGCCGGCCTCCTCCTCGAGGGTCGTGAGCCGGCGGGTCCGGGTGCGCCGTTCGAGGACCTGCTCGGCCTCTTCGACGAACGCGACCAGGATCATCTTCATTCGCTGGACGAGCTGCGGCAGGCCGTACTTCGACGGGTCGATGAAGTTCTGGAGGACCATCCGGTTCGGTTCCTGGGCCACCACCGAGACCCCGAGAAGACCGCGGGCGGCCTGGAGGACCTCTTCGACGCGCTCCGCGGCGAGGGGAACGTCGGTCCGGATCTCGATCGCGTCATGGCCGACGCGATACGCGCCGATGATCAATCGCTCGAGCACCCCGGGAGTGTCGAACGCCCGCGCCTGGACGAGGAACGGCGCGCCGACGGTCGCCGCGCCCGGCGCCGGGGCCGGCTTGAGGTAGAGCGTCCCGTCGTCGTTCTGGTCGAAGACGATGAGGTCGCCCGGCCTCAGGTTCATCGCCTCCGCCCACGGCTTCGGCAGGGTGACCGCGATCGACGAGTGGCCGGCCTTCAGCACGCGACGCTCCCGACTCGGGTTTCCCCACGCCATTCGATCGCTCCAAACCTACTACGAGGTTCGTAGCTTATCCGAGGTCTCCCATTTGAGTCTTGCGACCCCGACGGGATCGGGTCGCGGGCCTACGGGAGGGGGGGACCGGTCGACGGCGGCGGCGGAGGCGCGAGCGGTTCGGGGTAGCCGAGCCGTTCGGGGGGCATCTCGTGCGTCGACCCCCTGCGCTGGCCGACGACGAAGCCGAGAACGATCGCGATGAGGACGAGCGCGACGATCGTGCCGCTGATGATGAACACCGCGATCCCGGGTCCCGTGTTCACGGAGGCGGGCGTGAGGTTGGTCGGGAGCGCCATCCCGAAGGCGATGTAGCCGTACATCCCTTCCTGGAAGTGGCCCGGCTCGAGGCAGACGAACTCGTACCACCCGGGTCCGGGCGACGTGAACGACGCGCGCGCCTGGCCGCCGGAGCCGGTGACGTTGACGCTCACGAGGTGCCCGTAGGTGGAGAAGAGCGTGGCGAGGTCCGCGGACGCCGGGATCACCCATCCCGCGCGGTCGAGGATCGAGAAGGTGTGGGGGAGCGTGTCGGCGTCCGTGACCGTCACGTTGATCGTCGTGTTCGTCGGAAGATTCTCGTAGGCGTCCTGGACGAACTTGTACGGCGCGGCGGTCGTCACGGCGAGCGAGGAGGAGGTGTCGACGACGACGCTCGCGGCCCTCGCCGGGGCGACGGCCGACCAGGTCGCGACGAGCGCCACGAGCAGGACGACCGCGACCGCGCCCGAGACGAACCGACGCCCGCGCCTATCGACCGACATCCCGTACCCGCCTGCCTCTCGCGGCACGGAGCGTGTGATTCAAAGCCCCTCCGTACGTACGATGCCGGCCCCGGGCCCTCCGGCGCGAGGCGGTGCGGTTCGTACGCGGGGAATATGTAGCTCGACACTCCCCACTGGGGACGTGCCGACGAACCTCGCCGAGACGAACGCGCTCGTCTGGGTGATGATCGGGATCTCCGCCGCGGGTTCGATCGTGACGTTCGCGTTCCTCGTCTACGCCCTCTGGAAGTTCCGCGACCCGAAGGTCAAGGGGCGACGCTATGGTTAACAAGGTCGAGGTCGCGTGGACGCTCGCGACCGTCGTCCTGATCGCGGGCGTCGGCGTCTACTCGACCGTCCTCCTCTACCACCTCGACGCGTTGCCGGCGAACCCGACCGAGTACGTCGACGTCATCGGTCACCAGTGGTACTGGGAGTTCTGCTACCCCGTCAACAACACCTGCTTCAACTCCTCGTACGACGCGGCGACCAACAGCGTGTCGGGAGGGGCGTTATGGGCTCCCCCGGGCGCGGTCGTGCAGATCAACGTCACCGCCGCCGACGTGATCCACTCGTTCAACATCCCCCAGCTCGGGGTGCGCATCGACGCGATCCCCGGCCGGACGAACCACTTCGCCTTCGGCGTGCCGAACACGAGCCCCGGCACGGAGTACCTCATCCAGTGCACGGAGTTCTGCGGAACGTTCCACGGAACGATGCGTTCGTTCTTGGTCGTTACCTGAGCCGCGGCCGGGACGACCCCTTCACCGGTCGACCCGAGGGGTGGGCGCCGACCCTTCGCCCCTCGGCGCCCCGCTGAGGACGTCGAGCGCGGTCTCCCGCCCCCCGCCCGAGGGCGTGGACCCGTCAGTGGGGACCGTGGTGCGAGTCCGGAGAGCGGGGGAAGCGGCCCGCGTAGCTCGCCACGATCGCCACACCGATGCCGATGCCGAGGAGGATCCCCGACCCCACGAGGACCCACGACTCTACGAGCGCGGTGCTCGGCGGCGGGGGCGGCGTTGGGACCGCGACTCCGGCATAGAGGAGACCGTACATGCCGTTCGCGAAGTGGCCGGGGACCTCGCAGATGTACTGGTAGACGCCGGGCCCGGTGAGCGTGAAGTTCGCCCAGACGGTCGACCCGCCTCCCGACGGCACCGTCACCGAGACGAGCGGGGCGTGCTGCTGGAAGTACTGGGTGAAGTTCGCCGGCGAGAGCGAGACGTTCGATTGAGGAGCGAGCGTGAACGTGTGGCCGAACGACCCCTGGTTCGTCACGAGGACGTCGATCACGATCGGGTAATGCGCCGGGCTCGCGGCGAGGACGTTCGGGACGAACTGGAGCTGGTCGGTCGTGTTGTCGCTCATCACGAGTCCGGGACCGACCGAGGTCACGTTGAGGAGCCCCCACATGCCGGCCTGGAACTGGTACGGCACGATCGACGCGAACTCGAAGCTCGAGAGGCCGACCGACGCGTTGAGAGTGAAGTTCGCCCAGGCCTGGCCGCCGGGGGCGACCGAAACGTTCGCGAGCGTGCCGTTCGCCCGGAAGAACGCAAAGACGCCGGCGGGCGAGAGCGAGGGCGAGAGCCGGGCGCCCGGGGTCGCCGCGAGGGTGAAGGTGTGGGTGAAGTTCCCGCGGTTGGCGAGAAGGACCGAGACGTTCGACCCGGCGGGCGCGCTCAAGAAGCGCGGGGAGAACGCCGGAGCGTCGGTGAGATTCACCGCGACCGACACGGGGGCCGCGAGGGGGCGAGCGTGCCCCACGAGCGGGGCCGACGGCATCGCGCCGAGGGCGGCGACCGAGGGGAGACCGACGGTCGCGAGGACGAGAGCGGCGACGATCCACGGCACGGCCCCGCGCCACGGCCGGCGACCGGAGTTCTTCTGCGCGTCCGCCACGATGCCCTCGGGACGGCGCGGAGACCTGGGCGCGGTTGATATGAGTAGTGTACGAATCCGACCCCGGCGACCGGAGCGCCCTATCGGGCCGACAGCGACGCGTCGGGGGACCGGGGGTCGAGGGGCGCGCCCGCCCGACCGGCGGGCGACTCTTCGGCATCGCCGTCCGAGCGCGGGATCCACGGGGCGAGCAGGTTCCCGTGGTAGTACCGTCGGATGAGGTAGGCGATCTCCACCGCCATCACGACCCCGGTCGTGGCCCCGAAAGCGAGGATGGCGTACGGGTCGCGCGGGTCGGCCGCGACCGTGAGGCCGGCGAGCGCCATCGCGAGGAACGCTCCCGCGAGTCCGACCAGGAACGGGACCTCACGAACGGCGGCGCCTCCGCGGGAGAGGTGGCGGACGAGACCGGCGAACACCGCCCCCATCAGCACCGCGGTCGCCGCGCCCCCGAACGCCGGGAACGTCGTCACCCACGGGGCGACGACCGCCGCGGCCGCGAGCGCAAGCAGCGCCCACCGCTCGACGGGCGCGAGCGGGGCCCAGGCGACGAGCGCGCCCATCACCGCCGCCATCGACCAGAAGAACCAGATCGACGAGAGGCCGAGCGCGAGGCTCCCGACCGCCGAGAGGCCCGCCGGCGCGGCGCCGATCGCGAAGAGGATCCCCATCAGCGCTTCCGATCCGGTCGCCGTGATCGAGATCAGGATCGGCCACGACCACCCCGAGGCGTCGATCCGGCGGTCGCGGAAGATGACGAGGCCGACGAACCAGATCCCGACCGGGAACATCATCATGAAGTTGAACGAGAGCAACACCCACGTCCACGCGTCGGTCCCGTTCGGGTTCAGGAAGACGAACAGGAGGGCGAGGAGCAGGAGGCTTCCGCCCGCGAGCACGGCGAGCGCGAGCACCATCTGGCTCACGAGCGGCGGACGGCCGGCGGCCGGGAGGACCTTCCCGAGCAGAAAGATCGTGACCGCGATCATCGACACCGCCACGGCCACGAACGGCAGGAGCGCGGCCGTCACCGTGAGCGGCGGGAGAGGGAATTCCATCGACGCCGGCCGGACGGGGCCCGCTTTCTTATCTCCCCGGTTCCGACCCCCGCCGGGGTCCCCCCGCGGGACCCTTACGGGGCGGACGAAGCGTCGCGCTCGGACCCGGCCTCGAAGCGGCGGAGGAGCTGCGTCGTCACCTCGATCAGCGGGTGGTGGCTCGACCGGTCGATCTCGATATCGGCCACGCTCCGCAGGTGGTGGTCGCGCGCGAGCCGCTCGAACCCCGTCTCCTTACGGGCGAACTCCTCGGGTCGGTCGCACGTCAAAACGAACGCCTGCAGCTGCGTGAGGCCCATTTCCCGGGCGGCGAGCGCCCGGTGGTGCCCGTCGACGAGGATCCAGGCGTCGCCCTTCTCGAGCACGAGCACCGGTTCGGCGAACCCGCGCTCGAGCTCGTAGCGTCGGCCCTCGAGCTCGTCCTCGAAGACCTTCCACTGCGTCGGGGTGAGGCGGTCGATCGGCACGAGCCCGCGGTGGAACGAGAACGGCATCCCGTAGCGCTCGGAGAGGAGATGCTTCAGCGTGTCCGCCTTCGCGGGCGACGCCCGCTCGAAGTGGGAGCGGACGACGTCGAGGTTCGAGAGGATGCCGCAGAGGCGGCCGCCTTCGTCGATGATCGGAAGGTCGCGAAGGCCGAATCGGAACATGATCCGCGCGGCGTCGTCGAGCCCCGTGTCGGGGTAGGCGGTGTACGTGCCGGGTCGGATGATCCGGGAGATCGGGGTCTCGCCCTCGCTCGAGTGACGGAGGAGCTCCTTGGCGCTCACGAACCCCACCAGGCGACCCTGCGCGTCGGTCACGGGGAGGCCGTGGTGGCGGCTGCGCGACAGGCGCGCGATCGCGTCGCGGATCGTGGCCGTCTGGTTCAGGTGCTCGACCTCGAGCACCATGTAGTCGCGGACGCGCACGATCATCGGTCGCCGACGGCCTGCTCGTCGCGCAGGTAGGCCGTGAGCAGGTGGAGGACGACGAGGTGGACGTCCTCCGTGTGCTGCATGCTGTTCGACGGGACGACGAGCGCCACGTCGACGAGGTCCTTCAGCTTCCCGCCCCCGATCCCCGTGAGCCCGATGGTCGTGAGCCCCATGGCGCGGGCGGCCCGGACCGCTTCGAGGACGTTCGGGGAGTTGCCGCTCCCCGAGATCGCGACGGCGACGTCGCCCGGCTCCGCGAGCGAGCGCAGCGGTCCCGCGAAGATCGTCGAATAGTCGAGGTCGTTCGCCCACGCGGTCACGCTCGGGACGTTGTCGTTCAAAGCGAGGCAGCGGAACCGCCGCCCCTTCCCCCGCGGCCCGGTCCCGCCCGCGACCTTCGCGATGTCGGTCACGAAGTGCGAGGCGGTCGATGCGCTGCCCCCGTTGCCGAAGAAGAAGATCGTCCGGTCCTTCGCGCGGGCGTCGAGGAGGATCGGAACGATCCGCTCGAGGGCCGCGAGGAGGTACGGGGCTTCGAGGGCGGCGCGCGTCTCCTCGGTGTACCGCTTCAGGTACGGTGCCAGGGTCGGAAGTCCGCTCATCGTCCCACGAAAAGAATCCGCGATCCCTCGGGCGTGATCCTCACGGGAAGGCGCTGGAGCGGCGAGACGGCGTCCGCTATTTGACGACTCTGCTCGGGTGGGTGGAGGAGGAGCAGGAAGCCCCCTCCGCCGGCGCCCGTGATCTTGCCGCCCCACGCCCCCGCGGCCCGCGCGGCCGCGTACCGCTGGTCGATCTCGGTGTTCGAGATCCCGGGCGAGAGGTTCCGCTTGAGCTGCCAGCCCTCGTCCAAGACCGCCCCGAGCCGCTCCCAGTCGCGTTGAACGATCGCGGACCGTGCGGTCCCCGCGAGGTCGCGCATCCGCAGGAGCGCGTCCCGGTTCGACTCGGTCCGGGCGCTCTGTTCCTTGAGGATCCCCTCCGCCTTGCGGGTGATCCCCGTGTAGAACAACGACAGGCGATCGCTGAGCGCCTCGCGGTCGGTCGTGGCGAGCGGGATCGGGGACGCGCGCACCGAGCCGTCCTCGTGGAAGTCCAGGTACTGGACCCCGCCGAACGCGGCGATGTACTGGTCCTGCTTGCCGAGGGCACCACCGAGGCGATCGATCTCGATCCGACACGCCTCCTCCGCGAGCTCGGCCGGGTCCCGCAGCATCCCCCGTTGCGCGTAGAGGGCGTTCAAGAGACCGACCGTCAGCGTCGAGGACGACCCGAGCCCGGTGCCTTCCGAGGGGATATCGGCGATCGTGTGGATCTCGATCGACTCCTTGAGGTCGACCATTCGCATCGCTTCCCGGACGAGCCCGTGCTGGAGGTCGTCGAGCCGCTCGACGTTCTCCGTCCGAGAGTAGGCGACGCGGATCGAGCGGTCGAACTTGTCGTTCACGAGGACGTGGATGTAGCGGTCGATCGCGGCGCTCGTCACCGCGCCTCCGCCGTACACCCGGTAGAACGACGGAAGGTCCGTCCCGCCTCCCGCGAAGCTGATCCGCAGGGGGGTCCGGGTAATGATCATCCGCGGGGGAAGCGCCCGCGCAAGTTCATACCTCTTATGGCGGACGACCCGCGGGCCGGGCGGGGGTGAGGTCGGGTGAGGCGTCCCACGTTTTCCGACCGCCCGCCCACGCACGACGGCCCCGCGTCGGGACTTGATGGTCCGAGTTCCTCAGCCGGCCGGCGAGCTCGGCGTCGGACGCGGACGGTCGGTCCCCGACGGGACCCCACCGGCCGCGACGGGAACGCCGATCGACCATTCGAGCGGTGCGAGGGCGAGGCGGGGGCGGAGGGCGAGGACCAGTCCGAATCCCGAGAGCAGGGCGTGCTGGAAGACCCAGTGAAAGAGGAGCGCGGCGCCGAGCGGAGCGTCGGGGGGTACCGCGCCCCAGCTCGACGGAAGCGCGAGGTAGCCGAAGAGTTCGTTGAGGAGTCCGCCGAGCCCGAGGGACGCGAGCGAAGGCGGAACCCAGAGCCCCCACGTGACGGCACCGACGAGCAGCGGTCCGCGCAGGAACCACCCGCCGGAACGGGAGACGATCCGGCGCACACCGCGAACGAACTCGTCCGGGAAGATCGCCGCGGCGACCGCGGTCAGGCTCAGAAGCTGGTGCTCGACGATCCAGTGGTACCACGTCGCGAGACCGGCGCTGGCGGGGGAGACGGACCCCCACTCGACGAACATCGCCAGCGACCAAGTGACCCCCGCCACGAACAGGAGGACGCGCAGGACGATGCTCCCGACGAGCCGTCGGGACGAGGGGGGCGCCGTCGGGCACCCCGACGTCGCGCGCACGAGCGCCCTCTCCTGGGCGACGAGCGCGAGGAAGACGATCGCGACCTGGAAGACGTTCACGTACCAGTCGTTCAGCAGGAGGGACGAGAGAGAGGCGCCGGAGGCGGCCGCGATCAGGGGCACGCTCGCGGTCGTGAGGCAGCTCGTGCAGCAGCAGGCCCCGAGGAGTCCGAGGCCCGCGATCGTCGGGGTCGCGCCGATCGTCGAGGCCGACACGACGTCCCGACGGGCGCGGCGCCTATTCCGAAGGAGCGGGACGAGGAGCAACGCGCTCACGGCGGCGCCGAGCCCGACGCCCGCCGATACGAGGACCATCGTGACGGTCGCAAGGAACGGCAGCGAGAGGACCCCCCACGGTCCGGTCGCGAGGATCGCGGGATAGTTCCATGGGTCGACCCCCAGGGGATTGCCCCAGAGGACGACGACCTGCGACGGCAGGTCGGCCGGGCGCGCGTAGATCGCGAGCATGCCGCTCACGAGCATCGAGGCGACCGCGAAGGCGACGGCGATGCCTCCGGCCACGAGGCGGCCGAACCGCGCCCGGACGAACCGGCGGCTTTCCCGGAGCGTGAGGAGGCCGAACCACCGGTCGACCGTCGCGACATCGACCATCTCCCGGCCATCGCGGGCCGACCTTATACGACTGCCGGACGAACCCGTCGCCGCCCCCGTCCCGTCCCCGGGCGAACGATCGGACGCCCGCGGTCTCGGGCAGCCTCCCCCCGCGCGGGAAGCGCTGGAGAGGGCGCGACGCGTCGTACGAACGACGCGGGGAAAAGGCGAGGCTCGGTCCTGCGTGCCGGCCTCTAGGTCCCATGGACTCCGACGACGGTCTGCGGACGGGCGAACGGCGCGCCTACCGCCGGTTCGCGGTCGGGTTCGCGCTCCTCTTCGGGCCGATGACGCTCTACCCCGGCAACTGGTCGGACGTCGGTCCGCTCGCGGCCGGCGCCCAGGCCTCGTGGGCTCTCGTGGGAGCGCTCGTCTTCGCCTCCATCACATTGGGGGCCGTCCTCGTCCTCTGGTCATGGCGGACGCTCCTCGGCGTCTGGCGCGGTCGCGCTCCGGGAACCGTGAGGCGGTCGATCGCGGACGCCCTCGCCGGACGACGCGAGCGCCGCACGATGGCGATCTCGGCGGCGGCCTACGTGCTCTTGGTCGGCGCCTTCCTGAGCGTCTACGGCTGGTCGAGCGGCGGGCCGGGGATCTGGGCGAGCGCCTACCCCTCGGCCCAGAACGTGCTCTGCTGCGGCCCGGTCGGCGAAACGCCGGCGGCGATCCTCATCGTCGCCCCTTCGTTCGAGCTCGTTACGTACCCGATCGTGATGGTGACGGTCTTCCTCGCGACCCTGTTGTTCTCGATGAACGTCGCGATGGCGACGGCCCTCCTGAGCCGACGAGGGTCGGGCCCCACAGCGGTCGGCGGCGCCTCGGTCGGCACCGTGAGCGCGCTCCTCGTCAATTGCCCGAGCTGCGGGACGATCCTCCTTGCGAACCTCCTCGCGGGGACCGCGGGCGCCGGACTCCTGGTCGCGTGGGCCGCGTACTCGGTGCCGCTCATGCTGCTCTCCTTCCCCCTCTCGCTTGCCGCCCTCGCCTGGAGCAGCCGCCGCCTCTCCCGCGCGGATTCGGTCGTTCAGTGCTCGACGGCGGGGTCGCTGTCCTGAACACCGCCCTCGACCTCGAGCGTCCGGAGGTATCGGGGTCGGTCCACGATGTTGCCCGCTACGCCGTGGCCGGCTCCGTCACGGACGACTCCGGGGACCGCGCGCGGTCCCCGCTCGTCCGGGCGTCACGCGGACCGACGTGCCACCCCATCGCGATCCCGCCCCCGCTGACCTACCTTCGGTGGTGCGTGCGGATTGGGAACGTACGGCGGCTTCCGCGCGGGGGAGACCTTCCGGGTCAGCGTCCCGACGGCCGCAACTCCGGGATCAGCGGCCGCGGTCGGTTCCGCCGCGCTCCCACGGCGCCGCCGCTCCTCGCGCACGGGTCGGTGTCGCCCGTTCCGGGGGCTGTGGAAGGGCCCGGAACGACGGGCGTGGTGGCCGCCCCGCCGATGTAGAGCTCCTCGCTGACCCGAACCACCCGGTACTCTCGACCCCGACGCCGCGGACGACGCGCTCGCGCCCGGCGCTCAGGGGCCGGCGGCGGGGGACCCGGGCGCGGGGGGGCCGCCCGGCGATCGGCTCGCGGTCGACGACCAGCGGGCCCGGCGCCCATAGAACTGTTGGGTCACGCGGGCGAGGTCTTCGACAGGAGCGAGACCGGGCAGGCTGGAGGCGAACGCCGTCGCCCGGCGGTCGAGGACGATCGCGATGCCGCGGTCGTGCTCGGAGCGGATCATGCGCCCGCACGCCTGGACGATCGCCCGCTGGGCGGGCGCTTCGACGGTGTACTCCCAGCCCTTGCCGACCGTCGAGTCGAGGTAGCGGCGCAGCGCCTCGCGCTTCGCGGTCGGCCGCGGGTACGGAATGCCCACGAGGACGACCGCCTCGAGCTCCTCGTCGGGATAGTCGATCCCCTCGGAGAGTCGCCCGCCTGCGACCCCGAGGAGGATCGTCCCCTCCGGGTCCTTCTTCCACCCCTCGATCGAGCGCCAGAGGTCGCCGCTGGGGAGCTTGCTGTACTCGATGAAGACGTTCCCCGGCAATTGGGTCTGGAGGCCCGCGTCGAGGACGCGCTGCATCAGATCGAAGCTCGGGAAGAACACCGCGGTCTTCACGGGCAGCGTCTGGAGCACCTCGGCCAGGCGGTCGGCGAGCCGCTGGATCGCCCGGGGGTCGTGCTTCAGCTCCTCGAAGCGTGTCGTCACCGACGGGTCAAAGAGGAACTTCCGGTTCTCGGGCGGGAAGTGCGACGGGACCTCGAGGAGCCGGGCCTTCGGACCGAGCCCGAGGGAGTCGCGGTATTCCTCGAGCGGCGCGAGGGTCCCCGACATGTGGACCGAGAGGTGCACGTCGAGGATCGGACGCGCGGCGGCGGAGGCGTCGAGCGCGTACGCCTCGAGCGCCGGCCGCGGCAGGCGGGTCGCGACCTTCACGTACCCCGGAGCCTCGAGCTGAGGCCAGGAGAGGAGCGTGAGCGCGACCGTGTGGACCCACGAGCGCGGCAGCCGTCGTTCCCGGCGCCGCTCGTCGCGCAGGTTCTCGCCCCACGTCGCGAGCGCGCCGAGCCAGGTGTCGAGGCGGTGGGAGGTGCCGCCGAGGGCCGTGAGGAGCGCGTCCTCGAAGACCGACGGGGGGAGGACCGCGTCGTCGTCGCGCGCCAGCGCGTGGATGAGCTCCTCGACGGCGGCGCCGACCAGGTCGAGGAACCGGCTCGCGCTCGGTCCGTCGGGCAACTGGAAGTCCCCCCGCTCGGCGACCTCGGCCCGGGCGCGGCGCACCGACTCCTGGGGGAGCGCGACGGTCGTCAGCTCGCGCAGGTGGCTCGGGAGGTTGTGCGCCTCGTCGACGACGAGGTCGATCCGGTTCGGCTCGACCCCGAGCCACGCGAAGAGCGCGCGGCGGATCTGCGGGTGGAAGAAGAAGGCATACGGGGCGGTCACGACCCGGGCGTGCGGCACGAGACGCTTCGAGAGCTCGTAGGCGCACAGGTTCTCCTCTCGGCAGTACGCCTCGAACTCGTGGGGCGCGGGCAGCTTCGCGCTCAGCCGCTCGACCAGGCCATCGAGGTCGGACTGCAGGACGCGCGCGTAGTACGGGCAGCCGTCGAGGTCCGTGAGGTCGATCTCCCCTCCCTCGGGGAGCTCGGGAGGAGCCTCGACCGGCGCTTCCCCGCGCATGGCGCGCTCGGTCGCCCGCTTGCGGTCGGCGCACAGCTTTCCGTGCTCCTCCGCTGTGGCGCCTTTGATCTCGGCGACGTTCTCGAGGAGGAAGCACCGACGGGCGCGGCCCTGGAGCCCGAGCGCGAGGATCGGCCGCTCCAGGCGGTGCGCGATCGTCCGCACTTCGTGAAGGACCTGGACCTCCTGGGAGTGGGTCCGGACGAGGTAGAGGACCTTGTGGTCCGCCGCTTCGGCGTGCTCGATGAGCGGGGCCAGGACGGCGACCGTCTTTCCGCTCCCCGTCGGGGCGTGGACGAGCAGCGGGCCGCCCCGGTCGGTGAGGTCGGAGACCGCCCGGAGGATCGAGTCCTGGCCGGGCCGGGGTCGGTACGGAAAGAGCAGCGGGAGTTCGGAGGATGGGGGGGTGGCCGTCGTACGGGCTGCTCCGCCCGTCCCGAGCCTCGGGCCGGGGTTTTAAGGTGCGCCTTGACTGGAAGGTGAGAACGCCGGGCCGAGGGAGTCGAGGAACGCGGGAAGGAGCGTGCGGGCCCCCGGGACGAACGCGGGGCCGAGCGTGGGGTCGCCCGCCTCGCAGACGACGCTCGCCGCCGGCCCTCCGGGCGCCTCCGAGACCTCGAAAACGACCGAGAAATCGCCGACGTTCGGGCGGGGCCGTCGCCCCGTCGTGACGAGGAGCGTGAGGCCGAGCCGGTTGAGCATCCGGATCCCGTCGGCGAACGTCCCCGGCTCGGCCGAGTAGAACTCGGCCGCCCGGTCCGCGTTCGACACCACGAGGGTCGCGGGCGGCGCCTCCGGATCCCGGTCCATGACGACCTCCCGCAGGCGCGGCGGCATGAGGAGGAGCATGCGGAGGGACGCGGCGTCGGCGCTCGACGGGGAGTCCGCGACGATCGACCACCGCCCCGGGTGGTTCGCGCGAGCGTCGGGCGCGACGTCCCCCGGGGCGACCCCGAACGCGTGGGACGGGTCGAGCCGGGCGAGCTCGGCGAGCTCCTCGACGGCCCCCGAGGGGTCCCCGTCGCGGACCTCGAACCAGAAAAGCTCGGTTCCCGCCGCCCGGGCGAGGGCGAGCGCCGTCCGTGCGAGCAGGGCCCGGTTCGGGCCCCAGACGACGATCGACGTCGGGCCGGCGAGGCGCGGTCGAGGGGGTCCGGGTCGGGATGGCTCCGGCATGCCGCGGGAAGTACCTGCCCGCCCCGGCGGATGAAGTTGACGGGACGTTCGCCGAAAGGCCGTACGTCGCCCGGACTACCCGTAGGCGTAGCGGACCCCGTACGGGCCGCGGGGGAGGGTCCACGTCACGGACCCCTGGTCGCAAGCGATGTCGCACGCCCCGCACTCGACGCAATCCTCGTACCGGAAGACGAGGCGCCCCTCGATCCTCTCGTAGCATTTCGCGGGGCAGACGAACGTGCAGAAGGAGTGCGGGCAGCGCGCGCAGATCTCGGGCTTCACCGTGATGTGGGCGTGCTCCTTTGCGTCCGTCGCGTAGCGGAGAGTCCCGAGCCGGCGCTTGATCTCGACGGCCGTCACCGCGGAGGGGACGGTCGGTCGGTCCGACGCGGGCTCGGGCATCGTTCGTCGCCTCCCTACGGCGGAAGCTTCGCGAGGATCGCGAGGTCGGCCTTTACGGCCGCAACGCTCGCCTCGAACGCCGCCCGTTCCCCCGCGCTCACGTCGACCTCTACGACCCGCTCGACGCCGGCCCGGCCGAGCACGATCGGCACCCCGATGTAGACATCCTTGGCGCCGAACGCTCCGTCCAGGTACGCCGAGGCGGGCAGGAGGCGGTGCTCGTCGTTCGCGATCGCGCGGACGAGCTCGGCCTGGCTCGCGGAGGGGGCGTAGAAGGCGCTGCCGGTCTTGAGGAGGTCGACGATCTCCCCGCCGCCCTTCTTGGTGCGCTCGACGATCGCCGCGAGGCGTTCGGCGGGCAGGAGCTTGGTGAGCGGGACGCCCGAGACGCTCGTGAGCGAGAGCAGCGGGACCATCGTGTCGCCGTGGGTGCCGAGGACGAAACCGGTGACGTCCCGGGGAGCGACGCCGAGCGCGTCGGCCACGAACCAACGGAACCGGGCGGTGTCGAGCGTTCCCGACTCTCCGAAGACCCGGGCGCTCGGCATCCCGCTCGCCCGCCGGAAGTAGTACGTCATCACGTCGACCGGGTTCGTCACGACGACCGCGATCGCGTTCGGCGCGTGGGCGCGGACCGCCTCCGCGTGGCTCTTCACGATCGCCGCGTTCTTCTCGAGGAGGTCGGAGCGGCTCATCCCGGGCTTGCGCGCGAGCCCCGCCGTCTCGACGACCACGTCGGCGCCGCGGAGCCCCTCCAGGGAGTTCGTCCCGGTCACTCGGGTCGAGAAGCCGAGGATAGGGGCCGATTCTTGGATGTCGAGGGCCTTGCCCTGCGGCAGACCTTCGACGATATCGATCAGGGTGACCTCGCGGGCGATCCCCATCTCGGCGAGCCGCTGCGCGAGCGATCCACCGATGTTCCCGGCTCCGAGCACCACGACCTTGTTGAGCGCCCCCATCGTTTCCTCAGTCCCGGCGCTCCTCACCGGCCCCGAGTTTAAATCTCGTCCTCCCCCCGCCACCGAACCCGCCCCACGGGTCGGCCGAAAGCTCTATTCCCGACATCGCCGGTCGGCGGGAGGATGGTCCAGGTCGACACGATCCTGCTGAGCGTCCAGGAACGGGACAAGTGGCGACATCGCATGGAGCTCCTCGAGCGGTCGCTCGGGGAGGTCCGAGAGCGGCGCCGCCGGACCGCCCAGCGGCTGCGACGCGTCAAGAAGGAGTTGAATCGGCTCCGCGCGACCGCGGATGCGATCCTCGACCTCTCTCGGACCCGGATGCGGGCGGAGGTGACCGGTGCCACGCGAAGCGCTCCTCCCCGATAGGCAAGCGGCGCTCATCGCGGCGCAGCGGGAGCTCTCGGCCGAGATGCTCCGCCTCGCCCGGGAGGAGGAGTACCTCACCCTCAAGATCCGGCAGGCCCGCGAGCAGGTCCACTACTACGAAGGGTTGCTCGAGCTTCTGCGCCAGGACCTGGGCCGGAGCCCCGGGCTCTCCGAGCTCGTCCGCAAGCTCGGCTAGCGGGGCCCCCGTGACGGTCGTGGTCCTGGGCGGGGGGGCCGTCGGCAGCCTGTTCGCCGCCCGTCTCGTCCGCTGCGGCCGGTCGGTCGAGCTCGTCGGGCGGGCCGACCACGTGGCGGCGATCCGGGCGAACGGCCTCACGGTGCTCGGCCCCACGCCCGAGACGTTCCGGCTGAGGGCCGAGACCGAGCTCGCGGCGGGTACCGAGGCCGAGGCGGTGCTCCTCACGGTCAAGACGTTCGACCTCGAGCGCGCGGCGACCGAGCTCGCGCGGGCGATCCCTCGGCCGGTCCCGACCCTTCTCACCCAGAACGGGCTCGGCATCGAACCGACGGCCCACGCCGCCCTCGCCGCGGGCGGATGGACGGCCCCCGCCGCGTGGGCCGTGCGGGCCGTCCACTCCGTGCCGGCCACGTGGGTGCGGCCGGGGGTCGTGCGGGCCGCGGGCGAAGGCGAGGTCCTGCTCCCGGTCCCCGAGGAGCGGCCGGAGAGCGCCGCCGTCCTGCGCTTCTTTGCGCGGCTCCTCACCGACGCGGGCCTTCTCGTCCGCGCCGTCCCCCGGTTCGAGCGGGAGGTCTGGCGCAAGGCGCTCGTCAACGCCGCGATCAACCCCGTCACCGCGACGCATGGGGTGGAGAACGGCCGCCTGCTCGAAGGCCCGGAGCGGGCGGAGGCGCTCGCCCTGCTCGCCGAGGCTCGACGGGCGGCGGCCCTCGCCGGCCACGACTTCTCCGAAGAGGAGAGCGTCCGGGACTTCGAGCGCGTCGCGCGCGCGACCGCCGCCAATCGCTCGAGCATGCTCCAGGACCTCGAGCGCGGACGCCCGACGGAGATCGAGTCGATCTCGGGCGAGATCGTCCGCATCGCGGCCGCCCGCGGCGTCGACCTCCCGCGGACGAGGGCGATTGTCGAGGAGGTCCGCCGGCGGACGCGCCGCACGACCTCCGCGCCACAACCCTCTTAGCTTCGCACCCTCCGTCGGGCCGGCATGGCCGCGAAACGCGGGATCGGCTCGGCGCCCGTGCACGGGCGCCGGGTGCTCGTCCGCGTCGACTTCAACGTCCCCCAGGGACCGAACGGCGAGGTGGCGGACGACCGACGGATCGTCGAGGCGCTGCCGACCCTCAACCACTTGCGGGCCGCCGGGGCGCGCGCGATCCTCCTCTCCCACCTGGGGCGGCCGGGCGGTCACCGGGACCCGCGATTCTCGCTTCGGCCGGTCGCGCACCGGCTGAGCGCCCTGCTGGGCCAGCCGGTCCCGGTCGCCGACGACATCGTCGGCATGAAGGCGCTCGAGCTCGCTGCCCGGCTCGAGAACGGCCAGTTCCTCCTGCTCGAGAACCTGCGGTTCCATCCGGGCGAGGAGGCGAACGACCCCGCGTTCGCGGCCCAGCTCGCCCACCTCGGCGAACTGTTCATCGAGGACGCGTTCGGCACGGTCCACCGAGCCCACGCCTCCACGGTCGGGATCCCGAAGCGGCTCCCGTCGTTCGCGGGCCTCCTCGTCGAGCGCGAGGTCCGGGAGCTCTCGCGGCTCCTCGAGCGGCCCGAGCGCCCGTACGCGGCGCTCGTCGGCGGCGCGAAGGTGGCCGACAAGCTCCCGCTCCTGAGGAGCTTCTTCGGCCGCGTCGACACGCTCCTGATCGGCGGGGCGCTCGCCTTCCCGTTCCTCGCCGCGCGCGGCGGCTCGCTCGGCGTCTCGCCCGTCGACCCCGCGCTCGCCGGGGACGTCACCGAGTTCTTCCGCGAGGCGAAGGAGTCGGCCGTCGAAGTCGTGCTCCCGACCGACCTCGTCGTCACGCGCGCCGGCCACGAAGAGCCCGAGGTCTACCCCGTCGACGGGCTGCCCCCGGACGCCTCCGCGTTCGACATCGGGCCCGCGACGCGCGCTCGGTTCCTCGAGCGGCTCGCCCCGAGCCGGACGGTCTTCTGGAACGGTCCCCTCGGCCGGGCCGAGGACCCCCGCTTCCGCGCGGGCACGCGCGACGTCCTTTCGGGGCTCGCGTCGGTCCCCGGCTACCACGTCGCGGCGGGCGGCGACTCGGCCCGCATCCTCAACGACCTCGGCGTCGCGGGAGCGTTCCGGTTCGTCTCGACCGGGGGCGGTGCCGCGCTCGAGTTCGTGCAGGGGCTCGAGCTCCCCGGCCTCGCGGTCCTCCCGGACGCCTGACGCGGCCGGTACGTCGGGCCGAGGAGCCCGCCGGGTCGAGCGTCCGCCCGAGGTAGCGGAGGTACCCCGGGTCGACGCGGGGGACGTCGACCTCGAGGACCTCCGGCACGTCGTAGGGGTGGGATGCCTTCACGAAGGCAAAGAGCGCGCCGACGCGCTTCGGGACCGTCTTGTAGACGACCAGGACCTCGCTGGCCGACTCGAGCGAGCCCTTCCACCAGTAGCGCGAACCGGTGGGCCAAAAGTTCGCGCACGCGGCGAGGCGGCGGTCGAGGACCGCCTCCACGGCCGCCCGCGCGTCCGCCTCGGTGGGGTACGTCGTGAGCACGAGGCGCATCGGACCGAGCGCCCGGGCCTCCTCGAGCGGGTACGGGCTCACGTCGGCGCCCCCTCGAAGGACGGCTCGGACCGCGAGAAGTCGACGGTCGCGAGGGCGAGGCTGGAGAGGTCGACGACCGCGGCGCGGGCGGGGACGGGCGAGATGTTGCGCATCCGCTGGTACTCGGTCTCGGCCTGCCAGGTCGATGCGTTCAGGAGGAGGACCCCGCGATAGCGGTCGACGCCGTAGGTGTGCGCGTGGCCGGTCACGAGGATGTCGGGCGCCGGGTCGATGACGAGCCCGTCGTACGGGAGCGGGGCGAGCGGGGTCCGGTCGCCGTAGATCGGCGCGAGGTGGCGCATCTGGAGCATCCGCTTCATCACCTCGGTCGGCCGGGCGTAGCTCGCGCCCGGGATCGCCGGGATCAGGTCGTCGAAGCTCCGGCCGTGATACGCTTCGATCACGGCCCCGTCGAGGGCGAACGTGGAGGGGTTCGAGAGGACCCGGACGTTCGAGGGGAGGCCGACGCGCAGCGCGTTCGGCAGCGCCGGCTGCGGCTCCGCCGGACAGACCGCATCGTGGTTGCCGGGGATCACGACGACCGTGAGCCGGTCGGGGAGCTCCGAGAGCCGTCGACCGAGCTCGGCGTACTGCTCGACGACGTCGGAGATCGCGAGGTCGCGCTCCTGCCGGGGGTAGACGCCGATCCCGTCGACGAGGTCGCCCGCGATCACGACGTGCTCGATCGTGGCGGCGAGCTCGGGGTGCGCGCCCCGGCCGCGCAGGAAGTCCACGAGCTGGCCCCACGGTTCGGCGAGGAACGAACGGCTGCCGATGTGAAGGTCGGAGAGGAAGATCGCGCGGCGCGGTCCGACCGACCGGCCGGGCGACCGGTTCGGGGGAACGTCCGGGCGCTCCACCGAGACCGCGCGCGGAAGGCGTCCGGGCTCCTTGCCGAACTGGAGCCGCACACCGATCACCTCGTCCGGGAGGAACGGCACGCGAGAGCCGGGGGAGTCCTTCGGGACGAGCACCTCGAGGGAACCGCTCTCGTCGTCGACCGTCACGATCAGGTGGTGGCGCTGCGGGGTCTCGCGGACCTGGCGCACCATGCCGATGACCGAGGCGAACCCCTCCGAGGCCCGAAGCTCCCGGATCGGCCGTAGGTTGCCGAGCACGGGCCGGCCGCGCAACATCCGGGCGAGCGCGCGGAACCGGGAGCGGAAGAGCGCCTCGTAGGCCGCGAGCGGCTGAGCCGCGACCGGCGGGCCGCTGAACCCTTCGCGCAACAGCTCGAACGAGGGCCGGGGGGGTACCGGCCGGTCCGGGACGGCGCGCAGCGGCCCGGTTCGGGGCGGGGCGCGGCGTGCGAGCGCGGCCTCGACCATCTCGCGGGTGACGAACGGGCTCGCCGCCTCCGACCGCTCGACGAGCTCGCGCGAGACGACCATCGGATGCCCGTCCGCGAGCAGGAGCTGGAGGGCGGCCGACTCGACGAGCTTGTGGTGCTCCTCGAAGAAGTGGACGAGGTCCTCGCGCAGGTCGCCGTCCATTCCGTGTTCCACGAGCGCCCCGAACCCCACGACGGGAGGAACCGGCGGCCCCGCGCGGCCTGAGGAGTGCCGGGTTATTTCAACTAGCGGACCGCCGCCCCGAACCGGCGAACGGTGAAGCCGCTACCGGTAGGATTCCTTCGCGTACGACGCCCCTTTCGGATAGCCTTGCTTCAGATGGGCGACGAACGCCTCGGGGGTCCGCTCGAGGTGGGCGGAGTACCACTGGACGACGACGTCCTTGAGGACCCGGTGGAGCTCGGAGATCTTGACCTCGTCCTCCGCGGCGTCGAACAGGACCGCCTGGCTCATCATCCGCATCCAGCCCGAGTAGCGGTGGTAGCTCTCCCCGTCGCACCACTCGAAGATCCCACGGAGCCGCGAACGGCCCTCGGGGGTCCGGTAGTACCAGAAGCGCAGCGTGAAACCGACCCATCCGGCGGCGCGGTCACCGAGCTCGATCGTCTTGACGGCCCCGAAGTCGAAGTTCTCCTTGAACGTCCACTTGGTCGGGTACTCGGCGAACGTCGCGAAGAGGGTCTGCGACGGGTCGATCGTGAGATGGACGCTGACGTCCTCGAATTGGTTGTGGACCTCCCAGAGGTCCTGGAGGAGACGTTTGTTGATGTCGGCGCGGTGCGTCAGGTCCTCGCCGGTCTTCGCCCCCGCGCTCTCCTGGGTCCTCGCGAGCTCGTTCTTGAGGCTCGACACGAAATCGTCGTCCGCGAGCGGCGGCTCCGGGGCCGGCGTGTGGGGCTCGGGAACGGACGCGACAGCCACCTTGCGAGCAGTTCGACGGGGCATTGGAGGATCTCCGGGGCGGCGTAGAGGGGACCGATATAAAGACTGTATCGGCGGAACGGCACGGTTCTCCCGGCGTCCGGGCGTCGCGCGGTGCGGCCCGACCGAGGGGCCCGGCCGCGGGGCTCCCCTTAAATAGCTTCTCCGGCTGTTGCCGGTCGGACAGCACCCTCAAGGGACCGAAGGAGGACGACTCCCGACGGCGCCCGGGGGATCCGGAATCACGACTCATGTTCCGCCCACTTCCCTGTCGTAATCTCCGCGTATCGCCCGGCGCCGTCGGGTCCGCCTGACCTTTTTCCCCGCACGGCACCCGCCCGAGGGCGCGCTCCGCTCAAGGAAACGACACCATGACGAACGACCCCAGCGCCGCCAAGTATGAGATTCGCGCCCGCATCGCCGCCGAAGGCGTCATCGACAAGCCCGACGTCGTCGGCGCCGTCTTCGGCCAGACCGAGGGTCTGCTCGGAGACGAGCTCGACCTCCGCGACCTCCAGAAGTCCGGCCGCATCGGCCGGATCGAGGTCGAGATCGACAGCCGCAAGGGAAAGAGCGAGGGGGAGGTCATCATCCCCTCGTCCCTCGACCAGGTCGAGACCGCGATCCTCGCCTCGGGCCTCGAGACCGTCGACCGTATCGGTCCGTGCCGGGCGAAGATCGAGGTGATCAGCGTCAACGACATCCGCGTCTCGAAGCGCCAGAAGGTCGTCGAGCGCGCGAAGGAGATCCTCGCCCGCCTCCAGGAGGAGTCGAAGGGCGTCGGCGTCGACCTCACCGAGGCGGTCCGCAAGGCCTTCCAGGTCGAAGAGATCACGACCTACGGTGCGGAACACCTCCCGTCCGGTCCGAACATCGACAACGCGGACGCCCTCATCGTCGTCGAGGGCCGTTCCGACGTGCTGAACCTGCTCCGGTGCGGGATCAAGAACGTCATCGCCGTCGAAGGGACGAGCGTCCCCCAGACGGTGAAGGACCTCTCGCGCGGGAAGACCGTCACCGTCTTCACGGACGGGGACCGCGCGGGCGAACTGATCCTGCGCGAGATGCTCCAGACGATGGACATCGACTTCGTCGCCCGGGCCCCCCGCGGCAGCGAGGTCGAGGAGCTCACGCAGAAACAGCTTCTGAAGTGCCTGCGCAACAAGATCCCGATCAACCAGTACCTCGAGATGAGCGGGTTCGAGTCGACGGGCGCGACGCGCGAGCCGCGCGAGGAGCGCGGCGAGGGCGGCGGCGGAGGCCGCCCCGAGCGGCGCGAGGAGCGCCCGCCCGTGCCGTCCGGCCGTCGCGACGACCGACGGGACGATCGCGACCGCGGACCCCCGCCGCCCCGGGCGCCGATGCCGCTCCCGCCGCCCCCGCCGCCGCCCGCCCCGGTCGTGCCGCTCTCCCCCCAGCTCCAGAAGTACTTCGACCTCCTCGGCGGGGTCGAGAACACGTCAGAT
>JAJZGO010000069.1 GCA_021798415.1 Thermoplasmata archaeon | reverse complement strand
CCGACCGCCGAGGAGGTGCGGGTCGCGTTCGCCCGCGCGTCGCGCGACCTCGACCTAGGCCTCGGGCCGCGCGAAGTGATCGAACGGCTCTACGCCGATCTCCTCGAGCGGCTCGGCCGCTACGTCGCGCAGATCGACCCGTTCACTCCGGAGGAGATCCGCGTCCAGCACCTCGTGCGGCTCGGGATCCGCACCGAGGTCGCCACGGAGCTGACCCGGCTGTTCGAGGAGGCCCGCTACTCCTCGCACCCCCTCGGACTCGAGTCGGCGGACCGCGCGGCGGAGGCGGTGCGGCGGGCGACGGCCGACCTCGAGCGGAGCCAGGAGGTCGCGTGAACCGTCCGCTCACGGCGTTCGCGGGGGCGGTCGCGGCCGTCGCCACCGGGGTCGCCGTGTGGGCGGGCACGAACGTCGCGCTCGCGCTCCCGGCGGCGACCGTCGCGGTCGCGGCCGCGGCGCTCCTCTTCGTCGAGAGCGTGCCGTCCGTCACGCGGCGGGGGCATCCGCCGGTCCCCCTGCGCTCCTCCAGCGGGGTGGACCGCATCCGGACCGCGTTCCGCACGGGGCGCGTCGGTCGGGAGCTGATCGTATCGCTGCTCGACAACTACGAGCGGACCGGACCGAACCCCGCCTTCGCGGGACGACGCCCCGAGGAACAGGCTCGGCTCGCCCGGCTCACCGGATCCGAGTTCCGCGAGTACGTTCGCGGGCGGATCGACGAGCTCGAGGCCCGCTCGTGAGCGAGGCCGAGACCGACGCGGGTCCGCTCGAGTGGCGGCCCCTCGCCTTCCTGCTCGCGGCGTCGGGAGCGGCGTTCCTCCTCCTCGGGGTGGCCGCGCGCAATCCTACGCCGCTCTTCCTCGCGCTCCCGCTCCTGCTCGCGGCGCCGGCGGCCGCCTTCGCGGGGCCGAGGAGCGCTCCGTCGGCCCGCGTCGATGCCCGGGCGGAGGGCCACGGCGCGGACGTGCTCTTCCGGGGGTCGGTCGCCCTTCGGTCCGACGGCCGCGCGGGCGACCTGATCATCGAGTGCGACCGACCGCCCGGGCTCACCGAGTCCCGACCTCCGCGCGAGGGACGCGCCGGGGCCCTCGTCACGTTCGAGCGTGCCTGGAAGGTCCGCGAGCCGACGATCGTCGTCGTGCCCCCCGTCCGGGTCCGATGGCGGGACCCGATGGGCCTCGTCGAGCGAGCGGTGGAAGTCGAGGCGTCCCCGACGATCGTCGAGCGGTACCCTCCGGAGGTCACCCGCATCGGGGCGGTCCGGCTGCGGCGGACGATGCTGCTCCCCGGCGAGAGCCGTTCCCCGAGGCTCGGTTCCGCCGGCGAGTTCCACGGGATACGTCCCGCGGTCGCGAGCGACCCGCCGCGACGGATCAACTGGCGAGCGAGCGCCCGCGCGGGCGAATTTCTCGCGAACGAGTACGAGCCGGACCGGACCGGTGACGTCCTCCTCTTCCTCGATGCCCGCCCCTCCTCGCTCGGGCCCGCGCTCGACGAGCGGCTCCTCGGGATCTCGCGGGCGGCCGCGGCGGGGATCGCCTCGTCGTTCCTTCGCGAGAAGGCGCGGGTCGGGCTCGCCGTTTTCGGCGAGTTCCTCGACGTCGTACCGCTGGGGATGGGGAAGGCGCACGTCCAACGCGTCCGCGCGTGCCTGCTCGGGACCCGCCTCGCGGCCGTCCGGGCGCCGTCGGAGCGCGGGGCGATCGCCGCGGCCCGGTACTTCCGCCCGGGCGTGACGACGCTCCTCCTCTCTCCGCTCGCCGACGAGCCGGCGTCCGACCTCGTTCCGCTCCTGCGCCGGCGCGGGTACCCGGTGGTCGTCCTGAGCCCGTCCCCGATCCCGATCGCGGCGGCCCAGCGAACGCTCTCCGACGAGGAGGAGGCGCTCGTGGCCCGGCTCGCGCGCCTGTTGCGGCGGGAACGGCTCGCCGAGTCCTGGCGGTATGCCCCGACGATCGACTGGGAGGAGTACTGGTCGCTCGCCGGGTTCGTGAGCTTCCTGCGCCGCCCGCTCTCCCGGAGGGCCAATTGATGCCGACGGCTCCCGGCGGTCGGGGGCGACTTGCCGGCGGGGCGTCGGACGCCACACTCCTGGTCGCGGCGGGGGTCTTCGCGGGAGTCGCGGGCGGGGACCGCGCGCTCCTCCTCGCGGGAACGCTCGTCGCCGTCGGCCTCGGCGTCGTCCTCCGACGGTTCGCGGGGGCGGGGGCCCGCCCGTTCGCCCCGGTGCCGATCCTCGCCGGGCTCGGCCTGGCGGCCGTCGTGTCGCCCCTCGGCCTCGTTCCGGCGCTCGCGGCCGGGGCGGCCGGGCTCGTGTTCCTCCTCTGGCTGGCGGACGACCCCCACCGACCGGCGGGCGGGGTCCGCCGGGCGGGCGCCGGCCTCCTTCTGCCCGCCCTCGCGGTCGCGATGTCGTGGGTGAGCGCGCTCCTGCTACCGCCCGGCTCGGCGACGGTCGGCGTCGCAGCGGGGCTGCTCGTGCTCGCGATCGGCGCGGTCGCGTTCCTTCTCGCCCGGCCCCGCGGGTTCGATCGGGAGGAGGCGCTAACCTCATAGTGGCGCGCACGCTGTCGACTTCGGTACGACCGCAGGTCGTGCCCGGGTACCGACGAAGGGTCCCTCTCGACTCAATGCGGACGGGTCGTCCGCCGAGGATGACGTGAGGACAACCCCGGTGTCCGACACCCCCGGCCGGGGTCAGACCTCCGAGAGGGCGAGCGCCTGCGATGACGCGGGTCGTTACGGTGGGGGAACACCGAGGCCGGGCGACCGCCCGGCGGCCGCCGTCCACGATAATATAGCGGGGGAGGCTCCCGCCGCCCGGGACGGACGATGAACCCCGAGGAGGCCCGGGCCCTCGCCGAGAGGATCCGCGGATCGGTCCAGACCGCGATCGTCGGGCGGGACGAGGCGGTCGACCAGGTGCTCGTCGGCCTGATCGCCGACGGCCACCTCCTGATCGAGGACCTCCCCGGGCTCGGGAAGACGCTGATGGCGAAGTCGTTCGCCCGTTCGCTGAAGCTCGAGTTCCAGCGGATCCAGTTCACCGCCGACCTGCTCCCGCACGACATCACCGGTGCCGAGGTGCTGGACGCCGGGAAGACCGGGTTCGTCTTCCGTCAGGGCCCGCTCTTCACGAACGTCCTCCTCGCCGACGAGATCAACCGGGCTCCGCCGAAGGTCCAGTCGGCGCTCCTCGAGGCGATGCAGGAGTACCAGGTGACGAGCGAGCGGTCGACGTACCCCTTGCCGCGGCCGTTCCTCGTCCTCGCGACCGAGAACCCGCTCGAGCTCGAGGGAACCTACCCGCTCCCCGAGGCCCAGGTCGACCGGTTCCTCATGCGGCTCAAGGTCGGCTACCCGACCGTCGAGGAGGAGCGCGGCATCCTCGAGCGCCGGCGCGCGCGCAAGGTCGACTCCGTGGAGGTCGAGGCCGTCACGGACGCCCCGTCGTTCCTCGCGCTCCAGCGCGCGGTCGAGGACGTCGAGCTCGAACCGTCGGTCGCCGGGTACCTCATCGACCTCGTCCGCGCGACCCGCGACGACCCCCGCAGCGAGGTCGGCGCCTCCCCGCGCGGGTCGCTCGCGCTCCAGAAGCTCTCCCGCGCCCACGCGCTCGTCCGGGGCCGGGACTTCGTCCTTCCCGACGACGTGAAGGCGCTCGCGGTCCCGGCGCTCGCGCACCGCGTCATCGTCAAGCCCGAGCCGTGGATCCGCGGCGTCCGGTCCGAGGCGATCGTGCGCGGAGCGCTCGACCGCGTCCCGGTCCCGAAGGTACGGTAGCCCGAACGCACGGCAAGGGTTTTCCCCGCCTCGTCCGTCCGCCGCGCGATGGCCGAGCTTCCGTGCGTGGTCGTCGCCGACCCGATCGACGCCGCCGCGCTCGACCGCCTGCGCGCGGGGCCGTGCCGGGTCGTCGACGCGAGCGCCGACCCCCGGTCGCTCGACGGGGCCCTCTCCGACGCGTGGGCGCTGATCGTCCGGAGCCGCACCAAAGTGACGTCGTCGCTCCTCGCGAAGGCCCCGAAGCTCTCGCTCGTCGCCCGCGCGGGCGTCGGGGTCGACAACATCGACCTCCCCGCCGCGCGCGCCCGGGGGATCCGCGTCGTCAACGCTCCCGCCGCCGCGACCGCGAGCGTCGCGGAGCTCGCGATCGCCCTCTACCTGCTGCTCGTGCGGGGCCTCTATACCCAGATCGCCGCGACCAAGGCCGGTCGCTGGGACCGCGGGACCCACGGCGGCGAGCTCTCGGGCCGGACCGTCGGGTTCGTCGGATACGGACGGATCGCGCGCGAGATCGCCCGTCGCCTCGGGCCGTTCGGAGCGCGCACGATCGCCTACGACCCGTTCGTGACGGCGGCCGTGGACGCGACGGAGCTCCTTCCGTTCGAGGAGGTGCTCGCCCGCTCGGACGTCGTCAGCGTCCACGCGGCGCTCACCGAGTCGAACCGTCACCTCCTCAACGCGGAGGCGTTCGCGCGGATGAAGCGCGGCGCCTACCTCGTCAATGTCGCCCGCGGCGCCCTCGTCGACGAGGCCGCCCTCGCCTCCGCCCTCGACTCGGGCCATCTCGGGGGCGCCGCTCTCGACGTACTGGAGGTGGAACCCCCCGTGACCCCGACGCTCCTCGCGCGTCCGAACGTGATCGTGACCCCCCACACCGGCGCCTCGACCGCCGAAGCCCAGCGCCGCGCCGGCGTCGACACCGTCGACGAGGTGCTGCGGGCCGTGCGCGGCGAGCCGCTCACGAGCCTCGTGGCGGGGGAGGGCGGCCCGCGATGACGCCGTTCGACCCCGAGACGACGACGTTCCTGATCGCCGGGCCCGTGCGGATCCACCCGCGCGTGCTTCGCGCCATGTCGATGTCGTCGCTCAACCACCGCGGCGACTATTTCCACGGCATCGTCGCGGAGATCCGGGAGCTCCTCCCCGTCCTGTTCGGCGCGAAAGGCCACCAGGTCGTCCTCACGGGAAGCGGGACCGCCGGCCTCGAGTCGGTCTACTCCTCGCTCGTTCCGCGCGACGGGCGAACGCTCGTGGTCACGAACGGGAACTTCGGCGAGCGCACCGACCAGATCGTGCGACGCTACTCCTCCACTGTGACGACCGTGAGCGCCGCCTGGGGCGAGCCGCTCCCGGTCGCCGGGGTCCGCGCGGAGCTCGACAAGGGCGACGTCAAAGCCGTGTGCGTGGTCCACAACGAGACGAGCGTCGGCCTCGTGAACGACCTCGCCGCGATCGCGCCCGCCGTCCGGGCGTCGGGCGCCCTCTTCCTCGTCGACGGGATCAGCGCGGTCGCGGGGATCCCGCTCCCGATCGAGGCGTGGGGCGTCGACGCGGTCGTCGCGGGCAGCCAGAAGGGCCTCGCCGCGCCCGCGGGCCTCGCGCTCGTCCACCTCTCCGACCGGGCGGTCGCGGCGCTTCGCCCGGGGACGTTCTACCTCGACCTCGCCGCCCACCTCAAGTCGCTCGAGAAGAACGACACCCCGTGGACCCCCGCCGTGCCGCTCTTCCTCGCGCTGCGCGAGGCGCTCCTCCTGCTGCGCGAAGAGGGGCTCGAGGCGCGCCTTGCGCGGACGCACCGGCTCGCCGAGGCGACCCGGTCGGCCGTCGACGCGCTCGGTCTCGAGCTGTTCCCCGACCGCCGCTTCGCCTCCGACACCGTCACCGCGGTCCAGAACCCGGACGGGATGGGCGACGCCGAGCTACGGAAGGTGCTCGAGCGGCAGTACAACGTCCTCGTCCAGGGGGGCCAGGGGTCGCTCACCGGGCGGATCTTCCGCATCGGCCACATGGGGATCGCCGACTGGCCGGACCTCCTCGTGACGTTCGCGGCGCTCGAACGGGTCCTCGCGAAGGCCGGCCGGGGGCGAGAGCCCGCGTCCTCCCTCCGCGCGATCGTCGAGCGGATGCCGTAGGGACGCCGCCCCCGGCGGCGCCTAGATGTCGACGATCACGCGCGCCCGGCCCCGATGAGTGTCGAAGACGAGGCCGTGGAACGTCACCGCCTTCACGTCCGCCCGCGCGGTGTGCCGCCGGGGGTCGAACCGCTCTCCCGCGAGGCGAGCGACGATCGCGGTCGGGGGGTCGCCCACCGGCCGCGCGGAGACCTCGCGGACGAGGAACCCTTCGGTCTCCTCGAGCAGGAGGATCTCGCCGAGGAACGCGACGACGAGCGACGGCGTGTCCTCGGCGGAGGCGCTCACCGCCCGCTCCTCGGTCGGGCGGACCTTCCTCAGGTCGGTCCGGAGCGCGACGAGGCCGAGCGCGAGCGCCTCGAACAGCTCGGCCGCCGTCGCGCCCGTCGCCCAGACGCCGACGTCGGCGGTCGTCGGGAAGCTTCCCCATCGCCGCCGCCGCGAGCGGGGTGCGTCGCCCGGCATCGGCGTGGACCTCCTTCGGCCCGAGGCCCACGAGACTTTAAGCGGTCGAGGGCTGAACGAAGCGGGCCGATGCGCGTCACCCTGGTCGTTCCGACGCTCAACGAGGCGCCGTCGATCGCCCACGTGATCCGGCTCTTCCGGACCGCGGCGACCGAGGCGAACGCCACGCTGTACGCCGCCGACCCCGTGGAGTGGGAGGTCCTGGTCGTCGACGGGGCTTCGACCGACGGGACCGCGGCGATCGCCGAGGCGGAGGGCGCCCGCGTGATCATCGAGCGACGGCGGGGGTACGGACGGGCGTACCGGACCGGGTTCGCCGCGGCGCGCGGGGAGGTGATCGCGACCTCGGACGGGGACGCGACGTACCCCGTGGAGACCGTCCCGGGCCTCGTGAGGAAGCTCCTCGACGAGAAGATCGACTTCCTCACGGGGAACCGGATGGCGTACCTCGACCGCACGGCGATGACGACGGAGCACCGGATCGGCAACCGGGTCCTGAACTCCTTCGTCCGAGTCGCCTTCCACAGCTACCTCGGCGGGGTCGCGGGCGGCCTCCTCGAGGACAGCCAGAGCGGCTTCTGGGTGTTCCGGCGCTCGCTGCTCGACCGGGTCCACCTCACCCAGGACGGCATGGCGTTCAGCGAGGAGCTCAAGATCGAGGCGATCGTGCGCGGCGCCCGGTTCCTCGAGGTGCCGATCCGCTACCGGGAGCGGTGGGGTCCGCCGAAGCTCTCGAGCTGGCGCGACGGCGTCCAGAACCTCCTCTTCCTCTCGCGCAAGCGGTTCGAAGTCGCGCGGGAGTCCCACCGGGGGGCGCCGGTCGCCTTCGGAAGCGGGGCGGAGAACGGTCTCTCGCCGTGAGCCGGTGCCGGGAGGCTCACCCGGTCTTGCCGGAACGCTCGCGGGACTTCACGCGCAGCCCCTTGTAGCCGCAGCGGCGGCACTGGACCGCCTTCGGCGGGTTCCGGGCCGAGCAGTTCATGCAGACCTTCTTGTTGAGCAGTCGCTCGACCGCTTCCGGGAACGGCATGGGGAACGCGGGGACGGGCCGTCACGTATAAAACCTGCGCCGGGGCCGGGCCGAAGCCGCTTTCGGGCGGCGCGCGCTCCTCGCCCCGTGCTCTCGGCCGACGAGCGGCGGACGGCGCTCTCGCTCTCCCGGCGGGCGATCGAGCACGCCCTCGGTCCCGACCCGGCCGCCGACCCGGCGGCCCCGTTCCGGGCCGAGGCGTTGCCGCGCGTCTTCGACGAGCGCCGCGGCGTCTTCGTCACGCTGAAGCGCGTCCCGGGCGACGACCTTCGCGGCTGCATCGGCTACCCGCTCCCGGTGCTGCCGTTGCGCTCGGGGCTCCCGCGCGCGGCTGTGGCGGCGGC
>JAJZGO010000068.1 GCA_021798415.1 Thermoplasmata archaeon | reverse complement strand
CGAGCGGTGCGGAGCGTTCCTCTGGGTCGCCGAGGAGGGGCTCTACTGCGGGGACTGTGGGGTCGTGATGCCGTGCGCGATGCGGCTCCTGCCGCCCCCGCCGGCCGCGTAGCGACCGCACCGGGTCGCCCGCGTCGGGACCGGTCGTGCCCGCAGGGTACGACAAAGAACGCGGCGTAGACGGCGATCGCCCTCGGGCGCGAGCGGCCCGACGATCCTGACCCCGGAGGTCGACCGCGGGGCCCAAGGGCGAGAGAAGGAAGGAGCCGGGCGGCGGGGGACGAGGAGTAAGACGGTCGACGAGCCGACAAACTCCCCGGCTTCGGGCGGCGGGTCGCACCGCGGGGACGCTCCCTCGGGCTCGTCGTCCTCCGTGGCCCCGCCGCGACGTCCCAACGCCGGTGCGACGTGCGACCCGGCGTCCGCGGGCGTCGAGTGCGACGCACGTGCGCCCGAACTCGCAAACGCTCTAACCAAGGAACGCGTTGAGCGCTTCGGACGACGCAACTTTGCACGGTCCGCGGGGTCGTCGAACCGAGCAACCTTATACTGGGTCACTGTAGGCGGCGCCGGAGGGTTTTCGAGGTGTCTCGAGCGACACAATCCGCGTCGTCGATCGCGGTCTTTCGGCAAGAAACGGCCTCCTCCCGAGGGCGTTTCAGCGACCGGCGGTCGACCGATTAGGTCGCTCGCAGTAGGGGCTATCTGCACCCGAGACGTCCTCGGTTTCCCTCAGGAGTGAGCCCGATGGCTGTGTCCAAAAAGCGCGCCGTTCCCGTGTCGGAAGAGCCGCCCGGTCGGGCGGCCGTCCGTATCGGGCGCGAACCGATTCCCGTTCCCCGTCTCGTGCCGCGCGGCAAGACCGCGTTCGACACCGTCCAGTGGCGGAGCCACGATGCGGTGATCAAGAACGCCGACGGCAAGGTGATCTTCGAGCAGAAGGGCATCCATGCCCCCGCCTCGTGGTCGGAGACGAGCGTCAACATCGCCGCGTCGAAGTACTTTCGCATCCTTCAGGGGCGCCGCGAGAGCTCGATCGACGGGATGATCCGCCGCGTCTGCCACTGGATCGCCCAGCGCGGCGTCGAGCTCGGGTACCTCGACACCGCCGACGAGGCGACGACCCTCGAGGAGAGCCTCTCCTACCTCATGGTCCAGCAGATGGCGGCGTTCAACAGCCCCGTCTGGTTCAACGTAGGGGTCCGCGAGCCCCCGCAGTGTTCCGCGTGCTTCATCCAGTCGGTCGCCGACGACATGGACTCGATCCTCGGCCTCGCGACCAGCGAGGGCCGCCTCTTCAAAGGCGGAAGCGGGACCGGGACGAACCTCTCCGCGCTGCGCGGGAGCCACGAGAAGCTCGCCGGCGGCGGGATCGCCTCGGGGCCCGTGTCGTTCATGCGCGCGTTCGACGCGCTCGCCGGCGTCATCAAGTCCGGCGGGACGACACGCCGCGCGGCCAAGATGGTCATCCTCAACATGGACCATCCGGACGTCGTCGACTTCATCGATTGCAAGGTCCGCGAGGAGGACAAGGCGCTCGCGCTCATCCGCGAGGGCTACTCGTCGAACTTCGACGGCACCGACCCCGACTCCGCCTACGCGTCGATCGCCTACCAGAACGCGAACCACTCGCTGAGGGTCCCGGATGCGTTCATGGAGGCAGTCGTGCGCGACAGCGAGTGGAAGACGTACAACCGGACCGACCACTCGGTCGCCGGGACGTTCCGCGCCCGCGAGCTCTGGCGCAAGCTCGCCTACGCCGCCTGGCGCTGCGGGGACCCCGGCGTCCAGTTCGACGACGTCACGAACGACTGGCACACCTCGCCGAACTCGGGTCGGATCAACGCGTCGAACCCGTGCAGCGAGTACCTGTTCCTCGACGACTCGGCGTGCAACCTCGCGTCGATCAACCTCATGAAGTTCCTCGACGGGAAAGGCCAGCTCGACGTCGAGTTCTTCCGCCAGGCGACCCGCACGATGGTCCTCGCGATGGAGATCCTCGTCGACGCGTCGAGCTACCCGACCGCGCCGATCGCCCAGAACTCCCACGACTACCGGCCGCTCGGGCTCGGCTACGCCAACCTGGGCGCCCTCCTCATGCACTACGGCCTCGCCTACGACTCCGACGAGGGACGCACCCTCGGCGCCGGGGTCTCGGCGTTCCTCTCGGCCGAGGGGTACCACATGTCGAGCGAGGTCGCGAAGCGGATGGGGTCGTTCGCGGGGTTCGAGAAGAACCGCGCGCCCATGCTGCGCGTGATGGGCAAGCACGCGAAGGCCGCGGAGCGGATCGCGCTCAACGACCCGCGCCTCTCCGCTCTCGTCCGCGCGTCGGTCGACCGGTGGCACGACACGGTGAAGGCCGGCGAGCTCTGGGGGTACCGCAACGCCCAGATCTCGGTCATCGCCCCGACCGGGACGATCGGACTCCTCATGGGCTGCGACACCCTCGGCCTCGAGCCGGAGCTCTCGCTCGTCAAGACGAAGAACCTGGTCGGCGGCGGCGTGCTGCGGATGGTCAACCGCACGGTCCCCGACGGACTCGTCGCGCTCAGCTACTCGCCCGACGAGATCCGCGCGATCACCGAGCACCTCGAGAAGAACGGGACCGTCGAGGGGGCGCCCGGGCTCGCGCCCGAGGACCTCGCGGTGTTCGACTGCGCGCTCGCCCCCGCGGGCGGGACCCGGACGATCCCGCCGATGGGCCACCTGAAGATGCTCGGCGCCGTCCAGCCGTTCCTCTCGGGAGGCGCGTCGAAGACGATCAACCTCCCGAACGACGCGACGGTCGAGGACATCGAGAAGATCTACACCGAGGCCTGGCACCTCGGGATCAAGTCGGTCGCGCTCTACCGGGACGGCTGCAAGGCCTCCCAGCCGTTCGAGACCGGCAAGGGCCGCTCCGGCGCGCCGGTCGGGCCGCGCGGTCCCGCGCGCGAGCGCCTGCCCGACGAGCGCAAGGCCGTGACGCACCACTTCTCGGTCGGCGGCCACGACGGCTACGTGACGGTCGGCCTCTACCCCGACGGGCGCGTCGGCGAGCTCTTCTTCCGCGTCACGAAGGAAGGTTCGACCGTCAACGGCCTCATGGATTCGCTCGGGATCTCGATGTCGATGGCGCTCCAGCACGGGGTGCCGCTCAAGGACCTCGTGCGCAAGCTCGCGCACCTGCGCTTCGAGCCGGCGGGGGCGACCAACAACCCGAAGATCCGCTTCGCGAAGTCGATCCCCGACTACGTCGCCCGGTGGCTCGCGCTCGAGTTCCTCACCGAGGAGGAGCGCCGCGCGATCGGCCTCGAGGGCCCGGCCGAGGGGAACGGGAACGGCCACGCGCCGTCGCCCGCCCCGAAGGCGTCCGCTCCCGCGAGCCAGACCGTGAAGTTCGAGACCCGACCGCTCGACGCGTTCGGCCCGGACGCGGCGGTGGGAGGGTCGACGAGCGAGGATGCGCCGAGCTGCGCCGTCTGCGGCGGGATCATGGTCCGGTCGGGAACGTGCTACGCGTGCACGGTCTGCGGGTCCACGAGCGGGTGCTCGTAAGCCCCCCGGCAGCGACCTACGGGTCGATGATCGGCGCGGCGCTCGCCGGGGTCGCCTCGTCCGGTGCCCCGCCGGCCGCTCGTCCCGGCACCGCGTCCGAGCGCACGCCTTCCGCGCTGTAGCGGAAGTTCCGGAGCCCGAGCGACAGGAGGAACCCGACGGCCGAGACGAGGGCGGTCAGGCCGAAGACGACGGCGTAGCCCATGTTGGCGTACACCGAGATCGGCGGCACGGGCGGCGGGGCGACCCGAACGCTCGTGAGGTAGCTCGCGATCACGGTCGTCGCGACGACCGGCCCGATCGCGCTCCCGAGGTTACGGAACGTCTGGTTCATGCCGGTCTGGATCCCGAGCTCCTTCGGGGAGACCGACAGCACGATCACGTTCGACATCGCGATGAGGACGCCGACGTTGCCGACCATCACGGGGATCATCAGCACGATCGTCTCGAGGACCGTCGCGTGCACGAACGCGAGCGCGAGCGCGCCGACCCCCATCACCGCGAAGCCGACCTGCATCACCGGCTTCGGGCCGAGGCGCGAGACCCCGCGTCCGAGCAGCGGGCCGAACGCGAGCATCGAGAGCGCCGACGGGAGCGCGACCAGCCCGAACTGGAACTCGGTGAGGCCGAAGCCGGGCGAGAACGGGTACTCGGTGAGGACGGTGACGGTCACGAAGATGAGGAACATCGCCGACCCGACGAAGAGGCCGTTGACGTTCGAGATCCAGACGTTGCGCTGCCGCAGCGCCGCGAAGGAGACGACCGGGGCGGGCGCGCGCGGCTCCCAGACGAGGAAGAGGAGAGCGCCCGCCGCGGCGAGGGCGAGGAACTGGGGAACGCCCCACGGCACGGGCCCGACGGCGACCGCGGTCGCATTCGTCCATCCCCACGAGGACGCCTCCGTGATCCCGAGCATCAGCATCGCGAGCGCGAAGCCGAGGAGCGCGATCCCGGGAAGGTCGATCGGCCGCGCCTCGCGGTGCGGCGATTCCCGGGCGATGAGGTAGGTGAGGACGAACAGGACGACCGCGACCGGGATGACGGTGTGGTAGGTGAGCTGCCAGCCGTACATCTGCGCCACGTAGCCGCCGCCCGCGAGCCCGAGCGCGGCGCCGGCCGCGAACATCGCCGAGACGACCCCCTGGGCCTGCCCGACGCGCGCCGGCGGGAACACTTCGGGGATCATCGCGAAGGCGAGCGGGAACATCGCCATCCCGACCCCCTGGAGCGCCCGCACGCCGATGAGGAGGTAGATCTGGTTCGGGCGGGAGATGCCGAATAGGTCGCCCAGGTTCGGAGTGAACCCGGCGATGCTGACCGCCGCCGCGTAGACGCCCATCACGAGGAGGAGCATCCGCTTCTTGCCGTACTTGTCGCCGAGCTTGCCGAAGACCGGCGTCGCCACGGTGCCGACGAGCAGGTACGCCGAGAGGATCCAGGCGATCGTCGTCACGGGAGGCCCGTCGAAGAACGTCGCGAACTGCTTGAACGCCGGGAGGACCATCGTCTCGACGTACGTGACCATGAGCGCCATCCCGGCGAGCACGGCGAGGAGCGCGCTCGCGGCCTTCGGGTCGAACACGGTGCCCGCGGCGGTCCGGACGCCGGCGGCGGGCGCGGAGGGCGTCCCGGTCACGGGGCCTCTGGCGCGACGGGCGCACTCCGCCGCAGGCGTCGGGTGGCCTCCCGGAGGAGACGGCTCGCCGCGCGGACCTCGGACGGGGGGACGCCGGCGAACGCGGCGTTGAGCGTCGAGTCGAACCGCTCGAGGACGCGGGCGACGACGCGTCGGCCGCGCGGCGTCACGGTGAGGACCACCGCGCGCCGGTCGGCCTCGGAGCGAGTGCGCCGGACGAGCCCGTCCTCGACCAGCTGGTCGACGCACGCGGTGACGCTCGGCATCGTCACCGAGAGCCGGCGGGCGATCTCGGCGACCCGGCCCGACCCCGTGTCGCTCAAGCGGTAGAGCGCCCAGAACTTCCCGTGCGTGAGGCCCTCGGCCTCGAGCTCGGGCGTGATCCGCGCGAGGACCGCGTGGGTCGCGTCGTGGAGCGCGTCGAGGAGCTCGCGCGCGGGCCCGGCGGCGGGGCGGGATGCGGCGGACGAGAGAGGCACCATGGGTCCCGAATATTTCGGCTGCGAAACTATTAGGTTATTTAACTATACTCGCCGCCCCGCGGCTCAACGAAGGGCGTAGCGCGCGAGCTCGACCAGGTCGTGGAGGGCGAGCGCGCCCGCCGATGGCGCGCGGCCCCACGTCGCCCGGATCGCCCCCGCCGGGAAGGCGGGGTCGTCGCCCGCGGAGCGGGGCTCGAGCGAGGTCGGCGGGCCGCGCCGGTCGACCTCGAGGAGGAGGACGAGGGCCCCGACGGGACCCGACTCGACCTCGACGCCCCCGTCGGACTCGGAACCCCACGTCTCGATGCGGGCCTCCTCGTCGTGGAGATGGGCGATGCGCGCCGACCGGCCTTTCGTCCGTCGGGGCGCCCGGGCGGCCGGACGCCAGGCGATTGCCGCCCCCGCCTCGAGGAGGCGGGCCCGAAGGCCGTGGTCGACCTCGAGCCGTCCCGGGGTCACCCGGCCGCCCCCCTGCCCCGCCAGAGCCGGCAGTCGGGGCGGACCGAACACGGCCCGCAGACGGCGAGGTCGCGGTGCTTCGGGCAGTCGCCGGAGATGCCGGTGTGGCAGAGGACGAAGTCGAACTTCACCGGGTCGATCGGGTCGATCCGCCGGAGCGCCTCGCTCACCTCCTCGACCGCGGCCCACGAGCGGCTGCGCCGGGCGGTGAGGCCAAGGTGGTAGGCGATCCAGTGGACGTGCTGGTCGAGCGGGACCTTGAGCGCCCCGGTCGGCACGCGTCGCCACGTTCCGAGGTCGGGAGCGCGGTCGCGGACCATCCAGCGAACGAAGAGCGTGAGACGCTTGCAGGCGCCCGGCGCGGCGTCGAGCGGGCTCGGGAAGAGCTCGCGGTACCCGGCGGGAGCACGCCCCCGCCCCCGCAGCGTCCGCGCGAGAGCGTCGAGGCCCCCCGCGAACCCGTTCCCCTCCCAACCGGTGAGGAACGCCGACTCGAGCGTCCGGTGGTCGGCGTAGTAGCGCGTCAGGACCGCGGCGAGGTGGTTCAACTGGTCGCCGCGGATCCAGCGGTGGCGGAACGGCCGCAGGCGGGCGGCGCGCTCGGCCGCCCACTCCGGGTCCACGAGCCGACCGACGTCGCCGTGCGCGACCTCGGCGAGACGGTCGATCGCGCCGCGGATCGCGGTCGTGTTCCCGACCGCGAGCGTGGCGGCGAAAATCCCGGCCACCTCGGCCCGGCGGTCGTCCCAGGCGAGCGGGCGGACGACGGAAATCGGGTCGTCGGCGAGCGAGCGCTCGAACGGGAAGCGCGCGTAGAGCTCGCGCAAGTGCTGCGGGAACTCCGGGGTCGGGCGGTGCACGCGCACGCTCCTGAGACCGCGCGGGCGCATTTACGGTTGGGGGGGAAAGGGGGCCCGGCCGGCGCCGCTAACTAGGTCGGGGGCTTCTCGCGATACATGGCGCCGGGACCCATCGAGGTCCGGCCGACGATCGACCGGGCGTGGCTGGAGCGGGCGGCCGCGCAGGACCCGGTCGCCCACGCGTTCGCGCTGTGGGACCTCGAGCGCAACCCGGGTCGGATCCGTATCTTCTCGGCGATGGACGGGGACCGGACGGTCGGCTACCTCCTCGTCTGGCTCGGTCACCCCCGGGCGACCGTCGTCCACTGGGTCGGCGCGGCGCCCGAGACCCGGGCGCTCGCCGCCGCGCTCCCGTCCCGGCCGCTGGTCGCGATCGTCCCGGAGGAGGCGGAGCCGGTGGTCACCGAGGCGCGCGGGCCCGCCCGCCGCTACACCGTGCTCGTGATGGAGCGGCCCGCGACGCCGCCGCCGGTACCCCCCGCCGTCCCGGGGACGGTCCGTACTCTCGAGCGCGCCGACGTCCCCCTGCTCTCCGAGTGGGCCCGGCGGCAGTCCGACCCCGTCGTCGCGGAGTACCCGTTCCTCGACCCCGACGAGGAGCTCACCTGGGGCGCCTTTGACGGGCCGAACCTCGTCGGCGTCGTCCACGCCGAGGTGCGACGCCCCGGCCTCTGGGTCCTCGGCGGGGTCTACGTCGAGCCGGAGGCGCGCCGCCGGGGCCGGGGACGCGAGCTGATCGCGGTGGCCCTCGCCGCGAGCGCCCGGGCGGGCGTGCGGGTCGCGCTCTTCGTCAGCGAGGACCGCGCCGAGGC
>JAJZGO010000067.1 GCA_021798415.1 Thermoplasmata archaeon | reverse complement strand
CGGGGCGTGGGCCGTGTCCGCGTACTCGACCCGGATCCGCTCGCGCGGTAGGCCGCTGCGGCGCTCGGCGACCGCCGCGAGCCCGACGATCACGCTGCCGCTCCCGATCTCGCGCTCTCCCTGGACCATCGTGAGGTGGGTCGGCGAGAGCCGTAGGCGGGCCTCGCCGCCGGCGCCGGTCCCGGTCGACCAGAAGCCCACGCCGACGCCGACCCCGTGGCCCGGCGGGGCCTCGCGCGTCCATCTCGCGGCCGTCTCGCGGGCGCGGCCGAGCGCCTCGCCGAGCCCGAACGGGAGGACGCGCTGGCCGAACGGCGTCGATTCCCCTTCGCGCCAGAGGTGGTCGGCCTTGAAGGCGAGCGGGTCGACCCCGAGCCGGTGCGCGACCTCCTCGAGGTGCGACTCGACCATGAACGCGCACTGGGGCGCGAACGGAGCCCGATGGGGACCGAACGGCGGCTTGTTCGTCCGCACGGCGTATCCCTCGACCTCGAACGCCGGGGTCCGGTACGGCCCGAGGAGGAACCCGATCGAGTAGCCGGTCGCGAAGTCGCGGCCGGGAAGCGACATGCCGACGTCCAGAAGGAGGCGAACCCGTCGCGCGGAGATCCGTCCGCCGCGCACCGCAGTCTCGAGACGGACGATCGAGGGGAGCGTGGTGCGGCCGAGGAGAAACTCCTCCCGGTACGTGAGCGCGAGACGGACCGGGCGAGCCGCCTCGCGCGAGAGGAGGAGGGCGTACGGCTCGAGGAAGGAAGCGCCCTTCCCGCCGAAGCCGCCACCGACCCAAGTGCCGTCGACCACAATCGAGGATTCGGGAACCCCGAGGATCGACGCGGTGTCCTCCCGGACGCCGAACGGGCTCTGCGTCGACGTGTGGACCGTCCAGCGGTCGTCGACCACGTCGGCGACGCACGCGTGCGGCTCGAGCGCGACCTGATGGACGCTCGCCGTGCGGTACGTCTCCCGGACGACGAGCTCCGCATCACGGAACGCCGCCTCCACGTCCCCCTTGCGGGCCCGGACATGGGCCGCGACGTGCGGCGAGCGGGACGCCTCGGACCCGGGCCAGTCGGGAAAGATGCCGTCGATGTTCGCGATCGCCCCGAGCTCGTCGACCGCGACCGTCACGGCGCGGGCCGCCTCGCGCGCCCTCTCGAGCGTCGGGGCCGCGACCGCCGCGACCGGCTGGTGGCGATAGGCGACCGTGTCGCGGGGGAACGCGGGCCGTTCGGCGTCGCCCGAGAGCCCCCCGGTGAGCCGGGCGAGGTCGGCGTGGCCGACCGCCACGACGCCCTCGAGCGCCCGGGCGCCGGCGAGGTCGACCGAGCGGATCCGACCGTGCGCGACCGGCGCGAGCACGAGCGCGCCCCAGAGCATCCCCGGAAGCTCGAGGTCGGTGGCGAACACCGCCCGTCCCGCGGCCTTGAGCGCCGCGTCGGGGCGCGCCGTCGCGGAGCTCACGGGAGCTCCTCCCGAGCGAGCGCGGCGGCGCGGACGATCGCGGCGTATCCGGTGCACCGGCAGAGGTTTCCTCCGAGGTCCTCGAGGAGCTCGTCGAACGACGAGGCCCTCTCGCGTTCCGCGAGGAGCCCGGTGAGCGCCATCACGAACCCGGGCGTGCAGTAGCCGCACTGGAGCGCGCCGGTCCGCTCGAACGCCGAGCGGACGGTCCGGCCGACCGGGTCGGAATCGACCCCTTCGATCGTCGTCACCGAGCGCCCGTTGAGCTCGTGCGCGAGCGTGAGGCAGGAGAGCGTGCTCTGTCGATCGACGAGGACCGTGCACGCGCCGCACCCGCCGGTCCGGCACCCCTCCTTCGTTCCGCGGAGCCCGAGGCGCCAACGCAGGGTGTCGAGGAGGCGCTCGTCGCTCGGGACGCCGTCGAGGACGACCTCCCGGCCGTTCACCGAGAGGCGCAGGGACCCGTCGCTCACGGGGCCCTCGACGCCGGAACGGCCGCCCTCACGGCCCGGGCGAACAGCGGACGGACGAGGTGGCGGCGGTACTCTTCCGACGCCCGGCGGTCGGCGACGATCGGCGCGTCGCGCGCGAGGAGATCGGCCGCGCGAGCGATCGACGCGTCGGTCGGATACGGGGCGTCGAGCTCGGCCTCCGCGGTCGGAAGCCGGATGGGTCGGGGCGGGAAGCCGGCGATCGCGACCCTCCACCTCCCGTCGGTGGGGGAGAGCGCGACCGCGACCGCGAGGTGCGAGATGTCGTGGAACGGGCGAACGCGCTGCCAGAGGTAGGCCGACGGCCGGGCCTCGGGGAAACGGACCGAGCGGATTAGCTCCGCCGGGCCCCGCGCGGTCTTCCGCGACCCCGCGATGAACCGGTCGACGGAGACGCTGCGCTCACCCTCCGGACCGACGAGGTCGACCTCCGCGTCGAGCGCGAGGAGCATCGGCACGAGGTCCGAGGCGGGTGCCGCGCGGCCGAGGTTCCCACCGAGCGTCGCCCGGTGGCGAAGCGCGACGCTCCCCACCGCCCGCACGGCGTGGTAGAGGCCGGGGAAGCGGAGCCGCACGTCGGGGTCGTTCTCGAGGCTCCTCAGCGGAAGCGTGCTCCCGACCGTCAGGGCCGCGCCGCTCCATTCGAGCGTGCGCCAGGGCAGCCTACGCAAGGAGAGGACGGTCCGTGGCCGCGCGCGCCGGGCCTCGATATCGAAAAGGAGGTCCGTTCCGCCGGCGAGGACGGCGACCTCCTCCTCGGGTCCCTCGCGAAGGCACGCGATAGCCTCCTCGGGCGTCGCGGGCGTGACGAGGGCGAACGGAGCCATGAACGGGACGTTAGCGCACCGTCGGGGGATAGCGTTTCGCGCCGGAGTCGCGCGGGCGGCGACCTCTTTATTATCCGAGGAGAGGCTCTGGCAAGGGAGCGGCATGCCATTCGAACTCGCGTTGCGTTACGCGACGCCTCTCACCCCGATCGCGGACCTCGACGAGGTCCTCCGGGAGTTCCTCCGCCTCGTGGGGTACCTGCCCGAGGGCGAGGAGGGGCGCGGCTCGGAGGGGCCGGTCGCGCAGAGCCTCGCCTACCGGCTCGTCCACGACTGCTTTCTGAGGGACACGGCGCGGCCGTGGTACGTCGAGGAACTTACGGCGGTGCTCCGCACCTCGAAGCCGACCGTCTATCGGCACATCAACAAGCTCAAGGCGCTCGACCTCCTCGAGGAGGTCGGAGGAGCTGCCGATGGGAAGGGCCGCAAAGGCTATCGCCTGCGCTACGGGAACCTCGCGCGCGCGTGGGACTTCACTGAGGCGAACGCCCAGAACGCGCTCCGACGGTACCGGGAGACGGTGAATCACTTGCAGACGTTGATCGAGAAGAGGGCGAGCGAGCCTGCGACGAAGGTCGTCCCGAGCCCGCGCGTGGTCCGCGGCGCGGGGGCGCGATGACCGCGGCGGGTCCCGCGGCGAAACGGCCGGCGATCGCGCTCACGCCGGGGTCGCAGATCCGCGTCCGCTCGGCCGGGCCCGACGACGAGGCGATCGTATCGACCGGCGTCTTCCGCGGGCTCGTCTCGATCGGCGGCGACAACGCGCTCGCGGTCGAGCTCGACGGCTCGGACGGCGACGAGAAGGGCCGCGTCCGGATCGTCCCTGTTCCCGCGCTCCTCGCGATCGACATCCTCGAGGCCGCGAAGGCCGAAGAGGAGAAGCGGAACGAGCCCTCGCAGGCCCCCGGTTACTTCCGCTAGCGTCGGACGGGGCACGGGCTTGCTGGGAGTTTCGCCGCGGGTCGCGCCCGCGATTTCGAACCCAGGTCGTTGGCTTCGAAGGCCAACAGGATAGTCCAGACTACCCCACAAGCCCGCGACCGACGCTACGCGAGCGGGCCTATTTGGTCGTTCCGAGGCCCGTCCACTCCCCGAGGCCCGCGAGCGCTTCCTTCAGCGGTGGGCCCGACCCGTCCGCAGGGGCTTTGGTTCGCACCCCCTGACGTGGCACCAAACGCTGACGGGGGCACGGAACCCCGGCGAATCCGCACGACAATCCACCCCGAAGTGCTCCCTCCCGACGAGCAGCCGTGAGAGTAGAGAGCCCGGCCCCCATTCGAGAGCGCACAGAGAGTCGACGCTTCGGCTTGGGTCCTTAGAGGTTTCCGGCGAACGCGCCGGCCGCTTCCGTCGCGCGACGGAACGGAGACGCCACCTCGGCCGTACTCCTGCCGTTCCTTCCGCGCGAGCACGAACGCGTCCTCGCCGGGCTCTTGCCCGCGGGGCACAGGCGGCCGGCGCGTACGGACCCCAGCCAAGAACCACCTCGGACGCAAGGCTCGCGATCACGAGGAGCGGGACCACCAGGACGGCGATGACGAAACGCGGCCCCCACAGCCTTCTCGGCGCCAAACCGGAACCCGGGGGTCAAGGATATCGATTGGAAGTGTTAACAATCATCCAATATAGTGTGCGTGGAGGACGTGACTGTGGTATCTCCGAATCTTGACCGACTCAGGTCCCCTTCGTGATTCACGCCACCGGGCTCCAGTCCGGGACGCAGATTGGATCCAGCCCCGGGGCCCGGAACCGTCCGCGACCTCTCCCGAGCCTTCCCGGGCGCCTACGGGGCCGTCGCGGCGGGATCCGGCCGGAACCGGTCGAGGGTCGTCTGGGCGGTCGAGCCCGGGAAGAGCGTCGCGATCGAGTCGGAGAGGAGCTGGATGCGCTGGCGGACGTACGGCGTGATCCCGTCGATCTCGCTCAAGCGCTGGGCGAGCGGGAGGTACTTGCGGACCGACGCTTCGTAGACGGTGGAGAGGAGCTCGCCCTCGCAACGGCCACCGCCCGGACGCTCGGCCCCGCACCGGCCCGAGAGCGGCGGTCGTCGGTGGGAGGTGGCGCACTCCTTGCAGCGGAAGCGTTGGGTCGCGAAGCTCTTCAGGTTCCCCATGACGTCCGGCAGGAAGTGGGCGTTCAGCACGAGCGTGACCGCCTGCGCGACATCGACCGCCCGGATCTGCGTCGCGAGGACGACCGAGCGCTCGACCATGTCGGTCATCGACCGGCCGTCACGGTACGCGGAGCGGACCGGCCCGCCCGCGATGTGCGCGGTGTCGTGGCTGAACCCGTACCCCGAGAGCGCCGCCGGGCCGCCGAGCCGGTGGCCGACCAGGTCGAGGAGCGGCTCGACCTCCTTCGCCGGTCGTCGCGCCACCGCGGCGCGGTAGAGCGCGAGCGGGTACCGGGCCGACACGTCGACGTTGTGCGCCTCCTTGTCGACCTCGGTCGCCTCGAGGCGGGTCGTGAGGACGAGCGGCTTGTCCATGAGCGCGCCGCGGCTCTCGGGCAGGTAGGCGCGCGAGAAATTGAGGAGGGCGTCGAGGAGCAGCGTCACCGAATCTTCGTCCCCGTCGCAGTTCCGGCGCTTCGCGGCGTGAAAGACCGGCACGGCGAAGCACGCCTCGGCTTCGGTGAACCCGATGAGGCGCCCCGCGACACCGCCCGACGTGTGGGGAGCGAGCGCGACCACGAGGTGGCCGACCAGGTCTGCGGGTCGCTCGGCGCGGTAGAACGGGTCGAGGTTGTACAGGCGCACGAGCTCGTCGTCGACGAACTGGGCGAGGTGCGTGAGATACTCTCCGCACGAGCGCGCCACGATCAGGTCCTGCGGGGCAAGTTCGACGAGCTGGTCGCCCCCCACGAGCATGGCGCCGGTCCAGTCGCGTTCGTAGCCGAGGCGGCGAAGCGTCTCTATGTCGGTGCCGATCTCGTTGGGCCGGAAGTGGGTGAGGGGAAGGTCGGTGAGGTCGAAGCGGGCCGTGCCGTCCTGGTAGACCGAGACGGAATGGGACGCCCGCAGGATCCCCTTCTCGATCGGCTCGGGGACCTTCCCGGGCGACGTGAGCCCCTTGACGCCCTTCACGACCGGCACTTTTCCGAGGTGCAGGCGCGACAGGGCGTCGCTCCACAGGCGCGCGACGGGGAGCGGCTCGCGCGTCACCGTGCCCGTCGGTTCCGTGTGGGACCCGCACGGGCACCGCATCCAGACGGTCGTGCGGTGGCACGCCGGGCACGCGCGCACCCCGAGGTCGACCGGCGTGCCCTCGCGCATCGTGCGCCGCGCCGCCTCGGGCAGGGAGCGGGTCGGCCCGCCGGCCGCCCCGACGGGGAAGAGACCGTGGACGTTCGGCTGCATCGTCCGCTGGTACGCCTTCTCGGGGCGGCCGACGCGGCCCCCGACCCGGGAGGGTCCGCGCGCGCGGACGGGGACGCCCGCGAGCCGGCTCACGTACTCGAGAGGATCGGACTCGACCGGGTCGAGAGCCGCCCGCCGGAGGAGCGCCGTGCCGTCGACCTCGAGCCCGAGCCCTCCGACGAGCGCCGCGCTCGGGTCCGGCTCGCCCCGCAGGCGGTCCGGCGCGACCGGGGCGAAGAGGAAACCGAGCCGCGCGAGCGTCTCGCGCCACGAGGGGTCGGCGGGGAGCTCGAGGGCTCCCGATACGAAGCGACCGGTCCGCTCGACGAACTCCGAGAGCGCCCGGATCTCGGTGCTCGAGAGGTCGTGCCAGAACAGGAGCCAGCGGGGTGCGAGCGGAACGCCGTACCGTCGTGAGAGGTCGAACGCGTCGGCGTAGGAGAGGTCCGCCGCCGCGGTCGCGGGGTCGACACCCGCCTCGGTGAGCTCCGCGAAGTGCCAATCGGGGGCGTAGGCGCCCGGGACGAGCGCCCGGTTGTTCTCGAGGAACTCCCCGAACGAGACGAGGATCTCCCCAAGGTCGACGATCCTACGGACCCGGGGCCGCAGCGCCTCGGCCCGCTCGACATCGTGGACCGCGGTCACCGTGCCGTCGTCGAGCTCGACGATCGGTCCTTCGATCGTGTCGCAGACGCCCATCGCCGTGGCCTTGCCGGGGTACTCGAGCTTCACCTGGGTGCCGATCGCGACGAAGTGCTGGAGGATCACCATCGTCGCCGGATTGATGGCGCACGCGGCGAGCCCGGTCGTGCGCGCTCGGCCGTAGACGAGTCGGAATCCGCCCGGCTGGTTCGGGTGGGCGAGGACGGGCCGGCCGCCGACCGAGTCCTGGAGGTACTTCGGGGTGCGCGAGTCCTCCTCGTCGGTCGCGTGATGGCCGAGCTCGGCGAGGAACTCCCACCCGTCGAGGCCGAGCTTCTCCACGACCTTTCTCAACTTCGCGGCCTTCTGGCAGAGTCCCTCGGCGATCACGAGGCACGCCCCCCCGCGGATCCCGTTCGTCGGAACGCGGGGAAGATTTCGGAAGGCGCTCACTTCGGCGTCGCCCTCGGTCGACTCGCCCGAGATCGCGACCGGGACGTTCCGGACGACCAGCTCGACCTCCTCGGCCGTCGGGACGTACTGAAGGTGCTGATGGTACTTGTAGAGCGGGATCTCCTCCTTGTACCGTTCGACCTCCGCCGGTTCCGGGCGGAACCGGGCAAGGCCGAGGTCGCGCCGCACGATGTCGGCGAGAAGGACGCTGAGCGCTTGGGCGGTGCCGCCGGCCGCGCGGATCGGGCCGGCGTAGTAGAGCTCGATGTACGGGGCCCGGTCCGGCCCCTCCCGGACGTGAACTTCGGCGAGACCCTCGAGCGGCGCGACGAGGATTCCCTCGGTCAGGATCGCGAGGCCGACCCGCAGCGCGGCGTCGACGCGGGGCGCGAGCTCGTGGCCGCGGGCCGGGTCGCCCGCGAGGCGACGTGCGATCGTGACGGCCACCTCCTCGCGCGGCATCCGGGCCGCGAGCGACCGGATCTCGTTCGAGATCCCTTCGATCCCGAGGTGGGCGAGGAGCTTCTCGACGCGCATCGCCATGTCCTGCGCCCTCGGGATCTCGGGGACGAGCTCGGGGTCGAGGCCTTCCCGGCGCGCGAGATCGGAA
>JAJZGO010000066.1 GCA_021798415.1 Thermoplasmata archaeon | reverse complement strand
CGTCGAGCCGGACGTCCTCGCACGCGCAGGCGATCCAGCGGCCCCGGGGGCGGGCGGCGAGAAGCTCCCGGTAGTACCCCTCGAGCTCCGCGGGGCCGGGGCGCGCCACGCCCTCGAGGGGCTCGAGGGGCCCGCTCGCGGTCCCGGCGATCGCGTCGGCGGCCCGCTCGCCGCTCTCCGCAGCGAACGGCTCGGCCACCCCGGCCGCCTCGCCGATCGCGAAGAGGCCGGGCACCGACGTCGCGCCGGCCGCATCGGCGACCGGGTAGTACGCCCCGGTGCCGCCGCCCCACGCCATCTTCGCCCCCGCCTGGAAGAAGAGCTGGGCGTTCGGCAGGCGGCGGTGGGCGAGGACGACCGCGTCGCCGTCGACCGAGAACCCGGCCCCCGTTCCTCGCGCGCGGAGGGCGAGAGCGCGGACGCGGCCCCGACCGCGCGTTCCGAGGACGAGCGAGCGCGGGTAGAGCGGGATCCCGAGGTCCGAGGCGAGGCGGACGACCTCGGGCCGGATCTCGCCCGGCGCGACGACCGCGCCGACGCTGGGGCCGAGGGCTTCGAGCACCGCCCGGGCCCTCGCCCCGCCTCCGACCACGACGCCGCGGCGGAACGGGGCGTGTCCGAGCGCCGCGGCGAGCGCGAGCGCCCCGTCCGCGCTCTGGACGCCGGGGCGGTCGTTGCCGTCGAAGAGGAGCGATGCGTCGTACCCGCCGACGGCGACGACGACGCGACGCGCCCGGACGAGCACTCCGCACGCCGGTTCCGAGAATCCGAGGAGGGTGAACGGGCGCTCGCCGCCAGCGGCGGGCGGAGGCAGGTAGGTGACCGAGACCCCGCGATGGCGGTCGACGCCCGGGAGGTCGGGGCCGCTCGGGTCGCGGTCGAGGAGCGTCGGCCGTGCGCCGAGCGCGACGAGCCGGGCCGCCGCGGCCCGGCCGCTCCTCCCGCCGCCCACGACCGCGACCTCGGCGTCGACGCGCAGCGGCGGAGCGGCGATCCCCCTCTCGCTGCCGGGGTCCGGGGGCCGACCGTAGCCGGCGAGCCGCCGGACGATCCGCTGGTACAGCGGTACGGCGAACGCCGGGCGGCGGAACCCGTGCAGGGTGTCGATCCCGCCGGGGAAGAGCGCGTCGAGGACGGCGAACACGTCGAAGCGGGCGCTCGGCCAGCCGGCCTCGCTCTCGACGCGGTCCCCGTCCGCCACCACGTGGCGGCAGGAGCGAACGCCCGGCCGGCCGTTCACGCGCACGAGGCAGCCGGCGCACTGGCCGATGCCGCAGAACGGCGCCCTCGGTCGATGGTAGCGGGTCGAGCGGCCGAGCGTGGGGACCCCGTCCGCGGCCAGCGCGGCGAGGAGCGTCGCACCGTCCGCGGCCTCGTGGGCCCGTCCCGAGTAGGTGAACCGGCGACGCGGGGCTCGGACCATGCTGCGCGACCGCTCGTCACCGATGCGCCGAGTATTTAGTGTCCCGGAGGACGCTCCCGAGCCGGCCGCGCGCCGCTTCGGGCACGGCCGTCGGCGGTTGCTATATAGACAGTCGTAGGTCCGCCCCCTCACCGTAGATGCGCACGAGCGGAGGGTTCCACGGGCGCCGTATCCAGAAGACCGGCGGTTCGACGTTCATCGTCTCGCTGCCGAAGAACTGGGTCACGACCCGGGGGCTGGGCGCGGGCGACGTGCTCTACTTCGCGCCCCGCGCCGACGGCTCGCTGACGGTCTTCGCCGAGGCGGCGACCCCGTCCGAGCCCGAGCGCCGGGTGGTCGGGGTCACGAACGAGATGGACTCGGAGCACCTCTTCCGGCGATTGATCGCGGAGTACATCGCCGGGTACCCGCTCCTCGAGGTCCGCACGCCGAACCGGATGGGCCCGCGCACGCGCGAGGTCGTCCGCAACTTCGCCCAGCGGATGATCGGGCCCGAGATCCTCGAGGAGACGTCGGAGTCGGTCGTCCTCCAGGACGTCGTCGGCGCGAACCCGCTCCCGATCCCGTCGATCCTGCGGCGGGAGCACCAGATGGTCCGGGCGATGCAGTCGGACGCGATGGTCGCGTTCCGGGGACGCGACGCGTCGATCGCGCGGGACGTCGTGGACCGAGACTGGGAGGTCGACCGCCTCCACTGGTTCCTCGAAAAGCAGGTGACGAGCGCGCTGCGCGACGCGCGGATCCTCACGACGCTCGACCTCACGTTGCCCGAGTGCTCCACGTACCTTCTCGCGTCGCGCGTGCTCGAGCGGATCGCCGACCATGCGGTGCGGATCGCGGAGACCGCGACCACGCTCGGCGCCGAGCGCACGCCCGAGCGGCTCGCCGCCGAACTCGACCGGATGGCCGCCGCGGCGGCGAGCGCGCTCGCGGACGCGCTCGACAGTCTCGAAACCCGGGACATCGCGAAGGCGAACGGAGCGATCGACGCCGCCCACGCGCTCACGCGCGAGCGCGAGCACATCCTCCGCGAGCTCTCCTCGAAGCGCGGCCGGCTCGCGGTCGGCCTCGCCTACGTTCTCGAGAGCCTCGAGCGGAGCGCGCTCTACGCGAGCGACCTCGCCGAGATCGCGATCAACCGGGCCGTCGAGTCGCCCCGGCCGGAACCGGTGGGTCCGTCCGCGCGCGCGAAGGCGACGCCGGTTCAGGGCCCGGGCGCGTAGCGGACCTCGAGGTCCTGGAAGACGTCGGTGACGTCCTCGCAACGGTCCGTGATGACCTCGAGGCGCTCGTAGAAGTCCTTCCACTTCAGGATCTCGACCGGGTCGCGCTCCGTGAAGAGCGCCTCGAGCAGGTCGCGCAACAGGTCGTCGGCCTCGTTCTCGAGGCGGTTCACCTCGACGATCGCCCGGTTCAGGTTCGCGGGCGCGCCGCGGTAGAGCTCGTCCAGCCCGAGGATCCCGTCGCTGACGCGGTCGACGCACTCGACGACGATGTCGGCGAAGCGGACGAGCTCGGGGCGCGACCGGTCGAGCCGGTAGGTTCGCACGCGCGCGGAGACGCTCTCGATCCCGTCGATGATGTCGTCGAGCGCGCTCGCGAGGTGTCCGACCTCGGCCCGGACGTCCGAGGAGAGCCGTCGGTTGTTGAGCTCGACGAAGATGCGGTGGACCTCCTCGTCGGCCTCGTGCTCGATCGCGCGGATCCGCGTGATCTTCGCGTCGCGGTCGGTCGTCGGGTCGCCGAGGAGGTCGCGGAGCGCGAGCGCGGCCCGCTGGGCGGTGAGCGAGAGCGAGCGCAGGTACGTGGAGAACCGCCGGACGAGGACCGCGAGTTCGTCCTCGCCCGACACGTCCTCGAGCGAGCGCTGGGACGTCTCGGGAAGGAGCGCGAGGGTGAGCAGGAACCCGACGAACGAGACGGCGGCGAGAAGGCCGAAGAACCACGGCAGTCCGTACACCTGGTAGAAGGTCGCGAAGACGAAGACCGCGACGACCGCGCCGATCTTCCCGGACGCCGCGGCGATGCCGTGTCCGGTCGTCCGGAAGGCGGTCGGGAAGACCTCGCTCGGATAGACGAACGTCGTCGTGTTGGGGCCGAGGTTCGCGAAGAAGAACGTGAGGCCGTAGATGGCGAGGAACGCCGGCAGGACCGCCTCGAGCGAGATCCAATCGGTCGAGAGGAAGAGGAACGCGGCGGCCATCACGCCGAAGCCGATGTACTGGAGGGGCCGACGCCCGACCCGGTCGATCAGCGCGACGGCGGCCCAGTACCCCGGCACGGAGGCGACCAGCGTGATCAGGACGTTGCCGAGCGCGAGCCGGCGCACCTGCTCGAGCGCCGGGTACGAGGCGGCGCTCGCAAAGCCGATCTGCTTCAGGATGAGCGGGTTGAAGATGCTCGTCGAGTAGAACGCGATGTCGAGGAGGAACCACGACGCCGCGGTCCCGAATATGAGGATCCCGTACGAGCGCAGGATCTGGCGGAACGGGACCCCGAGGCTCGAGCCGGTCGAGCTCGGGGCGACCGTGACGCCCGTGATCGCGCCGACGGTCTGGGCCGCCGCCCCGACCTTCCCCCGCGCGAGGTCGAAGCGGGGCGTCTCGGGGATCCGGAGCCGGTAGTAGATCGTGAGGACCGCCGGCAGCGCGCCGAGGCCGAGGATGACGCGCCAGGCCAGGTCGAGGTTCGGGACGAAGTAGACGACCCCGAGGCTCACGCCGGCCCCGGCGAGGAGGCCGAACCCCTGCATCGCGAAGACGCTCGCGACGAGGCGGCCGCGGCTCTGGACGTTCGAATACTCGCTCATGATCGTCGCGCTCAAGGGGTAGTCGCCGCCCACCCCGACGCCGAGGACGAACCGCCAGAGGATCAGCACCGTGAGCGTCGAGAGGCCGCCGAGCGAAACGCTGAGCGCGCTGCCGACCGCGCCGATCGCCATCAGCGAGAGCGTGAACCCGTAGACCCGACGCCGACCGAGCCGGTCGCCGAGCCAGCCGAACAGCACCTGGCCGACGGCCGCTCCCATCAGCGCGGCCGCCCCGAGGAGCGCGAGCTCCGATTTGCCGATCGTGCCGCCCGGCTGGAGCGCGACCAGGATCGGGATGACGAGCGAGATCACGAAGAGGTCGTAGGCGTCGGTGAAGAACCCCATCCCGGCGACGACGATCGTCCGGAAGTGGAACCGCTGGACCCGGGTCGTGTCGAGCGCGCTCAGGATCCGACGGCTTTCCGAGGGTACCCCGGGGCGGTCGCGTCCGGGCGCCGACATCGCCGGGGCCACGACGGGGTCCGACCCGTCCGGGTACTTAGAGGGTGGCCGCGGACCCCCCCAACACGGGGGGTGGCGTCCCGCCGGCCGTCACGGCCGCGAAGTTCCCCGGCCGAGGAGCCGGTCGAGCAGCGCTCCGACCTCCACCGAAGAGGCGACCCGCGGGTTCGCGAGGAGCGCGGGCGAACGCAGGACGTCCGCGACGATCCGGGGCCGCGCGGCGTCGATCCGCGCGGGGTCGACCCCGGCCGCGATGAGCGTCATCGGGACGCGGAACGTCTCGAGCATGTGGACGACCCGCGCATCGAGCGGCCCGCGCGTCCGCTCCTCCGGGCGAGCGAGCGTCGACGCGAGCGCCTCGAGACGCTCCCGGGCGCTCGGCCGGTCGAACTCGAGCACCGGAGCGAGGGCGATCCCGAGCAGGCGACCGTACGCGAGTCCCGAGGGACCGACGAGCGACCGGGCGAGGGCGTGCGCGATCCCCCGCTGCGCGTTCGAGGACGCGAGCCCGGCCGAGGTCGCGGCGAAGTGGAGCGCCGCGCGGGCGTCGGGGTCGTCGCTCCAGCGAAGGGCGTGCGGGAGCCGCTCGAACACCGTCGCGAGCGCGTCGACCGCGAGGGCGTCGGAGAACGGGTTCGACCAGGCCGAGAGGTACGCCTCGAGGCTCTGCGCCGCGGTCTCGAACGCGCCGTCGAGCACGAGCTCGCGGGGGAGCGCACCGGCGAACGAGGGGTCGACGAGCGCCCAGTCGGGGGTCGCCGCACGGTGGGCGAGGTCGAGCGGGCTCCCGTCGGCCGAGACGAGGTCGATGGTCGCGCTCGCTTCGGCCCCGCTCCCGCTCGTGGTCGGGACCGCGACGAGGCGGGTCCGGGGCGGGTCCGGAAGGTCGAGCACGGGCGTGACGGTCCGGATCGGAACGTCCGGCCGCTCCGCGTGGAGTCGTGCCGCCTTCGTCCCGTCGATCGTCCGGCCGCCTCCGACGGCCACGACCCAGTCGGGGGCGAACGAGACGAATCGGCCCGCGAGGCCCTCCACCGCCTCGAGCCCGTCCGGGTCGTCGAGGTCCGAGACGACCTCGACGGCCGTTTCGGATTTCGCGAGCTCCTCCACGACCCGACGGTGACCGTCGTGCCGCGCGATCGCGGGGTCGACCACGACGATCGCCCGGCGCGCGCCCAGGCCGCTCAGCTGTTCGACCGCTCCCGGACCCCAGGCGATCCGGGGCGCCGTGAAGAAGCCCGCCATCCGACCGGACCCGGCTCCGTCGCGGCTAGACCGTCCGGCCTTCCCGGCAGCGTCGGCAGGCGCCCGTGAGCGAGTAGGCGATCCGCTCCACGGACCAGCCGTCGGGCCGCCGCCCGGCGAGCTCGGTCAGGAGGTGCCGGTCGAGCTCGTTCAGCTCGACCGACTGGATCCGGCCGCAGTTGCGGCAGACGATGTGGGACCTCGGGTCCTCGGCCAGCGCGAGCCGCGAGGTCGGCGGAACGGAGATCGAGACGGTGACCGGGACCTTCGCGGACCGGGTCCGCGCCGAGCGTCGGGCGGTCGGTCGCGCGGGTCGGCGGACCGTTCGTGCCATCGGCCCCTCGGACTCCGCGGCGCTATTTAGGGGACGGTATGGTCGCGCTCGCCCGCGCGCGGCCGTCCGCCCGACCCGGCCACGTGACCTCGAGAAGGCCGGGGGGTCCCCCGAGGCGAGAGTCGAACCAGCGCGCGCAGCGGGCGCGGAACCGGTACGGGGTCGGCGACGGTCCGCCGTCCTCCTTCCACGCGCGGTCGAACCCCGGGAACCTCTTCGCGTAGACCGCCCGGGCGACCTCGGCCCATCGGCCGCTCGCCTCGCGGGCCGTGCCGTAGAGCTGACCGCCGCGCTCGGCGTCCCCCCAGTGCTGGTGCGCGTCGAACAGGGCCACCGCCATCGACGGGTTCGCCTCGAGATGACGGGCGTGGCGCGACGTGGGCCACGAATAGAAGAAGAGGTCGTGCTCCGCCGACCACGCGAAGTAGGCCACGTGCACGTGCGCCCGGCTCGCGGGCCCGACGGTCGCGAACGCCGCGACCCGGTGCGAGCGGAGGAGCTGCTCGAAGCTCGCGAGCACCCGCGGGTCGGTCCGCGACGCGCGAATCACCTTGAACGGACCCGTCGTCCGCTCCCACGGGTCCTCCGCCCCACGACCCGGAGCCTTACGCACGCGACCCTCCGTCCGTCGCGACTGGGCCAAAACCTAATGAACGCTAGGACGACGCCCCTCGTTCGAGGCCCGCGTCGCGGCCGCGCGTCGCGGGGGACTCCACGTGCCCGCGTCCGAGACCCGCGCGTCCGAGGGAACGACCGCCCACCTGACCCGCCTCTGGCGCGAGGACCCGAGGGGAATGGCGATCGACCTCCTGCGCGTCGGCCTCGGGGCCATCTGGGCCGTCAACCTCGTCTTCGTCGTCGACCCGAGCAACCGTTTCTTTGCGACGTTCCGCAGCACCGCGCTCTCGTTCGCGCCCGAGACCCTGGGAGGGCCGGCGGTCGCGAACTTCGTCGCCGCGCACGCGCTCGTCTTTGCCTGGGGGGTCGCCCTCCTGACCGGGTACCTCGCGATCGCGTTCCTCCTCGGACTCACCACCCGACTCGCCTGCTGGGTCGGCGCGTTCGCGTCGATCGGGTTCCTCCTGACGCAGTTCGTCAGCACGTTCGGCGCTCCCGGCGGGACCGACGTCGGCCCGCATCCGCTCTACCTGCTCATCTACGCCATCCTCGTCCTCGGCGGCGCGGGACGGTACGTCTCCGTCGACCACTGGATCTGGACGACCGGACGCGCGCGGTTCCCGAGACTGGCGCGATGGGTCGCCGCTCCCCGCTCGTGAGGGCCGCACGATCCCGAGGTCGGACCCCGCCGTTCGGCGGGTCGAAAGCCTGAAGGTCGGTCCGGCCCACGGGAGACGATGGCCGCCCCGTCGCTCCCGCCCCTCCCCCCACCGCACGCGCGGCTCGGGGTGGGCGGGGTGCTCGTCCGCGACGGGCGCGTCCTCGTCAACCGGGCGGTCTACCGAGAACGGTTCACCATACCGAGCGGCTACGTGGAAGCGGGCGAGAGCCTCGAGACGGCGCTCGCTCGGGAGTTCCGGGAGGAGACGGGGGTCACGGTTCGGGTCGGACGGCTTCTGCTCGCGCGTCACAAGGTCCTGACCGATCGGGAGAGCGACGTCTACCTCGCTTTCGCGCTCGACCACCTAGCGGGCGAGCCGACCGCGTGCCCGCCCGAGATCGCGGAGTCCCGCGAGGTGCCGCTCGTACAGGCGCTCGCCGCTCCGTGGATCTCCGAGCTCTCGCGGATCGCGATCCGGCTCGCGAGCTCGCCCGAGGAGGGCTGGGCGCGATCGACGTGGTCCGCGTCCGAGGCTCCGGGACTCGCCTCGGAAGCGTACCATCCTCGA
>JAJZGO010000065.1 GCA_021798415.1 Thermoplasmata archaeon | reverse complement strand
GGGGCCGAGCCCCAGGACGTGCGGGTCGCCCCGGAGGAGCGGCGCGTTACGCGCCCGCGGCCTACCGGGTCGCCTTGAGGCCGCCCGGAGCTCCCGAGCGGGCGCCCGAGATCGAGAGCGACGAGCTCGAGGAGGACGCGTGGCGCTGGCAGCTCGCGCACCGGTGCGCGGTCGGGTCGAGGCCGTGGCGCCAGTAGCAGTCGGTGCAGAGCGGGCGGCCGCATCCCCAGCAGAGCGGGGTCGTCGCCCGGGGGGCGACCGGCGCGGCGCAGTTGACGCACGCGCCCGGGGCGCCGGCCGGGTGGGTTCGGAAGGCGGGGGGCTCGGGAAGCCGGGACGTCGGCCGCGGGTCGACCGCCGGGGCGAGGGGACGGGTCGGTCCCGCCGGTGGAGCGCGTGCCCGGATCGCCATGGTCGACCGGGAGACCCCTCCCCCCCTTTTTAGCCCTAGGTCCCGTTTAGGGGGAGTTCCCTTGGACCGGGAGGTTCATGTACCGCGGCGGCGGGAAGGGCTCCCGTGTCCGACGGACGCGCGTACCCCCGCCCCTACGTCCGGCCGCCCCCGGCCCGCCCGGTGCGGGTCGCCGAAGAGCGGGCCGAGCGGTCGAACGCGGCGGTCCCGGTGGCGGTCGTCCTGGTCCTCCTCGGGTTCTACCTCGCCCGATACTCGATCCTCGCCCCGGCGGCCCTCGGCCTCGTGCTCCTTTTCTCGGGGGGGTCGTTCCTCTCCGCGCGCCTGAACCCGCTCAGCCCGCACTTCTACCTCACGCGCAAGCCGTCGTGGCTCGCGGTCGGCGTCGTGCTCCTGGGCGGTCTCGGGCTCTTCTACTACGCCTACACGCTCTTCGTAGCGCACGCGGGGCCTTTCGTCCCCGGCGTCCCGGGGCTCTAGGGCGCCCGGCGCGGGCCTACGCCGCGACCATCCGCTCGAGGGACCGGCGGGCGCGGTCGGCCGTCTCGCTCGGGACGTCGATCACGTACCGCCGCTCGGCGAGCGAGTCGCGCACGTCCGTGAGGCTGATCTCCTTCATGAACGGACAGACCGCGCCCCCATCGATCGGGGAGAACCGGGTCGAGGGGTTGAGCCGGCGCATCCGGTGGAGGATCCCGACCTCCGTCGCGACCAGGACCTCGGGCGCGCGGGTCTCCTCCGCGAACCGGATCATCCCGTCGGTCGAGAGGACGCGGTCGACGTGCGGCAGCGCCTGGCTCGCGCACCCGCATTCGGGGTGGGCGATGAGCGGGGCGCCGGGATGCTCGGTCCGGGCCCGCGCGAGGACCTCCGGCGAGAGCTTCGCGTGGACCGGGCAATCGCCGACCCACAGGTGCATCGTGCGGCCGGTCCGCTTTCGGACGTACTCGCCGAGGAACATGTCGGGCAGGAAGAGGATCTCCCGGTCGGGCGGCACCTGCTCGACGACCTTGATCGCGTTCGAGCTCGTGCAGCAGTAGTCGGCCTCCGCCTTCACCTCGGCGCTCGTGTTGATGTAGGCGATCACGACCGCCCCGGGGTGGGCGGCCTTCCAGTCGCGCAGCTGCTCGGCCGTGATGGCGTCGGCGAGCGCGCACCCCGCTTTCAGGTCGGGGAGGAGCACCGTGCGCGACGGGTTCAGGATCTTGGCCGTCTCCGCCATGAAGCGCACGCCGGCAAAGACGATCACCGAGCGGTCCGACTCCATCGCTTTGCGCGAGAGGTAGAGGGAGTCCCCGACGAAGTCGGCGACGTCCTGCACCTCCGCCCGCTGGTAGTTGTGCGCGAGCAGGACCGCGTCCCGCTCGTCCTTCAGACGGAGCACGTCCGCCTCGAGCGACATCCGAAACCGACCGGACTAGTCGCCGGGCCGTCTTAAGCGGCCGGGACGCACGGTGAGGTGGAACGGGAGCGCGGGAGCGGAGTGGGTGAGCGCGCCCAGGCTCACCGCGTCCGCGCCGACCGCGCGGTAGCGTCGCACGGTCACGGGCGTGATCCCGCCCGAGAGCTCGACCCAATGCCCCCGTCGCACGTGCGCCGCCTCGAGGGCGCGGACGATCGCGCGCGCCGGACCGGGTCCCGTATTGTCGAGGAGGAGGGAGTCCGCGCCGGCCCGGATCGCCTCGAGCGCCTGCCGGGCCGTGCGGACCTCGACCTGGACGGGAAGCCGCGAGGGGGTCCGGGCGCGCGCCCGCCGGATCGCGGTCGCGAGCGGGACGAGGGCGAGGTGGTTGTTCTTGATGAGGACGCCGTCGGAGAGGTCGCGACGGTGGGGGTGGCCGCCGCCGTGGACGACCGCCGCCTTCTCGAGGTCGCGCAACCCGGGCGTCGTCTTGCGGGTCGCCCAGACCTCGAGGCGGGGGCGGCTCCCGCGGGTCCCTTCGACCGCGAGGGCCGTCGCGCTCGCGACGCCGCTCAAGTGCATCAGGAAGTTGAGGACCGTCCGCTCGATCGCGAGGATCGCCCGGGCGTCGCCCCGCAGGCGGGCGACGAGGGTGCCCCGCCGGACGCGGGAGCCGTCCCGGGCCGCGAAGGCGACCTCGAGCGACCGGGCGCGCGCGGCGGCGCGGAGCGCCTCCGTCCCCGACAGCACGCCGGCCCCCTGGGCGGTCACGGTCGCCTCGACGACGAGCCGGCCCGGGAGGACCGCCCGGGTCGTCCGGTCGCGCGCGGCCCGGTCCTCGGCGAGGGCGCGGCGGACGGTCGCGTCCACACCGGGGACCCGGCGCCTACGCGGCACCGTTCGTCGCCTCCTTGTCGAGGAGCGCCGCGCGCAGCCGTTCGAAGTCGAGCGCCACGTCCGGTCGCAGCGCCGGCAGGTTCTGCCGCTCGAGCTCGGTGATCCGCCGCTGGGCACTGGCCCGGTCGCCACGCGCGTACGACAGCTGGGCGAGCCGCAGCACGACGTCGACCTCGTCCGCCGGCGCCTTCAGCTCGCGGACGAGGCGGTAGGCGTCGAGGAGGTCCGCCTCGGCCCGGTCGTACTCGCCGCGGTCGAGCTCGATCTTCCCCTGGACGATCATCGACTGGACGAGGCCGAACCGGTCCCCGATCCGCTCGAGGATCTCGCGCGAGCGACGCGTGTGGTCCGCGGCCTCCTTGAGGCGCCCCGCCTCGCGAAGGACGTCGGCCGAGTTGAAGAGGGCCCAGCCGACCCGGCGGAGGTCGTGGCCCTTCTCGGCGAGGCGGATCGCCTCGGTGAACTCCGCGATCGCCTCGGCGAACCGCGGCGTCGCCGACGCCGTCCCCGCGAGCACCACGCCGAGGAACAGGTGCGCCTGCGCCGCCTCGCGGATGTCGCCGAGGCGCTCGAGGCGGCGCGCCGCGTCCTGCGCCTCGGCGAGCGCCCCCTCCGCCTGGCCCATCATCGCGAGGACGTTCGCCCGGCGCGCCTCCCCGAGGGCGATCGCGCGCTCGTTGCCGGCTTCGCGGGCGAGGCGCAGCTCCTCGGTGTGCTCGGCGAGGGACCCCGCGTACTGGCCCTCGTAGTAGAGGGCCTCCCCGCGCAGGTTGTGGACGCGCAGGCGGACGAGCGGGTGGTCGGAGAGGTCGATCGTCGCGAGCACGCGGCCGGTCGCCTCCTCGGCGGCCCGCCACTCCCCCTGGTCGGTGAGCACGCGCGCGAGGTAGAGCTCGAGGAGCGCGCGGAGGTGCGGGGCGAGGCGCGACGCGACGTCGGCCCGTTCGCGGAAGTCGCGCAGCATCGTTTCCGCTTCCTTGAGCGCGCCCGCGTGGTCGACCTGGCGCGCGAGCTCGAGGACGAGCTCCGTCTCCCCGTCGAGGTCGTCCGGCCGCACGCGGCGGTGGCTGTCGAGGGCGCGGGCGTAGTGCTCGCGCGCGACCTCGGGCGCGCTCGCCCGGTCCGCGATCTCCGCGGCGGCCCGGTTGTACGGGAGCGCCCGGTCGTCGACGCGGCCGAGGTAGAAGTGGCGGGCGAGCGCGTAGATCGTCACCGTGTCGGCGCTCCCGGTCGACTCGAGGGCCTCGCCGGCCCGGCGGTGCAGCACGCGACGGCGGCTCTCGGTCAGGCGGTCGTAGACCCCCTCGCGAAGCCGGTCGTCGACGAACGCGAGCCGCTCCTCGGGCCGCTCGAGGAGGACGCCGCGTCCCACGAGACGGTCGACGATCTCGGCGAGCCGCTCCTCGTCCTCCCCGCTCGCGGAGAGGAGGAGGGCGAAGGGGAACTCCGGGCCGAGGACCGAGGCGACCGCGACCGCGCGTTCCTCCGCCTCGTCGAAGTGCGGGACGACCCCCGGGGGCCCGGCGGCGCCCGCCGCCGGGCCCGACCGGCCCGGCGCCCCGCGGTCGAGCTGGTCGAGGAGGAGCGGGTTCCCGCCGGTCTCGGAGAAGCGGCGCTGGACCTCCTCGTCCGAGAGCGACCGCTGGGGGTCGCGCCACCGGAGGTAGTCGTGGACCTCCGCGGAGGTGAACGGGCGCAGGGTGACCCGACGCGCGTGGGTCGCGCGCTCGAACGCCTCGAGGCGCGCGCGACGCGACGCCGTCACCGAGTCGAACGGCCGGGCGGTCGCGACGACCCAGAGCGGCCGGTTCGTGAGCTGGCGGACGAGGAACTCGACCGCCTCGAGAGACGGTTCGTCGCTCCGCTGGAGGTCCTCGAGGACGAGGACCGTCGGCCCGCGGCGCGTGAACTCGAGGAACTGCTCGGTGATCCCCGCCCAGAGCGGCTCGCGGCCCGGCTCGCCGCGTTCGTCCGCCTCGCCGAGGGCGGAGAGCAGGCGCTCCTCGATCCGCACCGGCGCCCCGTCGTGGAGCCGGGGGGCGAACCCGATCAGGACCTCGCCGAGGCCGCCGTCCGGGACGCCCGTCTCCCGCGGGTCGGGTTCGGGGCGGGCGCTCTCGAGCGCCGAGCGGATCAGCGCGAACGGCGGCGGCGCGTCGAGCGCGGGTGCCCGCCCGAATAGGACCTGGGCGCCACGGACGCGCACGGTGCGCACGAGCTCCTCGACGAGGGTCGACTTGCCGATCCCGGTGGCGCCGACCAGGAGCGTGACCCCTCCGCTGCCTGCCCGCGCGTCCTCGAACCGTCGGTAGAGGGCCTCGACCGCCTCCGTCCGGCCGACGAACGGGCGACCGTTCCCGGCTTCGGCCGCCATCGCCTGTTCGACGTAGATGGGAGGGTCCGACTATTTACGCTCGCGTCGCGGTCGCCCTCACGAACGGGAGCGCGACGACCCGGCCCGCGAGCTCGCGGCCCCGTACCTCGAGCGTGACCGCGGTCCCGACGGCCGCGAGCGCGAGCGGAAGGTAGGCGAGCGCGATGCCGTGGCCGAGCGTCGGCGAGAGTCCGCCGCTCGTCGCCTCGGCCACGACCGCCCCGTTCGAGCGCACCGGCGTCCCGTGGCGGGGGATCGCGCCCGGCGCATCGACCGAGATCCCCGAGAGGCGGACCGCCGGACCGTCGGTCCGTTCCTTCTCGAGCGCCGGGCGCCCGACGAACGGGTGGTCGAAGTCGACGAACCGGTCCTGCGCCGCCTCGAGCGGCGTCCGGTCGCGGTGGAACTCCTGGCCCGAGAGGAGGTAGCCCTTCTCGAGGCGCAGCGTGTCCCGGGCGCCGAGGCCGCACGGCACGACCCGCGCGGCGAGCAGACGCTCGGCGAGCGCGTCGGCGTCCTCGCCGCGGACGAACAGTTCGTACCCGAGCTCTCCCGTGTACCCGGTCCGGCTCACGAGGACGGTCTCGGCGAGGGCGTCCGGGAACGGCCGGTCGAGCGCTCCCGCCGGGTCGCCCGCCCCGGGCCGGGACGGGAAGAACGCCGCCCGGTAGAACCCGAGGCCCCCGAGCGACCAGCCGAAGAGCCCCTCGAGCACGGCGCGGCTCTGCGGCCCCTGGAGCGCGAGGAGCGCGACCGTGTCGTTCCACCGCGAGATCTTCGTGTCGGGCCCGCGGTGATGGCGGAGGATCTCCTCGATCTCGTCCGCTCGGCCGGCGTTGGGGACCGTGAGGAATCGCTGGCCCGGTCCCTCCTCGCGGTCGAGGCGGTTCACGAGGAGGTCGTCGACGATGTGCCCCGACGACTCGAGCAGGAACGTGTAGCGGACCTGGCCCGGGGCGAGGGACGGGACGTTCGCCGTCGTGCGCCGCGCGAGGAGGGCGCCCGCGTGTCCCCCCTCGACCGTGAGGATCCCCATGTGCGAGACGTCGAACAGGCCGGCCGAGGACCGAACGGCCCGGTGCTCGGCGAGGATGCTCGTGTAGTAGAGCGGCATCTCCCAGCCGGCGAACGGGACGAGGTGCCCGCCGTGGCGGCGGTGGTACTCGTAGAGCGGGGTTCGGCGGAGCGGGACGGCGGGCGCGGCGGGTGGGGGTTCGTTCATGTGACGATCTCCTTCAGTCGGCCGTCATCGACCCCGCGACGGATCTCGAGCGCGATCCGCCGCCCCGTGCTCATCGGGGTGCGCCAGAGCGCGTTGCCGTACGGGTGGCCGAGACCGAGGTGGATGTTGGTACCGCCCCCGATGCGCGCCGCGACGTCGAAGACCGTCGGGTGACCGTCCCGGTCGAGGCACGTCTGCAGGCAGAACGCCCCGAGGATCCCGGGCGCGTGGTGCTCGCGGGTCGCGTTCACGAACTTCTCGCCGAGACGGAAGACCTCCTCCAAGATCGACTCGCGCACGGTCAGCGTCCCGTGCCCGACGACCGTGTACTCGGGGATGCGGGCCGCTTCCGACAGCTCGAGCTGCTGCGCGGCCGGAAGTCGCACGAGGCCGTCGAGCGTGCTCTCGCGCCGCTCGTCGACGCCGAGGAGCTCGAGGCCTTCCTCCCGCGGCACGAGCGGCGAGAAGAAGAAGTTGAAATTGAAGACGGGCCCCAGGATGTACTCCTCGATCCGGGCGGTCGCAAGGTCGTCCGCGGTGATCGTCCCGCGCGCGATCAGGTGAGCGCTCTTGCGGCGGTACTCCTCCGGGCTCGACACGGTGAAGAACCCGCGCTCGAGCCGGCGGGTCGCGTGCGGTAGCTTCACGATCGCGAGCCCGTCGATCGCGTTGGGGTCCGCGATCGCGTGCGGGATCGGGATGCCGGCCCGGTCGAGGAGGGTATAGTAGTTCTCTCGCTCGGTGCGTTCCTCGATCCGCAGGAGGTTGCGCGAGCCGACGATCGGTACGCGGAACTCGTCCTCGATCGCCGACAGCGCGACGTAGGAACTGAACGCGCGGTTCGGAACGAGCAACACGCCGTGGGTGCGCAGCCGTTCCTGGGCCTCGGCCGCCACGACGTCCGAGAAGTGCGGGAACGTCCAGACGTCGTCGACGCACCCGCGCCGTCGGCCCCCGCCGTGGCCGCGGACGGTCCGGAAGTACTTCGCGTACGTCGCCTCCCGTCCCGCCTGGGCGAGGACGAGGCTCGAAAGGCCCTCGGTGACCGCACCGTCCGCGATGTCGAGCGCCGAGTGGGACCCGACGGTCCCCACGACGGGGGTCCGCGGGTACTCCTCGAGGAGGGAGCGGATCTCACCGACCGGGATCGTCATCGTCGGACGGCACGGTCAGTGGGGCTTAACGGCTCGGGCCACCCGCTCGGGAGTGAGGGGAAGCTCGGTGACGTGGCCGCCGCACGCGGCCCGGACCGCGGAGGCGACCGCGGCCGGCACGGGGATGATCGGGGGCTCCCCGAGGCCCTTCGCGCCGAACGGTCCCGCGCCGGCATGCCCCGGCAGGAACGTCACCTCGATCGGCGGCACCTCGCCGAGCGTGGGGATCCGGTAGTCGACCAGGCCGGGGTTCTCGAGGCGAGCGTCGTCCGACCAGATCGCCTCCTCGGTGAGCGCGGTGCCGATTCCCATCGCCACCCCGCCCTCGACCTGGGCGCGGGCGCTCGCCGGGTCGACGACCGTCCCGATGTCGTGGAACGCCGCGTAGCGCACGAGCCGCACGGTCCCGGTCTCCGTGTCGACCGAGACCTCGGCGACGTGCGCCGCGCCCGTGAAATCGGTGTACGCGTAGAACGTCCCGTCGAGCACGAGGCTCTCGTCGATCGTTCCGCCGCGACCGTAGTGCTTTCCGTCCGCCTCAAGCCCGCCGGCCGCGCGCTCCTCGTCGGTGAGGAGCTCGGCGACCGGCCGCTCGATCGACCCGACGCGGACGACGATCTCGTCGTTCTCGATCACGAGCGTCGGGGGGCCCGCCCCTCCGACGCGCTCGGCGAGCCTTCCGAGCAGCGTGACGAGCGCTTCGTCGACGGCCCGGCCGAGGGCCCCGACCGTTCGGCTCCCGAAGACGCCCGAGTCGAACGGGGCGTGGGCCGTGTCCGCGTACTCGACCCGGATCCGCTCGCGCGGTAGGCCGCTGCGGCGCTCGGCGACCGCCGCGAGCCCGACGATCACGCTGCCGCTCCCGATCTCGCGCTCTCCCTGGACGATCGTGA
>JAJZGO010000064.1 GCA_021798415.1 Thermoplasmata archaeon | reverse complement strand
GCGCCGAATCTCGAAGCGAGCGACCAAGCTGAGATCGCGCCGACAACGACCAAGACGACAAACGCCGTGGGGGTCCCGCCGCAGCCGAGAAGCCACCGTTTTGGACGGCGCAGAACTTGAGTGCGGCGTCGGCGAGAGTTCGCCACGGACCCGGCGGGTGGTGACCGACCTGTCGGTACTAAAGGATGCCGATGGCGGCCGCTAGGGAATCCGAGGGCTGCGAGTCGGTCACCCCGGAGACCCCTGGGAGGATTCCCCCGGAAGTGAGCCGGACGGACGCCTGTCAAGGCCGGCGAACCGACCACCCGACGCTTGGGCGGAATCCGCACCCCCGCACCCTCACGACGGGCGTGCGACCCGGTGCCTGCCACCTCCGGTAGCGGCTCCCAATGCACTGGTCCCAAGGTCAGCAGTTCGGACTCACCGCGGGGTACTTGGAGAGGTTGGAGCCGAGGATCCACCCCCAGGACTTTGTTCACGCTTCTCGAACGACTTTGGGACCGCCTAGAAGGAGGCCGGGACAAACGGGCACGGGGAAAATGGACTCTGTTTCCTGTTGTTCCGAAGATGGCGGCCGGGGTGTTTCCATTCCCCCCATGAAACGGTATCATCAGCTCGGCTTCTGCCCCTTCAGTCGAAGGGTTCCGTGCGAAATTTGAGAGTCGGATCGAGCCGTGCTAGGGAACAGGTTCTGTTTCAAGAATCGCGGTTCTGTTTCAAGGGCCCAGTTTAGTTTCAAAGCCGTATAGCACGGCTTTGGGACCCCATCGCGGATAGGCACCGTCTTGGGACACTATCGGCCTCCCTGAAACGCAAGCTGCCGCGCTTCCTTCCTTAAGTGACGGAACCGCCTAGTGAGCAAGTCAATGACATCCTCTCGAGTGAGGCGTTTCGCGATCGACTGCGTGATTGCCTTGCCGATTGGATTGCTGTTCTTGGGCCTGACGGCGGTCGCCACACGCAATTCCGAGGGCGGATCTAACGGATTCCCGCTGACTTATGGGCGCCCGGTCACTCCCTGCCCAGCCCCCAACCCCTTCAACGGCTGCGGTTTCTCTTACAGCGCACCGGTCATACTCGCAGACTACTTGTTTTGGGTTGCGATTGCCTCGATGGTTCTGTTCGTGATAGACTTGGCGCGCACGCGACGGGCTCAGACGGTATCACGACCGGCACGCTAACGACGAGCGCGTCATGGGTGTGGTAGGCGCAGTGCCCAATCGAACAGACGACTCGGCCGGGGTCGAACTCTAGTGCCCCCGAAGTTTGGGGGTCCCATTTGAAACGCTTTCGACCGCGTTGAAACGACATCGGGGCAGCGGGGCCGATACCGTTCCAAAGCCGTATAGCACGGCTTTGGGATCTTATTCGAGTGAAACGGACTCCTGTGACTTTATTCGATTATCTGTGATTCTATCAAATCCGACCGGACCGTCGGGTCGGTAGGCCGCTGTATCGAAATGACCCGGGCGGGCCACACGCCAGGGTCCTTGCTTTTGATCGCTCTCCGGTCCTAGCGGAAACCGTCCGCGAGTCCACGACATCTCGCGTTTCGGATCTTCTATACCGGCGCCCGCAGCCTCAAGGCCAAGTGACTTGCCAGTGCGAGGCGGCCCCTGGTCGAATCTAGCCCCGGATCGCCCGCCTGTAACTAGGTCGAAATGGCGGTAACTTAGTCGGACTCTGTGAGGCGGTCCGGTCGCGGATTTTGCCATGTCTTGAGGCATTCGAGCGTGAGCGAGATTCAGCCGTCAGTCTCTGGGGCGCGTATCTCAGAATAGCTGACGACCGCCCGGCCAACAAGTACAGCCCCGGCCAGAGTTGCAATGATGCCGCCAACGAGGGCGAGGGTCCACAAAGCCGAACAGTCACTTTCAACTGGGACCATTCCGGAAGATTGCGTTGAATTGCAAAGCAAAGTCTGACCCAGCAAGGAGATTGAGGATACCGCCAACAGGAGAACTCCTGCTCCGAGGAGCACTGCCCCAATCCAAGATCCAAGCCGTCCGGGGCGGAGGGATCTCGGAGACCCCGTCGCTTGCCCCATGGATTTAGTGCGGCAGAACGCTTATTTTAGCCCGATGGGAAGTGCCTTCTGGTACGAAGAGATAGGCCGCCCCACCTCCTCTGAATCTCGGAGCCCACGAAGGGCGCCACACGGCCGGTGGGCAAGCATGAGCGCCAAGTCCCGCACTCGCCCCCGTGAGAGGGGAAGGACCCGCCCAACGGACTCCCGTCCCTCGGATCGGCTCTTGGGACCCACCGTGGGACACGGTATAGCCGACACGTGTCGGGTTTAGCCTAATCTATGGTCCGCGCCTGAGCCGCCCATGGAATCGTCCCTCGAGGAGTGGGAGGTCGTCGTCCCTTCGGACACGACCGCGCTCTCCCGAGATCACCCGGACGTGATGTTCGACGTCCGACCCTTGGGATTCCGATGGATGGTCCGATGCTCAGGTCCCGTCGCATCGCTCGATCGGTTCACGAAGGCGTCCGACCCGAGCCTTTCGGTCCTGTGGGTCGACCGGGAACCGGACCCGTTCGTCGCCTACACCTATCCTCCGTGTCCCTCCGAGGTCGCGTTCCTTCGGAAGGTCGCCTCCTCCGGAGGGTTCATCCTCCCCCCGATGACGGTGCGGGACGGGACCACGCGCTTCCGCTTCTTGATCCCGCACGGTCCGACCTCGAAGATCGTCTGGAGGGAAGGGTCTCACGCGCGCCTGGTGTCTCGCCGAAGGCTGACGCCGCCTCGCCTGCGGGAAGAGGTGGAACGACTCGCTCCGGGCCGGCCCGAGCTCACCCCGCAGCAGTCCCGAGTGCTGCTCGAGGCCGTCCGCGCCGGCTACTACCGTGTCCCTCGTCGAGCGACCGTCCGGGACGTCGCACGGCGGCTTTCGATCGGCCGGAGCACGGCCGAGGAGCATCTCCGAGCGGCAGAGTCGTCGATCGTCACCCGTGCGGCCCCCCTGATCGAGCTCTCGTCGGAGGAGGAGCTGATGACGCAGCAACCCACCGAGCACTTTGCCGGATTCTCCGCGGAGCTTCACCTCTACGTCGACCTCGCATTGCGCGGCGAGCAGGTGGCGAACGTGCGGTTCCTGCGTTCGGCGCCGTCCGACGCCCGTCGGGACCATCCGCATCTGCGACGGATTCTCCAACACATCCGAACCGGCCGAGGAGACCTGAGCGACATCCCGGTGGACCTCCAGGTCTCTCCGTTCGAACGGCGGGTCCTGGAAGAAGTGCGTCGGATCCCACAGGGAGAAACGCGATCCTACAGCGACATCGCTCGTCGCATCGGCCATCCCCGGGCCTCGCGGGCGGTAGGGAATGCGTGCGCGCACAACCCTGCGATCGTGGTGATCCCTTGCCACCGCGTCGTCCCCTTCCGGGGAGGGATCGGGAACTACTCGGCCACCGGGGGCTCCGACACCAAGCGACAGCTGTTGGCCCGGGAAGGGGCCATCGATACGGAGTTGGGGCGGTCCACAGCCCAGAACGCTGTCCCGGTCGATCCGAGCGACGGCGCCAGCGCACGCTCCGACCCGGTAAGCCGTCGGGTCCGCAAGGGTCCGACCCTGAAGAGTCAGGGTGAGGTGCGGTCGTGAGCACGAACGTTCGGACCGGAGTCGCCGTCCCCTCGAGCTCGCCGGACCGCACGGGACCGGGCGAGCGGGGCCGGTCGGACCTCGCCCTCGTGATCCTGCTCGGCGTCCTCTGGGGCACGGCCTTTCCCGTCATTCGCGCGGGGATCGTGGCGGGGGCTCCCCCGCTCCTATTCGCCGCGGTCCGGTACGTGCTGACCGCCGGTGCTCTCGTCCTGATCGCGATCGTCGCTCGGTCCGAGCGGCCGCGGCTCGGGGATCTCCTCTCCCCGGCCGTGTTCGGGGGTCTCCTCATGATCGGCCTCTACGGAGGTCTGCTCTACGTCGGCGAGGAGTCCACCTCCGGTGGGCTCGCCGCCGTGCTGACCGCTTCGGCTCCGCTCGCGAGCGCGCTGTTCGGGTATCGGCTGCTTCCCGGCGAGAGGTTCGGCCGCTGGGGGCTCGCGGGGCTCCTCGTGGGGTTCGTCGGGGTGGGAATCCTCGTCCTGCCCCAGCTCGGAACGCCGTCCTCGTCCGGCTTCGAGGGGCCGACGCTCGTCGTCGCCGCGGTGATCGCGTTCGCGCTCGGCTCGGTGCTCCTCCGCCGCACCTCCCACGCCACCCCCGGACTGTGGACGCTCTCCGTCCAGTTCGCGGTCGCCGGAGGTCTCGTGGAGACCCTCGCGCTCCTCACCCGAGAACCGATGAGCCTAGGAAGCGGAGCGACTGTCGTCCCGGCCCTCGGATTCCTAGTAGTGTTCCCGGGGATCCTGGGCTACTCGCTCTACTTCTACATCCACCACAGTTCGGGACCGGCTCGAGCGAACGTCGTCGGCTACGTCAATCCCGCCACCGGGCTTCTCGTGGGGCTCCTCGTCTTCGGCGAGATCGTCACCGGCGTGGAGATCGGTGGATTGATCCTGATCGCCGCGGGGCTGTTCCTCTTGCAGCGCGAACGAAGTCGAACGACGGTCCGGTCCTCGGGGGTCGCGTCACCCACGGCAGCGACCGCCTCTCAGAAACACTGACCGAGTCTCTCGCGCGTTCGACACCGAGGTGCCTTACCACCGTGCGAAGGGCACGATTCCCACTTTCCGCGCTGGTGACAAAAGCTTCGGGCCGAGTTTCCGTAGGGACTCAGCTCCTGGCCCGACTAACATTCGCCCAAGACCCGCTTGAGCGAGCGCTCCTAGTGGTGTGCTACAGTATTAAGTGATAGTAAAAGTGTCTCATCGCCGATGGAGGTGTATGCGGGTCGCCCCTCCGGTCGGACTCTCTCCCGAGAAGCGTTCCCAGCTCGAAACCTGGTCCCGGGACCGCTCCACCCCGCAGCGGCTCGCCCTTCGCGCCCGGATCGTCCTCCGCGCCGCCGATGGGAGGGAGAATCAAGCGATCGCGGACGAACTCGAGGCGCATCCGAACACGGTGGGAGTCTGGCGGCGTCGCTTCCTCCTGCTCCGTCCCGAGGGAATCGAGCGGGAAGCCTCGCGCCCGGGGCGCAACCCCCGACTCCCCCCTTGGACCGAAGGGTTCCGTCCGGGCTCCAAGTCCCTGGAGTGCTCGACAACCTGCGCGTCCACGAGGGAGAGCCGGTTCAACGGTGGCTCCGCCGCCATCCGAGGTTCGTCTTTCGCTTCGTTTCGACAAGCTCCTCGTGGATGAACATGGTCGAAGGCTGGTGGGGCCATCTCCAGCAGCCAACGCTCACCCGAGGCAGCTTTCCCAGCGTGCCTGGGCGCGTTCAAGCGATTGAGGAGTGCGCGAAGGTCTCGAACGGCGCAGCCCACCCGTGGATCTGGACACAGAGTACCGATGGGATTCTAAGGATATTGAGGAAGATCCGACAACGGCTCGGATGGGACCCTACCGTCGGAACTCCGTCCCATGGGATAGTATCGCCTCCGTCAGCAGCACCCCACGAGGGGTCGTCGAGGCCCTACGCCCTCGGCTCCACGCCGGCAACAGTCCTTATCCCATGCGACCCTAACCGGGGAACCGGCTGAATCGTGAGGCGCAAGCACCGGCCGACCGCGCCGTCCGCGCGATCCGCCCCACCCGACGTGCCCCGGGGCTCCCCCGCAGGCGAGTTCCTGCCCATTCTTCCCGAGATTCCGCTCGTGGAGGTCGACGTCGACGCGGGCCCCTCCCCGCACTGGATCCGAGACGTGACCGAGCGATGGAAGCTTCGCGCGCGGGTCGAGGTCTGCCGTCCGATGGGTTCCGACTCGGCCGATCTCCTGCAGGTGGTGGAGCTGATCGGCGACCCGGGCGACCTCGGAGCCGCCGAGCGTTACCTTCGCCACCGAACCGACCTTCGGGCGCTCACCGTCATGTCGCGCTCCCCGTCACGTCGTTTCATCCGGGCGGTCACCGAACTTCCGATGCCGTGCCGGCGCGTCTTCGAGATGGGAGCGATCTGCGGCACCTGTCGGTTCTCTCCCGCCGCCAGGAAGGATGGGCGAGACCGGTGGACGTTGGTGGTTCCCCAAACCCCCGAGGCCCTCCAGTCGGTAGCACGAGCTCAGTCCGGTCGGGGCGGGGGTCGCCTACCGATCCTCCGGATGCGACGTTTCATCCCCGCCCGCACCCTCACACCCCGGCAGACCGCCGCGCTCGAGACCGCGTACCGCCTCGGCTTCTACGCGTTTCCTCGGCGGAGCAACTTGCAGGAGGTTTCCCGCATCCTGGGGGTGAGCCGTTCGACCACGGCCGAGCTGCTGCGTCGCGCGGAGAGCAAGATGCTCGCGCACCAGATCGGGGACTCCTGAGGTCACCCGCGCCCGAATCCTGCTTCCAGATCGTCTCGTAGAGGAGGGGCGGTCAATCGCCGGCGGAACTCCGACGTCGTCGGAATCTAGTGACCGCGGTCCGGTTCTGCCCGCTGCCCCTAAGCGGGTCCGCGAGGTCCTGCTCCAGGAGGAGGCCCTCGGTCAACGGAAGGTCGAGCCCCCGGCGCACCGCTTCCCGGGCGTGACGGACCGCCCGGGCCGGGTACCGGGCGAGACGCTCCGCGACCGCGAAGGCCTCGGCCCGCAGACGGGAGAGCGGGACGATGCGGCTGACGAGCCCCACCTCGTAGGCGCGGGCGGCCGAGATCGGTTCGCCGGTCAGGATCATCTCGAGCGCCACGCCGCGAGGGATCGTCCGGGGAAGCCGCTGGGTCCCCCCCTGACCCGGGATGATGCCCCAACGAACCTCGGGGAGCCCGAACGTTGCGTTCGGACTCGCGAGGCGCGCGTCGCACGCGAGAGCGAGTTCGAGGCCGAGACCGAGGCAGTAGCCGTTGACGGCAGCGATGACCGGCTTGCCCGGGTCAAAGTTGCGGGTGAGGCCCCCGAGTCCCGGTTCCCTGGCCCAGCGAGCGTGCCGTTCCCCCGGCTGGGTTTCCGAGTAGAACTCCGCGAGCCGCTTGAGGTCGATGCCGGAGGAGAACGCCTTATCGCCAGCGCCTGTCAGCACCGCGGCGCGGAGGCGATCGTCCGCCCGCAGCCTCCTCCACGCCCGGAGGAGCTGGGCATGGGACTCGGGGTCGATCGCGTTGAGGGAGTCCGGCCGGTCCAGGGTCACGACGAGGACTCGACCGCGCACGCGGGCACGAACCGGCATGGGGTCCGGGACCGTCCGATGGCTCATCTGATTGTCGCCCTCGCGGCGGCTCGGACGGGCCCGAGACGGCGGGACCGCGGCGCCACCGAAGGCAGCCGAACCGGTGAGGCCCCGGACGAAGGAGCGCGGGCCCGAAAGTCGGACGCCTACGGCACGACCAGTATTACGAGGGGAGTGCGACGCCGGCCCCGAGGGGATCTCACGGCGGAGGGCGCCGAAACGGGCGCGTTCGCCGCGGGACGACCGACCCCGTCGGCCCTTACCGGTCAGGGAGAACGAACATCCCGTCCGCACCGGTTGTCCGGTCGAGGGGATCCGTGTCGGGTCGAGGGCGCTCGAGCGCTGTTTCAGCGTCCACCGATCCGTCGTTCGACCCGATCGGATCGGGCGAGCCTCGGGGGGAGGCGTTCCGAGAGATCCTTTACCGGACGTCGGACGGGGTCGCGACCGTCACGCTGAACCGGCCGGAGGCGTACAACGCGTACAGCACGCTGACCCTTCACGAGATCGCTCGCGCGGTGGGGATGGCCTCCCTGGACGACCGCGTCGGGGTCCTCGTCCTCACCGGCGCGGGGACGCGCGCGTTCTGCACGGGCGGTGACGTCAAGGAGTACGCGAGCCGCTTCCTTCGCCGCCCGCACGACTACTGGAAGTACATGGCGGTCTTCCGCGAGGCCGTCGAGTCCCTGTTGCGGTGCGGCAAGCCGGTGATCGCGCGGCTCAACGGGATGGCGGTGGGCGGCGGCAACGAGCTCCACCTCGCGTGCGACCTCTCGGTGGCCGCCTCCCACGTCTACCTCGGCCAGGTCGGGGTCGGGGTCGGTTCGGTGGCCGCCGGCGGCGCCACCCAGTGGCTGCCCCTCGTGGTCGGTGACCGGCGGGCCCGCGCGATGCTGATGTTGAACGAGCGGATCCCGGCTGCCCAGGCGGCGGAGTGGGGGCTCGTCACGTCCACGGTCTCCTCGGTCGTCCGGAACGGCGAGTGGGTGATCTCACCGACCGCCGAGGAAACCGGGTGGGCGCTCAAAGAGGAGCGGGGGTACCGGGTGGACCTCCGGAGGCTGGACGACGCGGTCGATCACCTCTCGAAACGCCTGCTCGGGATGTTCCCAGAGTGCCTCCGGTACACGAAGACGCAGGCGAACTTCTGGAAGGAGCTGGCCTGGAACCAGACCGTCGGTCACGCCCAGGAATGGCTCGCGCTCCACTTCGCCACCGTGGAGC
>JAJZGO010000063.1 GCA_021798415.1 Thermoplasmata archaeon | reverse complement strand
GCGACGGCTCGGCTACGAGCCCGTCCGCCCGGTCGACGCCGAGGGCGCGAGCGGCTAGAGATACTGCCCGACACGGTGGCGAGGTGGAAGCTCACGCGGGGGCGCTGCCTCCACGGCCGGTACTTCCCCGCGCCCCGCTCGATCACCGAGAGGGGGAAGAGCGCCTTCGACGAACGGCGCGCTCCGAACGACACACTTCGGCGGATGGGCGCACTACGTTGGGACGCTGCGTTCAGGCGAGGACTCCCTGGCGCGCGCAGATGGGGCTCTTCCCGGACATCGGCAACGCGAGGCCAGGCCTCCCCTCCCGCACTGACCTCGAGTCTCACGGTCGACACCGTTTCGCCTCCGACAATACTGGGCGGTAATCGAGACAGGATCTCGGAACGCCCGTAGAGCACCCCCATTCCGGCGGGACCGCACATCTTGTGAACTGAGATAGCCAGGAAGTCCATCTCAATTCGCCGGACGTCGACTTGTCGATGAGGGACGTACTGGGCCCCGTCGACTAAGACGAGAGCGCCGTGCTCGCGAGCGATGCGGACGATCTCTCGTAGTGGGACGGTCGAACCGGTCATGCTTGACGACCAGGCGATGCAGACGAGCCGAGTCCGGGGGCCGAGGCGTTCCTGGAAACGGGCCGGGTCCAGTTCACCGTTCTCGTCGACCTGAACGACCCGATGACGGACGCGGGACTCCCGGGTGGCCAACCATACCGGTAGGAAACTGCTGTGGTGCTCGAGGTCCGTCGTCAGGACCTCGTCCCCCGGCTGGAGACGGAGGCCGGCTGGACAGTCCGTGAGGGCGAGGCTGCGCACCACGAAGTTCATACCGTAGGTGGCATTGGGCTGCCACACGGTCTCCTCGACCCGCGCGCCCAGGAATCCCGCCATCTTCTCCCGCGCCCGAGCGCACGCCTCGGTGGTGGCGCGCGCGAGGGAGTTGGTAGTGACTCCGGACATTCCGCACGCGGAAAGACCGTCGTAATATTCCGTGACGGCCCCCACCACCTGCTTAGGTCGGCGGGCTTGGCACGCACTATCGAGATACACGATTCGCTTGCCGTCGCCCTGGGGTGCCGTCAGGATCGAAAAGTCCCGGCGAATCTGCTCTACGGCCGGGCTCATGGGGAGCGAAGAGAGGAACGCCCGGCGACTTCCTCGATGAGTCCGACGAGGAGTTTCCCCATCCGACGCAGCGCTTCCAACTGAACCCGCTCAGGTACGTCCTGAGGCGTGTGGTACCCGATTCCGCCCGATCCCAAGCCAACGCTCGCGAACCCCCGTGCGGCAAACTGCCGGTTGTCAGATTGCATGGGCCCTTGGCGGAGCAGTATACCCAAGCGACGGCCGACGGCGTCCAGTGCGGCGAAGAGTCCCGTCGCGTTAGCGGAACCCTCGACGGTCACGGGAAGCCCCACCCGCGCCGCGAGATCGACGTTGGCGACGAGCGGATCCATGCCCGCGTGCTGTAGCTCGGCCGCCAAGGCACGAGATCCATTCGCGCCCGTTTCTTCGGCGTCAAACGCGGCAAACCAGACCGGGCGCGCGAAACGCCCCGTCCGCCCACGGCAGACTCTGGCGGCTTCCAGGACAACTGCGAGTCCGGACGCGTTATCCGACGCGCCCGGAAACCGGGGTCCTTGGGGATCGTCGCCCACCGCGTCAAAGTGGGCGCCAACGAGAAGGGGTCGAGTCGCCAACGAGGGGTCCGACCCCGGAAGCTCCGCTATGAGGTTGGTCCCGCGGAGGGGAGCGCGCCTCAGATCGAGATCCGCTTCAAGGCGTTCCGGGAACGGATTTCCCAGAAGTTGCCGTCGCACGAAAAGGGTGGGCAGCGCGAGGGGGTCGCCGGCAAAGAGCTGCTTAAAGATCACTCCCTTGGGCGGGACGGTGAACGGCACTACGAGTCCGAGCGCCCCTGCGGATTCGCCGTCCGAGGCTTGCTGCCCTAGGGAGGCGGTCCCCGGAGTCGAATTCGCGAGGAGCCACGAACCTCGAGATCCTGACGAGGTTTTCCCGCGCCGAAGCGGGCCGCGGAACGTCCCCCTTGCCGCGGCGGAAGACGGGTGCTCGGCGAAGTCCGTTCGGTACTCCAAGGGGCGGCTCCCATTGCCTCGCCCATACCGAACGTCGACCCTCGGCCGACGCCGGACCTCCACGATAGTCGAGGAGTACGAAAAGGGGTGACGGCGGACCGGGAGACCCCAGCTGTCGAGACGTGCCTCGGTCCACTGGCGCGCCAAGTCGTGACCGCGCGTGCCTAACCTTCGGCCGGCGAACCTCCGATGGGCGAGCTCGTGGACCGAAGAGAGCGCCCGATGTGGGTCGAACATTCCCTCTCGGGTAGATGTCGCCTTCACGTGTCCTCGGAGCCGCAGCACCCGCCTGACCCGGAGCCGCCGCAGCAGCCCCCAGACCCCTGTGACCCCGATCCGGTGCCGCAACACCCGGATGTCCCTGAGCCCGACGAGCCCCCTCCACAGCAACCCCCGGAGTCCGAGCTTCCGCAGCACCCCTCCGTACCCTCGACCACGGGATGGGGTGTCTTCTCGGATTCGATGAACCCCCCCTTTCGCCCGCCCCTGTTCGCCGTCGACGTTCGTGACCTCTTTCCTGTTGGTGTTCGTTTTGGCATCATTCCCCTCTCCGTTTCTGTCCCACGGCTACGGAGCCTCAGCTCGCCCGTCCTCGGCCAGGTGATAGTACACCCATTTGCCGCGGCGTTCCGAACCGACCAACCCCGCCTCCTGAAGGACATGCATGTGATGGCTCACTGTCGCGTGGGTGACCCCGATCGCGGCTTGGAGTTCGCACGCGCAGAGTTCCCGGTCCCGCCGGAGCAGTCCGAGAATCACCAGCCGGCTTTCGTCGGCCATCGCGCGAGCTGCTAACAACCGACGGGAGAACAGGGGAGCTTCCCGTACTTTGGTCGCAAGGTCTGAGTAACCGGAAACACAGCAACTCGGATCGCCACCGGTCAACCGTTCCAGCCGTAGTCCCAAGGCCGCGTCGGTCCGCACTGTCGCCATCATGTGGACGCACATCTACATGACTATATGTAGACATTGGTCTACATGACATCCCCGACTCCAATGGATGACCGTAGGCTGTCCGAGCCTGACATGAAAGGCGGCGTTCCGGAAGCGCGGCGCGGGTTGAGGTTTCAATCTGAGGACTTCAGATACACACCCACGGGGACAACCAACCCCTCCCGTGCGGCGTCCCTCGAACGGCTCTACCGTGCCCGCACGCGAGGCCCGCGGCGAGCCGTGATGATCCGCGACAACGTCCGTTGCCACCGCACCCGAATCTGCAAGGACGGGTGGGCGCAGCGGGCCGACGGTTCGAGCTCTCGTTCCTACGGCGGCGGGCCTCGAGCTTATCGCGATCGATAGGGTGGGGAGGCTCGCGCGGCGGCGCTGCCTCCCCATTCGGTGCTTTCCCGCCCTCGGCTCGATCCCCCGGACGGCAAAGAGTGCCTTGGACGAACGGCGCGTTCCGAACGAGACGCTTCGGCGGCTATGCGCAGCACATCGGAAGGCGGTGTTTAGTCACCGTGGGGCGTCGCGCTGATGCACGTCGTCCGGTACCACTCGCGCGACGGTCCGAGGCGTCGGGCGAACCCGAGCCCCTCGTAGAGGCGGTAGGCGCGCCGATTCTCGTCGGTGACGTTGAGAAAGGGACGGCCGAGCCCGTACGGAGCGAGACCGTAGAGGGCCGAGGAGAGCGCGGCCCGCCCGATCCCGCGACCCGCCCGATCCGGGGCCGTCTCGACGTCGACGATCAGCGGCCCCCGGGGCGTACGGACGGTGAGAACGCCGCCGACGACCCGCCCGTCCTCTTCGGCCACCGTCGAACCTTCGGGGAGGAGGGTGCCCCAGCGGCCGTGCATCATGTCGGCCGTGTGCCGAAGCGCATCGCGCCACGGGTCGACGTCTTCGAGAAACAGGTACCGGTCGAACCGCCCCCGGTAGGCCGCCTCGTGCAGCCGGGCGAGCCCCGCCTCGTCCTCGGGCCGGACGCGGCGAACCGCCACCCGGGGGTCGCTCGGGGCGATCGGCCGCTCGACGGAGCGTTCGAGGACCATCTCGGACCGGGCGAACGGGGCGAAGCGGAGGGAGCGCATCGTCCGCTCTTCGTCCTCGGGCGCGAGCCCCGCGAGCGGTCCGGCCGCGAACGCCACGCCGGCGACCGTCCGGTCGACCTCGTCGACCGCCCAGCGGTACGCGTCGGTCGTCGCGTGCTCTCCGTCAAGGTGGAGCCACGCGAGCCGCAGGCCGAGGAGCGAGCGGTGGGCCGACCAGAGAGCGATCCCGACCGCCCGCTCGCGGTTCACGATCAGCCGACCGAGGTGCGGGGAGGCTTCGACCGTCCGCGCGAGCACGGGCGCGTGCGCCCGCCCGTCGAACCCCGGCTCGATCCGGGCCTCGGCGGCCCGGGCAGCCAGCCGCGCCGCCGCGGGCGGGTCGTCCGGCAGGGGGACGAGCGAGTACTCCACGGCGGCCCACCGGGCCGTGGGATAAAGCCGCTCGTGCAAACCGGCCGGCAAGGGGGGCGGACGTTGTAAGGGCCGCGACCGTGCTCGGGGCGGCGGTCGTATGCAAACCCTCCCGGACCTCGCACGCGCGCTCGGCCTCGGACCGGACGAAGTCCACCCCGCCGGCCCGAGGGTCGGCAAGGTGGCGGTCGGCGCCGTGCGCTCGCGGGTCGGCCACGCCCGCCGCGGCAAGCTCGTCCTGATCACCGGGATGACCCCGACCAAGCACGGCGAGGGCAAGACGGTCACCGCGATCGGCCTCGCCGACGGGCTCGTCAAAGCCGGCCGGACCGCGGCGGTGTGCCTCCGGCAGCCGTCGCTCGGACCGATCTTCGGCGTCAAGGGCGGGGCGACCGGCGGGGGGCGCGCGACCGTCGAACCGTCCGCCGAGATCAATCTCGGGTTCACGGGCGACATCCACGCGGTCGCCGCCGCCCACAACCTTCTGGCGGCGCTGGTCGACAACCACCTCTACCACGGCAATCCCCTCGGGATCGACCCCACGCGGATCATCTGGCCGAGGACGATCGACATGGAGGACCGGGCGCTGCGCCACATCGCCATCGGACGGGGAGCCGACCCGCGCTCGGTCGCTCACGAAAGCTCGTTCGTCATCGCCGCCGCGTCGGAGGTCATGGCGGTGCTCGCGCTCGCGCGGGACTACTCGGACCTCAAGGCCCGGCTCGGCCGCACGCTGGTCGCCTATTCCGCCACCGGCGGCGCCGTTCGGGCGTCCGACCTCAAGGCGACGGGCGCGATGGCCGCACTCCTGAGGGACGCGCTCGAGCCGAACCTCGTCCAGACGAGCGAGGGGGTTCCCGCGCTCGTGCACGCCGGACCGTTCGGCAACCTCGCCCACGGCACGTGCAGCCGGCTCTCGATCGAGCTCGCGCTCGCGACGAACGAGTTCTGTGTCGTGGAGGCCGGCTTCGCGACGGAGCTGGGCGCGGAGAAGTTCGTCGACATCGTCACCCCCGAGCTCGGCGTCGACGTCGACGCGGCTGTCCTGGTGGTGACCCAGCGGAGCCTCCGGTTCCAGGGCGGGGCCAGCGACGAGGAGGCGGTTCGGCCGGCGCGCGCCGCGCTCGAGCGCGGCCTCGCGAACCTCGGCCAGCACCTCGAGAACCTCGCCGCGCTCGGCCTCCCGGGCGTCGTGGCGCTCAACCGGTTCCCCGGCGACACCCCGGAGGAGGGCCAATTGGTCCGCGCGTTCTGTCGGGACCGCGGCGTCGAGGTCGTCGAGTCGCGGGGGTTCGAGGAGGGGGGAGCCGGCTGCCTCGACCTCGCCGCTTCGGTCGAGACGATCGCGTCGTCCGGCCGCCACAGCCGGCCGCTCTACCCGGCGGGGACGCCGCCGGTCGCGCAGGTCGAGACGATCGCCACCCGGCTCTACGGGGCGGCGCGGGTACTCGCGGCGCCCGAAGCGCTCGAGGACCTCCGCCTGCTCGAGGCGATCGGGGAGCTCTCGGGGCCGGTCTGCGTCGCGAAGACGCCGCTCTCGCTCTCGGACAACCCCCACGCCCTCAACCGTCCCGAGGGGTTCCCGGTGACGATCCACCGCCTCGTCCGCTCGGCCGGCGCGGGGTTCACGGTCGCCCTCCTCGGCGCGATCGAGACGATGCCCGGCCTTCCGACGCGCCCGTCGGCGGAGGAGATCGACCTCACGCCGGACGGCCGCGTGACGGGCGTCCACTAGCCCCGGGGGCGGCCGGCGGCGGGCGTGGCGTCGGCCGAGGGCGCGCGCTCGAGCGGGAAGATCGAGCCCCACACCTCGGCGAACCGGCCGACGACCTCCTCGCGGAAACTGTCCCGGTACATCTGCAGGAGCCGTCGGACCTGCTCCGGGTTCGCGACGCGGAACCGACGGGACGCTTCCGGCCGCTGGCTTTCGACGAGCCCGGCCGAAAGCAGCCGTGCGAGGTGGAAGGAGACCGTCGACTTCCCGAGACCGAGCCGGTCCGCGACCTCGTAGGCCGTCAGGTCGGGACGGGCGTAGAGCGCGAGCAGGATCTCGCGGCTCGTGCGGCGGCGGAAGAAGACGAGGCTCCGACGGTCCTCCCAGGTCACGTCCCGGGCGAAGTAGAAGTCGCGGTTCGGCGTCCGCTCCCGGCGCAGGAGCTGGGCCTCGACGAGCCGGTCGAGGTGGTACGACGTTTCGCCCCACCCGAGTCCGAGGACCCGCTGGACGTCGCGGGCGCTGCTTCCCGGATTGCGGGCAACCACGGCGTACATCCGCCGCCGGGACTCGAGCTCGAGGACTTCATCGGTCATCGGGTGCGCGCGACGCGGGGAACCGAAGGAGGAGGGGGAGGATGAGCAGTACGACCATCAGCACCAGAAGGAGGAGCGGCACGAGGCCGACGTCCAGGTTCGGCTCCGCGGTGGGGTAGAGGGCGGCGAAGAGCGCCGACCCCCCGACCACGGCGAGAAGGACCAGCGCGAGGCCGACCGAGAGGAACCGCGCGTCGCGGTAGCTGCGCTGCGCGAGGAAGGCGATCGTCGCCATCGTGGCCGCGAGGCCGAGCAGGACGGCGGAGAGCAGCGTCTCGACCAGCTCCACTGAACCCCTCGACTACGGCCGGCCCGGGACGGGCGCTCGGACTAGATAAGCCACCGGTCGACCGAACCCGGACCGGCGGGGGATCGGCCCCCGCGGGGGCCGGTCCGACCGGGCCGTCCCTCTACGGAGCGGGCGCACCGGCGGGCTCCGCGAAGCGCAGGAGGTTCGTCTCGGCGATCGGCGCACCGTCCGTCCGGCGGGGGAACGACAGGGAGGGTGCGTCCTCCCCCCACCACCACGGGCTCCGCCGGGCCGGCTCCGGGCCGGGGGGCGGGACGGGAGGCGCCGGGTACCCCCAGCCGAGGACTCGAAGCACCCCGGGCCGATCGCCCGACGCCGGGACGTCCCCCAGGAGACCCAATCTCGCGAGGCCGTATTGCGAGGACGGCTCGAGCCACACGGCGAGCGCGTGTCCGCCCCGCTGGTGGACCGAGTAGACGACGTATCCGTCGAGGTCGGATGTCTCGGGCGGCGTCCCCTGCGGCGGGAGGCCCCGGCCCCGCGAGCTCGCGGGGCGCGGAACCTCCGCGAGCGCCCGGGGACCCGGGGCGTCCCCGTCCGCCTCGAACCCGTGGGCGGCGAGGAGACGATGGACCGCCACGAGGTCGGTGCGCACGGCGTAGGCGCGCGGCAAGAGAACGGACGAACGGACGAGCACCGCGCCCCGGTGCGCGGGCCAGGGTACCGAGACCCGATCTCCCGACGGGGTTCGGCGGAAGACGAACTCGGGGGTCGACGCTCCCGGGCCCCAGCCGGCGTCGACCGCCACCGGCTCGTCTCGTCGGGGGATCGGGGGGCCCCGCTCTAGGGCCGAGCGGTGGTCCTGTGCCCACTCTTCAACGACCTCGAGCGCCCGTTGCTGGGCCGTGATCGTGCGCTCCCGGTCGGACTCGGTCCCCCCACGACCGGGGTCGCGGCCCTCGAGGAGGAGCGTCGGGATGCCGTACCGCAGCGCGATGCCGTTGCGGGCGTCGACGACGTGCAGGGTGCCCGGACGGGCGCGGCCCGAGGGGTGGAAGAGCGTGTAGCGGCCGCTCCGATACCCGGCCCGGGCGAGCGAGGTCCCGAGGGTCGAATACAAGTCCTCGACCTCTGAGACCCCGAGCGAGGTACGGACCGCGGGATGCGTGGGGGTACCGACCTGCACGTCGGCGTCGATCTCCCAGCCCTGGGCGAGGAGGTGGCGCCGTCGCGGCGGGTAGTTGTGGACGTCCACCACGAGGTGCGGTCGGTAGGCTCGAAGGAAGCGGTGGAAGGCCCGCGTCTCGGGGTTCTGGAGGAGGAGGTGGTCGCGGTTGAGGTCGTTCCCGAGCGCGTTGCGGCGAGTGTGGC
>JAJZGO010000062.1 GCA_021798415.1 Thermoplasmata archaeon | reverse complement strand
TTCACGAAGTTCTACGCGGGGGATGACCTCCGCGTGGGGTTCCTCGTCGCGCCCGAGGCGGCGGCTTCGGAGTATGCCCGATTCCACGGCCTCCTCTTCGACGCCGTCCCCCCGTACTCGGTCGCCGGGGCGCTCGCGACCCTCGGGGCGCGCGCCCGGATCCGCCGGGAGGTCGACCGGGTGCTCGAAGAGAACCGCGCGAGCTGGCGGCGCGCGTTCCCGAAGACGATCGTCCCGGCGGGACCAGTCGGATTCGACCGGGAGATCGGGGGGGACGGGGCCCGGCTTGCGGCCGCCGCTCTTCGGGACTCGGTCCTGGTCTGCCCGGGCCACTACTTCGGCGACCCGACGGGGGTCCGCCTCTGTCTCACGCGCCGGTCCTTCTCCGCCGACCTCGAGGCGTACCTCACGGTCCGGGAGCGATCGGCCGCCCCGTCCGGAGCGCGGTCCCCCCGGCCTACGGCTTCCCGAGGGGTTCGACGGCGCCCCGGGGGAAGCGGCCGAGCGAGAGCCTCGCGAGCGTGACCTTCGGCAGCGCTTCGACTCGGGCCGGTGCCGCGCGCCCGGACTGCTCCTTGAGGAACGTCTCGGCGAACCGGAGCGCCCGGGCGGGGTTCGTGTCGTTCACGAGAAGGAACCCCCGGGCGAGCTCGGTGAGGACCGCCCGCGGCGGAACGACCTCCCGGAACCCCTCCGTCTGCGAATCGGCCTCGCGCACGGGGCGGCCGGGGGTCCTCATCGACCGCGCACGACCCGAGAGTTCGGCATAAAAGCCGGCGCTCCACAGGACGCGCTCGAAGGCGCCCCCCTACCCCTAAGCCTTTACCTCCCGAGGGGCCATGACCGGTCGGTGGTCTCATGAGCCAGACGGCCTCCGCACCCGTTCGTCCGCCGTCCGAAGGAACGCCGGCCTCGCCCGCTCGGGGGGTCGTGCTCCGCACCCCGATCCCGGGGCCGATCGCCCAGCGGATCGTCGCCGAGGATCGGCAGTACCTGATGACGAGCACGAAGACCGCGCCGATCGTCGCCGCGTCGGGCAGCGGCGTGTGGATCACCGACGTCGACGGCAACCGCCTCCTCGACTTTGCGTCGGGGGTCGCGGTCCAGGCGGTCGGGTACTCGCATCCCGAGGTCGTCCGCGCGATCCGGGAGCAGGCCGGCCGCCTGACGCACTTCGCCGGCACCGACTTCTACTACGAGAACCAGGTTCGGCTCGCCGAGCGCCTCACGCACCTCACCCCCGGCGACTTCCCGAAGAAGGTCTTCTTCACGAACAGCGGGACGGAGAGCGCCGAAGCGGCGCTCAAGATCGTTCGCTTCTACCGACAGCGGCCGATCGTCATCGGCCTCCTCGGAGCGTTCCACGGCCGGACGATGGGGTCGCTCTCGCTGACCGCCTCGAAGCCGGTCCAGCGGGCCCGCTACGCCCCGTTCGTCGGGGGCGGGACCCACATCCCGCCGCCCTACTGCTACCGCTGCCCGTACAAGCTCGAGTACCCGAGCTGTGACCTCTACTGCGCGAAGATCCTCAAAGAGCTCTACTTCCAGACCGCGATCCCCCCCGACGACGTCGCCGCGTTCCTCGCGGAGCCGGTGATGGGCGAGGGCGGCTACGTGGTCCCGCCGCCGGGATGGCACAAGACCGTGAAGTCGATCTGCGACGAGCACGGGATCCTCTTCATCGACGACGAGGTCCAGGCGGGCATCGGACGGACCGGGCGGTGGTTCGCGATCGAGCACCACGGGGTCGTGCCGGACATCGTCACCACGGCGAAGGCGCTCGGCGGCGGCCTCCCGATGGGCGCGGTGATCTTCCGCTCCGACCTCGACTTCCCGACCCAGGGCTCGCACTCGAACACGTTCGGCGGAAACCTGGTCGCGGTCGCCGCGTCGATGGCGACGCTCGACGTGATCGAGAAGGAGCGCTTGCTCGACAACGCCCGGGTCCAGGGCGGGCACCTGATCGCCCGATTGCGCGAGCTCGCCTCCAAACACCCGGAGATCGGCGACGTGCGCGGCCTCGGGCTCATGACGGCGACCGAGTTCGTCAAGGACCGGAGGACGAAGGAGCCGGCGGTCGCGTTCCGCGACCGGGTCCTCGAGGAAGCGTACCACCGGGGGCTCGTCCTGCTCCCCTGCGGCCGGTCGTCGATCCGGTACATCCCCCCGCTCGTCGTCCGGAGCGAGGAGATCGACGAGGCGATCGAGATCGTCGACGCCGCGATCGGTGCCGCTCGCGCCCGCGCCTAGCATGAAGTTCGGCCGTCTCTCGGAGGCGAACGGGGTCGCGCTCGTCGACGTCCCCGAGCCGGTCCCCGGACCCGGTGAGGTGACGGTCGCCCTCGCCGAGTGCGGCGTCTGCGGGACCGACCTCGAGAAGCTGCGCGGGAACTACCGCTCCGCGGGCGTCCTCGGGCACGAGCCGGTCGGCCGCATCGCGCGCGTCGGCGACGGCGTCGAGGGGCTCGCGCCGGGAGCCCGCGTTTTCGTACACCACCACGTGCCGTGCTACACCTGCGACGTCTGCGCCCGCGGGGACTACACCTTCTGCCCCACCTACTCCCGGACGAACCTCGACCCGGGGGGCTTCGCGGAGGTCTTCCGGGTGCCGAAGGAGAACGTCGAGCGCCGCGCGGTCCTCCCGCTCGACCCGGCGGTCGACTGGGGGTCCGGGACCCTCCTCGAGCCGGCCGGTTGCGCCCTCACCGCCCTCAAGCGGGTCGGCCTGCCCGAGCGCGCGAGCGTCTTCGTCCTTGGGCTCGGGCCGGTCGGGCTCCTCTGCGCCCGGCTCGCCCGATCGCTCGGGGCCGCGTGGGTCGGCGGCACCGAGATCGCGCCGCTACGACGCGCCGCGGCCGAGCGAGGAGGGATCGACGCGACCGTCGACCCCCGCGAGGAGGGCGCGGCCCGCGCCGCCGTCGACCGGGCGACGGGAGGCCGAGGCGTCGACGTGGCGGTCGTCGCCACCGGCCATCCGTCGGTGGTCCGGACCGCGACCGAGATCGTCCGCCGCGGCGGCACGGTGACCCTCTTCGGCCTCCCCGAGCCGGGAAGCCGGCTCGACGCGGACCTCCAGGACCTCTACCTCCGCGGCGTCCGCCTCGTTCCGTCCTACGCGACCACCGAGCCCGACATCGCCGAGGTCCACCGTCGGGTCGTCTCGGGGGAGCTCGTGCTCTCCGACCTCGTCTCGCACCGCCTTCCGCTCTCCCAGATCCAGGAAGCGTTCCGGATCGCCGCCCGGCCGGCGGACGCGGTGAAGGTCGTCGTCACCGGACCGTCGGAGTAGACCCGGCCGCGGGACCGGCGCCGCGGTCGGCCGGCCGACTCACGCCTCCGCGCGCTCGCCGAGCACCTGGCCGGCGACCCGGTGGCCCGCGCGCACCCGCGTATGCGGCCCGAGGATGCTCCCGACGACCGTCGCCTCGCGCTCGACGTGCGTCCCCTCCATCAGGATCGAGTTCTCGACGTGAGCTCCGGCCTCGACCCGGACCCCCGGGCCGAGGGTCACATGGGGCCCGAACGACGCCCCCTCGGCGCTCGCTCCGGCCATCGCGGCCACGGGACCCGTGCCGAACGCCCCGGCGGGAAGACGGGAACGGCCCGCGCGGCCGTCCTCGAAGAGGAGGCGCTGGGAGCGCAGGAGCCGCTCGGGGGTCCCGGCGTCGTCCCAGTAGCCCGTCAGCCGGTACCCGTAGAGCCCGCGCTCGAGGAGGCCGGGGACGACCTCCCGCTCGAAGCTGACCGGTCGTCCGCCCGGGATGGCGTCGAGAACCTCGCGCGCGTAGACCGCGAGCCCCGCGTTGATCCATCGGGACGGCGCCCGCTCGGGCTCGGGCTTCTCGACGAACCCGGTGATGCGGTCGTTCTCTCCCAGCGCCGCGACGCCGTACGGGCGGGGGTCGTCGACCTCGGCGAGGGTCATCACCCCGACCCCGCCGCGGGCCGCGTGGGCGTCGGCGACCTTCGCGAGTTCGACGGAGGCGATGACGTCGGAGTTGAGCAGGTAGAACGGGTCCGACATCCCCGACCCGGCGTTCTTCATCCCGCCGCCCGTGCCGAGCGGCTCCGCCTCGGGCACCGTGCGGACCGGCCAGCGGAGCGGGTGCTCGCGGACGTAGGCGTCGATCAGGTCGGCCTTGTAGCCGGTCGCGAGCACGACCTCGTCGACGTCCGCCGGCAAAAGGTCGAGGACGTGGTAGAGCATCGGCTTTCCCGCGAGCGGGATCAGCTGCTTCGGGACCGTGAGGGTGATCGGACGCAGTCGGGTCCCGAACCCCCCGATCAGCACGAGCGCCTTCATCGCGACCCCGCGATGCACGGCTCCCTCATTATCCTCGACGGAGCGCGCGACCCGGGCGGTCGGTTCCCGAAGGCCCCCGGAGCCGGGACCGACGCCCTCGGAGGACCCCTCGCGGGCGGGCGCGAAGCCCGGATCGAGACCCACGCCCCAACGGCTATCCGTGCGCGCCCGATCGCCACTTCGATGGCGCTCACGTCGATCCTCGTGGCGTACGACGGCTCGAAACCCTCGGAGGCCGCGCTCGCACAGGCGCTCGACCTCGCTAAGACTGCCGGGGCCACCCTCTCCCTCGTCTGCGTGATCCCGATCATCGCCGCCGCCTACGGCATAGAGATGCCGCCGGGCGACTCGGTCGCCGAGACGATCGAAGCGGCCCGTCGGATGCTCGCCGAGGTGAAGCTCAAGATCGAGCAGAGCGGCCCCGTCCGGGTCGAGACGACCCTCCTCGAGGGGGACCCCGTCGACCAGATCCTCGACCGCGCCGAGAAGCACCCTCCGAGCCTGATCGTCGTGGGTTCCCGGGGGCTCTCCGAGGCGGGGCGGTTCTTCCTCGGGAGCGTCTCGGACGGGATCCTCCACCACGCGCGCTGTTCGGTACTCGTCGTGAAATCCCCGGGCGCTCCGCGGCGGGGCCGCGGTTCCCGGGCGATGTGACCGTCCGAAGGGACTCCCCGCGCGACCCGACGCCGGTCCCGCCGGGATCGCCCCTTCTTCTCAGCGCCCGGGGAGTCCGAGGAAGCGGCGGAGCCGGGTCTCCACGACATCCTTCGGGTGGGCTCCCGAAAAGCGGTCGACCAGCTTCGACCGGCGGAAGCTGAGCACCGTCGGGATCCCCGTCACGCCGAAGCGGCCGGCGATCCCCGGCTCGGCGTCCGAGTTGACCTTGCCGAACCGGACCGCCGGTGCGAGCGACACGGCCAGGGCGTCGAGGATCGGCGAGAAGGCACGGCAAGGGCCGCACCACGGGGCCCAGACATCGATCACCACCCGTTCGTTGTCGGCGAGGAACCGGTCGAACGTCGTGGCGGTCAGGTCGGTCGGGTGCGCGGGCGGGGCCGGGGGAGCGACGGGAGCGCTGCGGGCGGCGAGGATCTCGGAACGCATCCGCGCCCGAATCGACTCGAGCTCGTCCGTGTCGCCGTCGAAGTCGGGTGCCTGAATCTCGGAAGGCGCCGGGGGCCGTCCGGCCATACGTAGTACCTCGGGCGAAGGATCCGGTCGCACCTTTTTACGTTCGTCGTGGGACCGGGCGAACGTGCCCCGACGACCTTCTGGGGGAGCCGCGGGCGTGCCGGCCTCCGGTCGGTCTCCCGACGGGATGAGGGAGGAGCCAGGAAGAGGCTCCCCACGGTCGGATCACGTGGCAGCCCCGAAGATCGTCATGGCCAACGGGGTGTGGTGACGTTTACCGCTGCGTAGAGACCGGGCTCTGTGTCCTCCTCGGGGCGACCCCCGGTCTCCTTTTCCGGGATCGCCCCCCGGAGTACGTCCGCTACGGACCGCGGTTCCGTGGGAGCATGGGGGGCATCGCGTGCGGACCGCCCTCGCCGGCGCATCTTGGCCTCGAGACCCTGGACTGCGCGGACCTCGGGCGCGGGGGGAGCGCGGATCGGAGGGGAACCGACGGCGGGTTCCCGGCGGCCCTCGGGATCGTCACGTGGGCGGAACCCGGGGGAGGGACGGGAGCGAGGGGTTCCATCCCTTGGCTTCTAGCTCGCCCCCCCCGCAGGAGAGCATCTCGCGCTCAAGCGGCGGACCAGGGTGCGTCCTCACGTGAGGGCATCGGAGCGTCGTCTATCGCCAGCCCGTCCCACGGGCACCCCCACCTAGGGACAAGGAGGCCGAGCCGAGGGAGGGAATCGAACCCCCAGGAAACGGATCTGCAGTCCGTCGCATTAACCATTCTGCCACCTCGGCGCGGGGGCCCCGATGGGTGGGGGGCTTAAAGCCCTCAGGATGGGGAGCAAGGCCCGGAACGCCGCGCGGGTGGGGCCGTGCGGCCGGATCGGGACGAACGCCCTCCCGAGAGGAGGGCGCGCGCCCAAGGTGCACGCCGGGCGATCCGGGCGGGGAGACGGGAGGGGACGACCGACCCGCCCCGTATCGTCTAGATCGGTCGGAATCCGCGGCGCGCGAGTAGCCCGAACGTCCGTGCGCCCACCCGAAGTCGCCCGGACCAGGTCAACGACCGACCGCCGGCCGAGGTGAGACCGGAGGCGAGCGCGTCGAGGAGCTCTCGGGGGGTGGAGGCGGAGGCGGGAAAGTCGGTGTACGCGCGGCCGAGGTCCCGGGCCACGTGGACGTCGCTCCCTCCGGTGACCCCGAGCTTTCGGTCCGCGGCCACCCTACGGGCGCTCGCGTTCGCCCGGGCGGAGGTGTGACCGTTGACGACCTCGACCGCCGGCACGGGGGCCTGCGTCGCGACCGCCCGACCGACACCGTGGGAGAGCCGGAACGGATGGGCCAGGACCGGGGTCCCGCCGTGCTCCCGGGCCCACGCGATCGTCTCGGTCACCGGCCGGTGGATCGGAGGGAGCTCCCCCACGCCGTAGACGAGAAGGTGTCCTTCGAGGGTCGAGACCTCGACGCCGGGGAGGAGGAGGAACTCCGGGTGACGGGCCGCGAGAAGGGCGAGCTCCCGGTGCCCCGCGACCGTGTTGTGGTCGGTGAGCGCGAAGCCGCGGAGGCCCGCGCGGGGGAGGAACCCGACGATCTCCTCGAGCCGGAGCGAGGAGTCGGGAGAGTGGGCCGAGTGAACGTGGAGGTCCAGTCGAACGGTCCCCGTCATCGGACCTTGGCCCCGGGCGGAACCTCCGCCGACGGGCGCACCGGGAGTCCCGGTCCGAACGCGAGGAGCTCGCCGGCCTCCGCGTCCGCCCGTACGAGCCGAACGACCGCAGGGGTGCCCGCCGGCCAATCACCGACCACGGTCACGCTCCGACCGCCGATGTCGACGCGGGATCCCCCGCCCGGCGCCGGCGCACCGACCCGGCCCACCACGAGGGGGACCGAGGCGAACTCCTCGTAGGAGATCGTTCGGTCGTCGACGCGAGCCCCCGCGACGGGCGCGCCGGAGGCGACTCCCTCGGGAGGCTCGAGGAGGACCGCGCGCTCCCCGTGGTCGGCGGCGAGCACCATTCCCTGGGACGTCATCCTCCGGATCGTTCGGGGGGCCAGGTTCGCGAGGAACGCGACCCGCTTACCGACGAGCTCGCCCGACGCGTAGGAGGTCTTCAGGCCGGCGACGACCGTGCGGGGGACGTTCTCGCCGATGTCGACCTCGAGGACGTAGAGGCGGTCCGCGGCCGGGTGGTCGTTCACGCTCCGGATCGTGCCGGCGCGGACCGAGAGGGTCGTCGCGCCCATCAGGGGCGAGGGGGAGGGGGCCGGGGGGGGTTGGGCCGCCACCGGCGCGGCGGCGCCGGGCGCCGCCGGGCGCGGAAAGAGGGGGCGAACCTCGCCAAGCGCCTGGCCCGGTGGAGGAGGTGCGAGCACGCGGTCCCAGTCGCCCGCCGAGGGAGCCTGCGGATACCCGAGCATCCGGTAGACCTCGGCGCTCGAAAACGGGAGGACCGGGGCGAGCCACGTCGCGATCGCCTTCAGCCACCACGCCGTCTCGTACGCGATCTCGGCACGACGAGGCTCCTCCGCCTTCCACGGCTTCGCCTCCTGGAACCGGCGGTTCGCGTCGCGGACCTGGGCCAGCGTCAGGTCGAGGGCCTCCTTGAGGTGAACGAGCTCGTACTCCCGGCCGATCCGCTCGTGGGCGGAGGCGATCTCGGCGCCGGCCCCCCCGGGGGCGTCCTTTCGCCAACCGTCCGGTGGCGGCGGGATTCGGCCCCCGTACCGGTCGCGCACGAGGACGAGCGCCCGCTGGACGAGGTTGCCGTACTGGTTCGCGAGGACCTCTTCCGACAGCTTGTGGAACTCCTCCCAGTCGAGGTCGGTGTCGTGGTTCTGGGGCGCGAGCGCGGCCGCGTAGAACCGGATGACGTCGGGCGGATACTTCTCGAGCATCGAGGGGAGGAACGCCGCCCGGTCCTCGGTCCGCGACTTCGAGAGCTTACTGCCCTGGACGCGCAACCACTCGTTCGCGGGGACGTCGTACGGGAGCGCGTACCCCCCGGCCCCGAGGAGCATCCCGGGCC
>JAJZGO010000061.1 GCA_021798415.1 Thermoplasmata archaeon | reverse complement strand
CGCGTTCGGGACGGTCGCGGTCCTTCTGAGGTTCGTTCGCAACAGCATGCTCGAGGTGATGAATCTCGATTTCGTCCGCACCGCCCGGGCGGAGGGTGTTCCCGAGAGCCTCGTGGTGCGACGTCACGCCGGCCGCAATTCGCTCAACGTGACGATCACCGTCATGGGGCTGTTGTTCGCGTTCTTCATCGGGGGTTTCCCGGTGATCGAGGACGTCTTCCATCTGAACGGGGTGGGACTGATGCTCGCCTACTCGGTCCAGATCAGCTCCGGGCCCATCGATTTCGGGCTGATCTTCGGGACGACGCTCCTCTTCACCTTCATCATCGTGTTCGCGAACATCATCGTCGACGTCCTCTACGCGTACCTGGACCCGCGGGTCCGGCTGGGGTAGCCCGATGGGAGCCGCTCCTGCCGAAGTCTCCGGCCCCCCCCGAGGGCGCCGGCCCAACCCTCGGTTGGCCCAGATACGCCGCACCTGGTACTTCCTGCGACGCAACACCCTCGCCGTCATCGGGCTCGTCGTCCTGTTGTTCTTCGTCGGGGTCGCGATCTACGCGGCGACCCAGCCCCTACCCTGGACCCAGTTGACGGGGTACTGCTCGACCAACCAGGGCGGTGGCAACCCGAATCTTTGCCCGAGCGGCAGCCCGCAGATCTGCACCTACCAGCAGGGGACGACCCCGCCCCACGCGGGTTGCTACCAGACGCCGAAATCGAACCCGTCGATGATTCCTCCGACCCTCTCCTTCGCTCCCCTTTCGGCCGGCCCGCTTCCCCTCGGGTCCCTCACGATCCTCCCCTCGGGACCGACCTTCTACAACCTGTTCGACGGCATCTTGCGCGGCGCGGACTGGTCGCTCCTGATCTCCGTGGCGGTCGTCGGCGGCGGGGCGCTCGGGGGCCTCCTCGTGGGCTCGATCTCGGGCTACTACGGAGGGGTGGTGGACGAGGCCCTGATGCGGCTGGTCGACATCTTCCTCTCGATCCCCCAGCTCCTGTTCGTCATCATCGTCGTTTCGGTCGTCACGGCGAGCGTCCACACGCTGGGCAATCTGAGCCCCACGAATACCCGGATCCTCTTGCTGATCTTCGCCTTCATGGCCGTCTGGTGGCCGTTCTACGCGCGACTGGTACGCGGGCAGGTTCTCGTGGTCCGGGAGCAGAAGTACGTTGAGGCCGCCCGGGCGAGCGGGGCGAGCAACCGACGGATCATCGGCCGCCACATCATGCCGAACAGCGTCTACCCCGTCTTCATCCAGATGTCCCTCGACGTCGGCACGGTGCCTCTGTTCCTCGGCGTCCTGGTCTTCTTGGGGTTCCTGATCTTCCCGACGATGTACTTCCCGGAGTGGGGGGCGATCACCGCGCTGTCGGTGGTCGACCTGCAGGGATTCCTGGTCAACTGCCAAGTGGGCATCTGTGTCATCCCCTACTGGCAGATCCTCATCCCGGGTCTGGTCCTGTTCATGTACGCGATCAGCGTCAACTTCCTGTCCGACGGTCTGCGCGACGCCCTCGACCCGAGACTTCGGAGGTGAGCGGGCCGCTCGATGGCACTTAGCGAGCAAGCCCCCATCGGCGGGGCGGCCCTCCCGGACGAACCCCGAGACGAAGCCGCGCCGCTCGAGGCCTCGCTGACGGGATCCCCCAGCGCGGGCGACCCGGAGGTGATCCTCGACATCCGCGACCTCAAGACCTACTTCTTCACGTACGACGGGGTCGTCAAGGCGCTCGACGGGGTCACGTTCAAGATCCGTCGCGCCGAGACGACCGGCCTGGTCGGGGAGACCGGGTGCGGAAAGAGCGTGACCGCCTTCTCGGTCAACCGCCTCATCAACGACCCGCCGGGACGGGTCATGAGCGGACAGATCCTGTTCAAGGACGCGGACCTCCTCTGGGGCCTCGACCGCGAGGCCACGTTCAAGCCGATCCGTGGGACGAACCGCTTCAAGGTCCGACGCTCGTTCCGGCGGATCCGCGACGCGAACGAGCGCCTCGGCGCCGTGCGCGGCCGGGGGATCGCGATGATCTTCCAGGAGCCTACCCAGGCGATGAACCCCGTCTTCTCCGTGGCGAACCAGCTCGGAGAGGTCCTGTTGCTCCACCGGGGCATCGAGATCATCGACGACATGCTCGCTGCGGAGCCGTCGAGCCCGGAGGCTGGTCCGGCCATCGATGCTCTCCTGACCGCGGCGGTCGAGGAGAACCGGGAGCAGGTCGTGGCCGCCGCCGCCCACCTGGGCGAGGTCGTGAAGTCGCCGAGCTTCGGGACCGAGGCGTTTTATATCTTACGCGGCTCGGGCGCCGCGGCGCGCGAGATGCGCCCGGAGCTCGAACGGGCCCTGCGGCGCCGCCGGTTGGGCCAAGGCCAGCGCCGCTACCTCACCCACCGACGCAAGCTCCTCGAGACCCGCGGCAAGGTCGACGACCTCCACTTCGAGGAGATGCACGAGCGTGCCTCGCGCTCCGGGCCGATCCGAGCGCTCAAGGTACGGGACCGCCTCGAGCGTTGGTCGCACTTCTACTACGGGATCTGGGGTATCCGGGGCCGGGTCCAGCGACAGCTCACCGACGAGCTCTTCTGGCGCGTCGTCCGCCAGCTCGAGATGGTCTCCATCGCGAACCCGGCCCAGATCGCGAAGGGGTACCCCCACGAGCTCTCGGGAGGAATGCTCCAGCGAGTCATGATCTCGATGGCCCTCTCCTCCGAGCCGGACGTGCTGATCGCGGACGAGCCGACGACGGCGCTCGACGTGACCGTGCAGGCCCAGATCCTCGAGCTGATGCGCGATCTCAAGTCGCGCGTCGGGACCGCCATCCTACTGATCACTCACGACCTCGCGGTGATCGCGGAGGTCGCCGACCGGGTCTGCGTGATGTACGCGGGCAACATCGTCGAGCAGGGACCGGTCCACGAAGTCTTCCGTCGACCCCTCCATCCGTACGCGCAGGGATTGCTCGCCTCGATCCCCCGTCTCGACCAGCCCGAGAAGGAGCTGAGCTCGATCCCCGGGTCGGTCCCGAACCTGATCTCGCCCCCGTCCGGGTGCCGGTTCCATCCGCGCTGTCCGTACGCGATGCCGGTCTGCAAAGAGGCTCTTCCCCCGACGACCGTGGAGGGACCCGAGCACACTGTCGCGTGCTATTTATACAAGGGACCAGTGGTTGGCGCCTAGTCTCCGGGTGGGGATCGTCGGATGGACTCGCTCGCAAACCCGGTAGTGATCTCCGCCCGAAACATCCGCAAGTACTTCCCCATCCGCGGGGGCCTGTTTTCCACCCACATCGGCGACGTCCGGGCCGTCGACGGCGTGAGCTTCGACGTCCTCGAGGGGGAGACCGTCGGACTGGTAGGGGAGTCGGGCTGCGGGAAGACCACCGTCGGACGGCTTTTGCTCCGGCTGATCGACGCGACCTCGGGTCACACGTTCTACCGCCCTCCGCCCGAGGTGAGCAGTCGGATCGACGCCCTGTACGAGTCGCTACGACCGTACACGGACCCGGAGTCGAACGGCCGCAACCTATCGCCCGCGGCGCGTTCGTCGCTCAAGGAGCTCGACGAGATCGCGGACCAGCACTCGCTCTACCGCAAGAGCGGCCGGGCGATGCACCAGCTTCGCGGAAAGCTCCAGATCGTCTTCCAGGACCCGTTCAGCTCGCTGAGCCCCCGTATGCTCGTCCGCGACATCATCGCCGAGCCCCTCGAGATCCACCACGCGGGCTCGCGGGCGGAGAGGTATCGGCGCGTCGGGGAGCTCCTGCGCGACGTCGGCCTCAATCCGGAACATGAGTGGAGGTTCCCCCACGAGTTCTCCGGCGGACAGCGCCAGCGGATCGGGATCGCCCGGGCCCTCGCCCTACGGCCGGAGTTCATCGTGCTCGACGAGCCGACGAGCGCGCTCGACGTCTCCGTCCAGGCGCAGGTGCTGAACATCCTTCGACGGCTGCAGGCCGAACAGCGGCTCTCGTACCTGTTCATCTCCCACCACCTGTCGGTCGTTCGGGCGATGGCCCAGCGGGTGGTCGTGATGTACCTCGGGAAGGTCGTCGAACGGGCCCCGACCGACTCGCTCTTTTCGCGTCCGCTCCACCCGTACACCCAGGCGCTCCTGTCCGCGATCCCGATCCCGGACCCCGACCTCAAACGCGAACGGATCCTGCTTCAGGGCGACGTCCCGAGCCCCGCCGCGCCACCGCCCGGCTGCCGGTTCCACACCCGCTGCCCCGCCGTCATGCCCATCTGCTCGAGGACGGAGCCGCCGCTCATCGAGGTACGCCCCGACCACTTCGTCGCCTGCCACCTCTACCCGACCCCTATTCCCCGGACCAGCGTGCCCGACGCGGCGCCTACCGGACTCCCGCTTCCGAGCGCGTCGGCGCCCGCCGCGTCCTAGGGCCGGGAAGCGAACGGGCGGGGGGGATCCATGGCGTCGGACGCCCGCCCCCCAAGATGGTTCGAAGAGCCGACGACCGAGACCGAGACCCCCGAAGCCCTCCGTGGCCTCCGGACCCAGCTCGACCGCGTCGCCGAAGAGAAGCAGCGGGCGCTCGCCGACCCCGGGCCGTCCTGGCGGGAATGGTGGTTCCACCACGCCGCGAAGTGGTACGTCGTTCTCGCGCTATTGGTCGCGGACCTGTGGCTGGTCACGCTCGGCGTCGAGACGGGCGGCCTCGCCTTCGCGCTCGTCGCCCTGGTCGGCCTGCTCTACCTCGAGTTCCTGCTCTACCGGTTCCTGTGGTACCGCCCCCGCGACGCGGCCTGGCACGCCGCCGGGTCGTTCCGCCCGTCGTTCGTGCGCCCCGTGCGGTACGGCCGGTGGACCCCCGAGGCGGACTACATCCGCTCGGGCGGCCAAATCGACGACGACGAAGACGGGTCGAAGCTCCACGAATTTGCGTAGCGGACCCGTTCGCGGTCCGCTTAAGTGCCCGGCGCTCTCCGGGTCGCCGTGCCGTCCGCGGCCCACCGCTTGCGACTCGCGCCCTCCCTCCTGAGCGCCGATTTCGCGGCCCTCGGCGAGGCGGTGGCCGCGGCCGAGGCGGGCGGGGCCGACGCGTTCCATCTCGACGTGATGGACGGTCACTTCGTACCGAACATCTCGTTCGGGCCGGCGCTCGTGGCGGCCGTGCGCGCGCGCACGCGGCGTCCGCTCGACGTCCACCTCATGATCGAGGAGCCGCTGCGCTACGCCTCCGCGTTCCACGCGGCGGGCGGGGACACGTTGGTCTTCCATCTCGAGTCCCGCTCGGACCCGGAGGAGATGATCCGCGAGGTCCGTCGCCTCGGCATCGCGGTCGGGGCGGCGATCCGGCCCGACACACCGTTCGAGGCCGCCGCGCCGTTCGTCGGGCGCGTCGACCAGGTGCTCGTGATGAGCGTCCGTCCCGGGTTCTCGGGACAGGCGTTCCTTCCCGAGGTGCTGCCGAAGGTCCGCGCGGCCCGGGCCGCGGTGGACGGGACGGGATCGGGGGCGGACATCTCCGTCGACGGGGGCATCGTTCCCGAGACCGCGCGCGCAGCGGCCGCCGCCGGCGCGACGTTCTTCGTGTGCGGGAACTCCGTCTTCCGCGGCGGCGAGGTCGGGGCGAATCTCGCCCGCCTGCGCGCGTCCGTCGAGGAAGGAGCGCACGGTGCACTTCGCTGAGCTCGCGCGAGCCTACGAGCGGCTCGAGGCGACGACGAAGCGCCTCGAGATGCGAACGATCCTGGCCGACCTCGTTCGGCCGATCCGGCCGCCGGACCTCGCCCGGGTCCTCTACCTCTCGCAGGGGCTCCTGCGCCCCGAGTACGAGGGCGTCGAGCTCGGCGTCGCCGATTCGCTCGCGCGCCGGGCCGTCGCGCTCGCGACGGGCGCGGAGGAGCCGGACGTCGCCCGACGGGCGAAAGAGTCGGGCGACCTCGGGAGCACGACCGCCGAGCTCCTCGGGAAGGGCCGGCGGCTCGACGCGAACGAGCCGCTCAGCGTCGCCGGGGTCTATGCCGACCTGAGCCGCATCGCCGCCGCGAAAGGTCCCGGGTCGCAGGAGGAGAAGGTCGCGATCCTCGCCCAGCTCCTCGGCCGGGCCACGCCGGTCGAGGGGAAGTTCGTCGTGCGGTTCGTGCTCGGCACGCTGCGGGTCGGCGTCCGCGAGATGACGATCCTCGATGCCCTCGCCGAGGCGTTCGGGGACGGCGCCAAGGCGACGCGCGCGCGGATCGAGTCGGCGTTCAACCTGACGAGCGACCTCGGGCTGGTCGCGGGGGTCCTGGTCGACCGGGGGGTCGACGGCCTCGAAAAGGTCGGCGTCGAGGTCGGACGGCCGATCCGACCGATGCTCGCGGAACGCGAGCCGGACCTCGCGTCCGTCCTCGAACGGATGGGGGGCCGGGCCGCGCTCGAGTACAAGTACGACGGGCTCCGGGTGCAGGCCCACGTGCCGGCCCGGGGGCCCGTGCGCCTCTTCTCGCGCCGCCTCGAGGAGATCAGCGCGCAGTTCCCCGAGCTGGTGGAGGAGCTTCGGACGGCGGTCGGATCGCCGCCCGCGATCCTCGAAGGGGAGTGCGTCCCGATCGACCTCGACACGGACGAGATCCAGCCGTTCCAGGAGGTCAGCCGACGTCGCGGCCGCAAGCACGACCTCGCGCGCGTCCAGGAGGAGGTGCCGGTCTGCCTGTTCGTCTTCGACGTCCTCTACGCGGGCTCCGAGCCCGTCTACCTCAAGGACTTCGCGGAGCGCCGGGCGCTCCTCGAGTCGATCCTTCGCCCGACCGACCGCGTGCGGCTCGCCGTCCAGGAGGTCGTCGCCGACGTCGCGTCGGCGACGCGGTTCTTCGAGCAGGCGATCGCCGCCGGCGGAGAGGGCGTGATGGCGAAGTCGCTCAAGGACGGGAGCGCCTACCGCGCCGGCGCCCGCGGCTACTGGTGGATCAAGTACAAGCGGGAGTACACCGCCGGGCTCTCCGACTCGATCGACGGGGTCGTGGTCGGCGCGTTCCTCGGCCGCGGACGGCGGGCCGGCCGCTACGGGGCGTTCCTGCTCGCGGTCTACGACCCCGAGCACGACCGCTTCGAGTCGTTCTGCAAGGTCGGCACCGGCTTTGACGACGCGCGGCTCGAGGAGATGCCGAAGCGCCTGCGTCCGTTCGAGGCCGACGCCGCCCCCGCCGGCATCGAGACCGGGCTCGTTCCCGACCGATGGATGCGTCCGGGGGTAGTGCTCGAAGTGAGGGGAGCGGAACTCACCCTGAGCCCCATCCATCGCGCGGCGCGCGGGGAGGTCCGACCCGAGGCCGGGCTCGCGCTCCGGTTCCCCCGCTTCACGGGCCGATTCCGCGACGACAAGGGCCCGACCGAAGCGACGACGTCCGGCGAGCTCCTGTCGATGTACCGCTCTCAGGTCCGCCAGGCGGCCCCCTCCTCGGGAAGCGAAGGAGCGCCCGGGTAGCGCCGCGGCGGCGCCGTCGGCCCCGGGGAACGTTCCGGTCCGCCCAAAGGCATAAGAAGGGCGGACCCCGTCGGCCGGACCCGGGTTCACGCATGCTGGTCGAGATGACCGAACTGATGGGACGACAGATCTACACGCCGGACGGCCGCCTCCTCGGCGAGGTGGACAACGTCATCGTCGACGTCGAGGCCGCGAAGATCGACGGGATCTACGTCGACGAATCGAGCCCGATGTTAGTCGAGGACTCCCGACCGACCAACGTCCCGTACCGCTGGGTCTCGGCGGTGAACGACGTGGTCCTCCTCAAGTACTTCCCGAAGCGCGTGTCGGTCAAGAAGACCCCGGCCCGCCCCGCGAAGGCGGCCGAGGAACTCGCCCCCGCCGTGCGCTAGGCGCCGCGGGGATAGCCAAGCCCGGAAACGGCGCAGGACTTAAACGCCGGCGCGCCGCCGGCGAAGAGATCCTGCCGCGAAGGCGTTCGCCGGTTCAAATCCGGCTCCCCGCATCGTCTTCGGGAGCCCGGGACGCGGTCCCACTGCTGTTTTGATGGCCCGGCTTCTCGCGCGAGCGTGCGTCGTGCCGAGCTCGTCCGGGCCCTGGAGCGCGTCGAAGGTCCCGCCCGACCGCGCGCCGACCTCGAGCAGGTCGTCACGCCGGCGGAGGCCGCCGCGGAGCTCCTCTTCGCCGCGGAACGCTGGGACGGGCTCACCGGGCGCTCGGTCCTCGACCTCGGGGCCGGGACCGGGCGCCTCGCGATCGGGGCGGCCCTCCTCGGCGCGACACCGGTCGTCGCCGTCGAGCTCGACCCGGAGCTCGCGGAGCGGGGTCGCGCCGCGGCCGCCCGGGCGGACCTCGCGGTCGAGTTCGTGGTCGGCGACGTCCGGTCGTGGGACCGCGCCGCGGAGGTCGTGCTGATGAACCCGCCCTTCGGAGCGCAGCGGCGCGGCGCCGACCGAGCGTTCTGGGACCGGGCGCTTTCGCTCGCGTCGCGATCGGTCCACGCCTTCGCGCTCGCGGATTCCCG
>JAJZGO010000060.1 GCA_021798415.1 Thermoplasmata archaeon | reverse complement strand
ACCTGGGCGACTCCCACGGCGCCGAACGGCCGGCCCTGGGCCTTGAGCCCGCCCGACGGGTTGACCGTGAGGTCGCCCCCGAGCCCGAACCGTCCCGACGCGAAGTCGGGCCCGCCCCGTCCCTTCTCCACGAACCCCAGGTCCTCGAGGGCGAGCAGCGCGCTGATCGTGTACGCGTCGTGGATCTCCGCGACCCGTACGTCCTTGGGCGCCCGGTGGGCCTGTTCGAACGCCCGGCGACCGGCGACGACGGTCGAGGCGAGCGTCGTCAGGTCGTCGCGGTGCTGGAGCGCCATCGTGTCGGTCGCGACCTGGCTCGCGGCGATGCGGATCGGCGTGTCGGTGTGTTGACGCGCGACGTCGAGCGGGCCGAGCACGACCGCCGCCGCCCCGTCCGAGAGCGGCGCGCAGTCGAGCATCCCGAGCGGCTCCGCGACCGGGCTCGCCCCGAGGACCTGTTCGAGCGAGATCCGGTTGCGGTAGTGGGCGTTCGGGTTCTTCGACCCCATCTCGTGGTCGTGGACCGCGACGCGCGCGAGGTCCTCGCGGGTCGTGCCGAAGAGGTGCATGTGTCGGCGAGCGATGAGGGCCCAGAGCCCGGGCAGGGTGGCGCCGAACACGACCTCCCACTCGTGGTCCGCCGCCGAGCTCGCGATCCCCGCGGCCGCCGAATCCGGCACGTCGGTGAGCTTCTCCGCGCCCCCGACGACGACGAAGTCGTAGAGGCCGCTCGCGACCGCGAGGTATCCTTGGTGGAGGGCGAGCGCGCCGGACGCGCCGCCTCCCTCGACCCGCATCGCGGGGAGGTGGCGGCCCGCGAGTCCCGCGTAGTCGAGGATCAGCGGGGCGATGTGCTCCTGGTCGAGCAGCGTGCCGGAGGCCATGTTGCCGAGGTAGAGCGCGCCCAGGTCCGCGGAGGAGAGCTTCGCATCCACGAGGGCTTGCAGACCGGCCTCGATCCCGATCTCGCGGAACGAGCGGTCCCAGAGCTCGCCGAACTTCGTCTGCCCGATCCCGAGGACGGCGACCTCGCGCATCGTCACTCCCCTCCCATGTGGATCTTGCCGCGGAACTTCGCGTACACGGCGTACGAGAGCTCGACGCCGTGGTCGAGGTACCACTGGACGGGTCGTCCGAACGACCGGTCGTAGCGTTCGATCTCGTCGGTCGTCTCGAGGTCGAACGCGTCCGACCCGGCGCCCGATCCGTAGCCGACCATGAGGATCCGTTCGCCCGGCCGGGCGCGGTCGAGGACGTTCGCGAGCCCGATGAGCGCGGCGCCGGAGTAGGTGTTGCCGATGTACGGAGTGACGAGCCCGTAGCGCATCTGGGCGTCCCCGAACCCGAGCTGCTTTCCCACCCGCTGCGGGAACTTGCCGTTCGGTTGGTGGAAGACGACGTGGGCGTAATCCTTCGGGCTCGTCCCCGACGCCTCCATGATCCGGTGCGCGCACTCGGTCACGTGGCGGAAGTAGGCGGGTTCCCCCGTGAACCGACCGCCATGGCTCGGATACTTCTGGCCCTCGCGGCGCCAGAAGTCCGGCGTGTCGGTGGTGTAGGAGAGCGTGCGCTCGACACGGCAGATGACCCGTTCGCGACCGAGGACGAACGCAGCTCCTCCCGCGCTCGCGGAGTACTCGAGCGCGTCGCCCGGCGCTCCCTGGGAGGTGTCGGTGCCGATCGCAACCCCGTACCGGATCATCTCGGCCCCGACGAGGCCGAGGCAGGTCTGGATCGCCGCCGTCCCCGCCTTGCAGGCGAACTCGAAGTCCGCCGCCGTGAGGTTCGGTGTGGCGCCCACGGCCTGCGCGACGACCGTCGCGGTCGGCTTCACCGCGTACGGGTGCGACTCCGAGCCGACGTAGATCGCGCCGATCTGCTGGGGGTCGATCGCCCCTCGAACGAGAGCCGTCCGGAGCGCCTCGGTCGAGATCGTGATCGTGTCCTCGTCCGGGGACGGGACGCTCTTTCGGAAGACGTTCAGCCCCTGCCCCATCGCGTCGCCGTCCGTGCCCCACACCTGGCCGATCTCGCGGGGCGTGATCCGGTACCGCGGAACGTACGTGCCGTAGCTCACGATGCCTGCCTTCATGTTCTTCCTCCTGGACCGCTAAAGCTCCTCGAGCTTCTCGAGCACCGCCGGTGCGGAAAGCACGGTCGTGAGGAGGGGGATGTTCTCGACCTCGCTCAGCCGGACGGCGAGCGGGTCGATGCGGCCGGGCGCGCAGAAGACCACGGCGGCCGGCTTGAGGGGGTGGGCGCGGATCGCGACCATCGGCGAACGCCCGTACTTCACGTTCGCGAAGATGAGAGCCCGCTGGGTCGTCCAGCCGTAGACCTCCACGAACCGCGAGGAGTCGATCGCGAGGATCGCCCGGGGCGCGTCGAGGATCGTGAAGCCGTGGATGTCCCGGTGGAGGTCCACGCGGCTGACCGGCCGGGCCTCCAGGCGATCGGCGAGCGCCCGCAGGGGGATCGCGACCGCGAACTCGCGCATGCCGAGGATCCCCTCGGAGTGCGGAGGGAATCCGAGTCGCTGGCCGACCCGACTGCCCGTCGCCGCGTCGAGCGAGAGGAGCCCCTCGACGTACCGACGGATGAACCCCGCGCCCGGGCTCGCGCGCCGCTCGGCCTCGTAGTCGCTGATCACCGAGGGGACCGTCTCGAGATGCTTCGCGAGGTCCCGTTGCGAGATGCCGAAATCCTCGCGCCACTTCCGTAGGGTGCGGCCGGGGTGCGGGGACAGGACGACCTCACCGGCGATCTTCTCCCGGATCTCGGCCTCCACGGAGGCTCGCGAGGAGACGGCCGGTATAAATCGATGCCCTTCGTGTCGGTGGGACCGGTCGACATCTGCCGAAGAGAGCCTCGGTCGCAACAGGGGAGGAATGGACCGGGCGAGATTCCCCGGCCGGGGCCCGAATGGGTCCCCGGCCCTTTGAACTCGCGACCTCTACCTTGCCAAGGTAGCGATCTTCCGCTGATCTACCGGCCCACGCCGGTCGGGCGAGAGCGGGGGCAGGATAAGTCCTTCTCCCGACCGGTCGACCGCCGGTCCGACCCCCCGCGCGCGGTCGCGTCGGACCGCCGAAGTTCGGGCCCGACCCGTGTCGGCCGCGTCCGGGGGACGCGGCGTCGCGCCGCCCCACGAGCCAAACGCTTATGCGATTGGGTCGGTTCGCACGCCCGATGGCGGAAGGGTCGTCGTCCGGGGAACCGATCGACATGCTCTTGAAGAGCACCCGCGACCTGCTTCGCCCCGAAGAGCTCGTCCGGGAGGCGACCCGTGACATCGTCAAGGACGAGATCCGCCACCACCTCGAGAAGACGCTCAAGGAGGACCCGAAGCTCTCCCAGGACCTCAAGGACGCGGTCCGCGACCTGCTCGAGGCCCGCGCGATGGAGTACGCCGCGCTCGTGCGGGTGGGCACGGCGACGGCCCGTCTCGGCCTCTCCGCCCTTCCGCCCGACGTGCGCCGCGCGATGACGAGGGACCTGGTCGACCTGATCTCGAAAGAGCTCGGTCAGATCGTCGAGAGGTCGCTCTAGACCATGTCGATCAGTTCGGACTCCGTGCGGATCTACGAGATCAAGCGGGTCGACGTCGAAGGCGCGATCGTCATCGACGGGTTCCCGTCGGTCGGCCTGGTGAGTTCGATCGTCGCGAACTACCTCATCGACACTCTCGAGATGGAGCAGATCGGGATCGTGGAGTCGCCCGCCTTCCCGACGGTCTCGCTCGTGCGCAACGGCAACCCACAGCACCCGGTGCGGATCTACGCCGGCCGGCCCCCCGCCGACCGGGCGGGCCGGGGCGCCGACAAGATCGTCGCTTTCGTCTCGGAGTTCCACCCCGCGCCGACCGTCATTCACCCGCTCGCCACGGCCATCCTCGACTGGGTCCAGGAGCAACGTTGCTCGTTGCTCGTCTCCCCGGAAGGACTCGTCGTCGAGGCGGCTCCGCATCCGGGGAAGACGGCCCGTCCGCCCCGGCTCAACGACGTGAAGGTCTACGGTGTCGCAAGCACGCGCAAGGCGCGCGAGCTCTACATCGAGCCGAACATGATCCCGTTCACCGAGGGGGTCATCACGGGGATCGCCGGGGTCCTGCTCAACGAGGGCCGCCGGCGGGGGTTTGACGTCCTCACGTTCCTCGCCGAGGCCCAGTCGGACTATCCGGACGCCCGCGCGGCCGCGAAGGTGATCGAGACGATCAACCGGATCCTGTTGCGGACGCCGCTCGACCCGGTCCCGCTGTACGCGGAGGCCGAGCGGATCGAGCAGCAGCTCCTTTCGATCCAGCGGCACGCGACCGAACGGTCGCACGGCGAGCCGACGACACCGTCCTCGCAGCCGATGTACCGCTGACCGACCGGGCGGGGACCCGCTCGAGGAGCTCGACGAGCCCGGCGACGAGTCGGTCGGCGTCCGCGGTGTCGTTGTAGAGGTAGAGCGACGCGCGGACGCTTCCCGAGAGTCCCCGTTCCGCGTAGAAGGAATGGACACAGTGCATCCCCGAGCGGACCATCACCCCGTGGCCCTCGTCGAGGAAGAGCGCCGCGTCTGCCGGGTCGATGCCCTCCAGCGTGAACGCGAAGATGCTCGGACGGGCCGCGGGATCCCGGGGGCCGAGGAGCTCGAGGCGGCGCTCGTCTTCGAACGCCGCGGTGACCCGGCGGTTGAGGCGGAGCTCTTGGGCGAGCACGGCGTCGAAGCCGACCCGGCCGAGGTAGTCGAGGGCGGCCTTCGCACCGATCGCCCCGGCGTAGTTCTGGAGGCCCGCCTCGAACCGGTACGGCGCCTCGCGAAGCTCGTGGCTCGAGAGGTCGCTGCGGACGACGGTCTCCCCTCCGACGAGGAGCGGCCGAAGCGTGTCGAGGGCGTGGGGTGCGGCCGACAGAACGCCGGTGCCGGTCGGCCCGAGCATCTTGTGGGCCGAGACCGCGTAGAAGTCGACCCCCGCCCGGTCGAGGTCGACCTTCGCGTGCGGGGCCGCTTGGCAACCGTCGAACAGCACGAGGGCCCCCGCATCGTGCCCCCGTTCGGTGATCTCGCGGACCGGCAAGGATCGGCCGTCGAGGTTCGACGTATGGAAGAGGCTCACGAGGCGGACGCCCCGGGCGAGGTGCCGGTCGAGTTCCTCGCCGTCGAACGAACCGTCGTCCGACAGCCGGAGTATCTCGAGGCGGACCCCGCGCTCCCGGACGAGCCGCTGCCAGACGATGAGGTTCGAGTTGTGCTCGCGGTCGGAGATCAGCACCCGGTCTCCGCGACGCCAGGAGAGCCCCTCGCCGACGAGGTTGATCGCCTCCGTCGCGTTGCGGACGAACACCGTGGCCCGCGGGTCCGAGCGGCCGAGGAACCGGGCGAACGCTTCCCGGCTTTCCTCGAAGCGTCGCCCGACCTCGACCGCGAACCGGTGCAGGCTGCGTCCGGCGCACCCCGGATAGTCCCGGTAGTACTCCGTCATCGCGTCGAGCACCGGACGCGGGACGAGCGACATGCACGCCGAGTCGAGGTAGGCGGGCGGGCGCTCCCCGGTGGCCTTCGAGAGTGCCGGGAACTCCGACCGAATCCGCCCGACGTTCACGGGGGGCCCCGTTGGAGGCCGTCCGCCGCCGCGGCGAGGGTCGCGGCCCCGAGAACGAGCGCTCGCTCGTCGGGCGCGAACGTCGAGCTGTGGAGGCTCGCGGGCCGTCCCGGGATGCCGACGCCCAGCCGGAGGAACGTTCCCGGCACGCGTTCGAGGTAGCGCGAGAAATCTTCGGCCCCCATGAGCGGGTGCTCGACCTCGACCACGCTGCGGCCCCCGAGCTCGACCCCGAGGGCGCTCGCGACGACGCGGGTCACGGCCGGGTCGTTGACGAGCGGTGGGTATCCTCGGAGGTACGAGATCCGGACGCGGGCACCGAGACTGGTCGCGATCGCCCGGACGCGTCGCCGGAACGCACGTTCGAGGAGGTCGCGGGTCGGCGCCCGCAGGGTGCGGACCGTCCCCTCGAGCACGACCTCGTCCGGTAGGATGTTGTTGCGCGTGCCGCCGTGGATCGAGCCGACGCTCACGACCACCGGGTCGAGCGGGTCGCGCACCCGGCTCACGAGCGCCTGCAGGCCCGTGACGATCTCGCTCGCGACGAGGATCGCGTCGGGCCCCTGATGGGGGGTCGCTGCGTGGCCGCCGCGACCCCGGACCACGAGGCGGAAGTGGTCGGCCGCCGCCATGAACGATCCCGCCCGCCAGCCCACCCGTCCGAGCGGGAGGCTCGGGTCGACGTGCTGGCCGACCACATAGGAGACCTTCGGACGGTCGAGGCACCCCCGGGCGATCAACGGCTCGGCCCCGCCGACGCGGCCCTCCTCCTCGGCGGGCTGGAAGAGGAGCCGGATCGGGCCCCCCTTCGACCGGGGTTCGCGCGTCAGCATCGCGGCCGCGCCGAGCAGACAGGCCATGTGCACGTCGTGGCCGCACGCGTGCATCTGGCCCGGGAAGTTCGAGGCGAACGGAAGGCCGGTCTCCTCCGTGACGGGGAGTCCGTCCATGTCGGCGCGCAGGGCGACCACCGGGCCGGGCCGGTCGGCGTCGATGAATCCTACGACGCCCGGAAAGTCGTCAAAGGTATGGTACGGGATCCCCATCTCCCGGAGCGCGGCGACGATCTTCTCGCGCGTCTTCACTTCGCCGAGCGAGAGCTCGGGCTCCTGGTGGATCGCCGTTCTCCACGCCCGCATCGCGGGGAGGACCCTACGGGCGAGGGGCGTCCAGCTGGACCCGGTACCGGACATGGAACGCCGAACCCCCCGTGCGATATAACTCGCCACCTGACGATGTCAGCGGGCCGGGCCGCGAAGCTCCCCGGCGTTCCCGGCCAGCGCCGACTCGACACGGCTCGCCGCACGGAACGAATCCACCTGGGTGACGGGGATCGGCTCGGGTCGGGGCCGGTGAAACCGGTTGAACCACACCGGGCGAATGCCCGCGGACCGAGCGCCGACGACGTCGCTGAACCAGGAGTCACCGACCATCACGGTCTGCGCGGGCTCGGCGCCCGCACGGTCGAGGGCGATCCGGAAGATCCGCGGGTCCGGTTTCGCCACGCCCACGCCCTCGGAGACGACCATGAAGTGGACCAGGGGACGGATCCCGAGGAACGAGAGCTTGGTCTCTTGCTCGTCGACCTGGTTGTTGGTGACGATGCCGATCACGGTGCGTCCGTGCAGTCGCTCGAGGAGGCCCTTCGCCCCGGAGACCCCGCGACGCTTCGCCTGGTACTGTCGCCGGTACGCCCGGGAGAGCCTCGTCGCCTCGCGGTCGGTGAGGGACTGGCCGCACAGGGCTGCCAGCCGGCGGAACCGTTCCGCGCGGACGACGTCCGGACCGACCGTTCCCGCTAGGACGGCGGGGTGCTCCGCTTCGAGCAGCCGAGAGTACTCGGTCCACATCGTATCGAGCGTGAGCCGTCGGAAGTACGGATAGGTCGCCCGGACCGCGCGGAGCGCGTCCCGGCACGTCAGCGCGTGGTCGAAGATCGTGTCGTCCATGTCGAACAGGACCGCTTTCGGCAAGGGTCGCCGAGCGGCCGGGCGCGCGGAGGGGCGGGACGACATGACCGGAGGGTGCCAGGTCGGAACGGCTCAAAAGTGGGCTGCTCCGGGACCCCGACGGTCCGCGCCGCCCGCGACCGGCCCGCGCCGGCCCGGTGCCACGAGTCGACCTCAACCTCACCGACTGCGGCCGAGGTACGTCTCGGCGGGACGACGACTACGCCGCGCGCGGGAGATCCCCCAAGGAACACAACGAGCTCTACGGGGGAAAGCCGCGACCCCGCGCATCGGGGGCCTCTGGGTCCGTTGGCCGGCAGCGCCTCGTCTTCCTCCCACGGGTTTCCGGGATGCCATGCCGGGGGCCGCGGGCCGATCCGGAGCGCGGCCCCATTCGCAGTGGCGGCACCCGTTCGTCGCGGCTCGTCTCCGGCGGTGCGCAAAAGGATTAGTTTTTATATGAGTGCTTTCTTACTTATGCAGGGTATGAGCCGGCGCCGCCCTCGAGGCGGGCGACGGCAGGACCTCGCACCATGGCAAAGATCATCGGAATCGACCTGGGAACCAGCAATTCGGCCGCCGCAATCCTGGAAGCCGCGCGACCCGTGATCGTTCCGAGCGCCGAAGGGACGACCGTCGGCGGAGGGAAGGCGTTCCCGTCGTACGTGGCGTTCACGAAGGACGGCCAGCTGATCGTCGGAGAGCCCGCCCGTCGGCAAGCGGTGTCGAACCCGGAAGGAACGGTCACGGCGTTCAAGCGGAAGATGGGAACCGACTACCACTACACCCTCCACGGCAAGCAGTACACCCCGCAGCAGCTCTCGGCGTTCCTCCTCCAGAAGATCAAGCGGGACGCCGAGGCGTTCCTCGGGGAGAAGGTCGAGAAGGCGGTCATCACGGTTCCGGCATACTTCAACGACAACCAACGT
>JAJZGO010000059.1:1506-8511 GCA_021798415.1 Thermoplasmata archaeon | reverse complement strand
GACCGCGGCGAGCGCGCGGAGAAGCCTCTCGGCTCCCCGGTCGGTCCTCGAACCCGGCCGGGCGGGGGTGCTCACGTTCACGGAACCAACCGAGCGCTCTTGAACTTCGCCGCGGGTGGAGCGGGGCCGAGGGAGTCGATGTCCGTACGAATCCCGACCGAGGCCCGAACGCAAAAGGTGTTTCCTGGCCCGATCCGCGGTCGGGTGGAGTCCCATCGGTTCCCGAGCCGCGCGCTCGACGGGAATCCCTGGGGCGATCCGGTCGAGCGAGAGCTTCCGGTGTACCTGCCGCCCTCGGGCCGGACCGAGGGCCGTCCGCTCCTGCTCCTGCTGAGCGGGTACACGGGAGCCGGCTGGATGCACTTCCAGCGGCCGCGGTTCCTGACCGACAGCATCGTCGGGCGGGTCGACCGCCTGATCCGCGAGGGTCGCGCGGCCGAATGCGTCGTCGTCGGTCCCGATTGCCTCACCACGCTGGGCGGAAGCCAGTACCTGAACTCCTCCGCAACGGGCCGCTACGAGGAGTACGTGATCTCGGAGATCCTGCCGTGGGTCCGGGAGCGTTACGGGACGGGTCCGGTCGCGGTGATGGGAACTTCGAGCGGAGGCTACGGCTCGCTCTCCCTCGCGCTGCGTCATCCCGACGTCCTTCGGGCCGTCGGGTCGAACGCGGGGGACACCGCCTTCGAGTACTGTTACGTTCCCGAGTTCCCGATCGCGTTTCGCGAGATCCGGAAGGCGGGGGGGACGGAGGCGCTCCTGAGGAAGGTCCTCTCAGAGCCGGTGAGCGCCTTCGGCCCTCACCAGCCCCAGATCCAAGCGATCGAAACGATGGGTTACGCCTCGTGCTACTCGCCGGTGGAGGCCGAGCCCGGGCGCTTCGACCTTCCGTTCGACCTCGATTCGGGAGAGCTACGGGCCGACATCTGGTCCCGCTGGCTCGCGCACGACCCGGTCCGGATGATCCAGACCGACCGCTTCCGCGAGGCGCTGCGGCGCCTCGAGTACGTGTACGTGGACGGTGGCACCCGGGACGAGTACGCGCTCGACGTCGGCGCCCGCATCTTCGCCGCGGTCGCCCGGCGTCAAGGGGTGACGGTCGACTTCCAGGAGTTCGATGGGGTCCATGCGGACGGCGGGCCCCGCTACGAGGTCATGGTCCCCCGCCTTCTCGCGGCGCTGGGCTTTCCCGCGCCCGGGCCCAGTTCGACACCTGTTTAGTATCCGTTGGGGTTGCCCGACGCGCCCGGTCGGTCGCGGTTGGGCCGAGAGGACGATGCTCAAGGACGGGCGGATCGTGTGCGACGCCTGCCAGAAGCCGATCACGCGGTACACGGAGGTCCCGCCCGACGGCTGGCCGTCCCTGCACAGCCTCTGCAGCACCTGCTTCGATGCCCTTCGGGCGAGATCGCTCCCGCGCTAGCTACGGCGGGGCCGCTCGGGCCGGCGGGTCCGGGGCATCGGGCCCCTCGAGCGGGACGAGCGCCTCGTCCTCGAACCAGGCGAGGACGATGAAGTACCAGCCGAGGACGGCGAGCAGGAGGAGCTCGGGCCGGTCGGCAGCGGCGGCGGGAACGAGGACCGCGCCGCCGACGAGCGTGCGTCCCTCGCGCACGGGTTCGATGTGGGCGACCTCGACGCCGTCGTCGGTCGTGATCGTCCACGCGGGCACGAGGAGGCCCGCGCGCCGGAAGCGGTAGCTCGGACCGCCCGCGAGCTCGATCCGATGGTAGCTGAGGTGGACCGAGAGACGCGCGAGGTCGCTCCGGCCTCCCGCCTTGCGCGCCGTGATGTGCGGGTTCAAGAACCCTCCGCGCTTCAGCGTCCATTGGGCGTCCGCGGTCTCGGCGGTCGCGAGGGAACCGGCGCCCTCGGTCCATCGCAACGTCGCGACGTTCGCATCGCCGGAGGAGAGCGTGAACGCGGTCTCGGGCCCGGGACCCCGGAGCCAGCGCAGGGCGATCCGGTCCACGGAGCCGAACGGTACGAGCGCCATCGATGCCCCACCGCGTAGCGGCTTCTTAACGCCGGTGTCCGCCCGAGGGGGTCGCGCACCCCGGACCCGGCCCCCCTCCCCCCGGAGCTTCGGGCGACGGGGCCGGGGAGTCCGCGCGGAGGGGGGCTGCCTTTCGAAGGGGGCCCGACGGCCGAGGTCGGGGTTTTTTCCGCCGAAGGGGATGCACCCCGCGCGATGGTCGCAGGCCCGGAGGGCTCCGTGCCGACTCCCGCTCGCCGACGTCGGCGAGTCCGGGGCCGAACGTGGGCGCTGTTCGTGGTCCCGGCCGCGGTGTTCGTCGTCCTGGTCGTTCTCCTGGGCGCGACCCTCACGAGCCTCGACCCGGTGAACGGGGTGTGGACCGCGGCCCGGACCGCCGTCTGGGGCAACGAGACCGAGACCGTGCGGGGACTCACCGGGTCCGTCACCATCGTGCGCGACGGGGCCGGGACGGCCCACATCTACGCCTCGAACGACCCCGACCTCTTCTTCGGCCAAGGGTACGAGCAAGCGTCGGACCGTCTGTTCCAGATGGAGGTCGAGAGCCTGAAGGCTCAGGGCAGCCTAGCGTCCTGGCTGGGGCCGAGCGCGCTCACGTCGGACGAGACGTTCCGCTATCTGGGCGTTCCCCAAGCCGCCGCCGCGATGGCCGCCGGCCTCGCGTCCGTATCGCCGGCCGCCGCTCAGGACCTCTTCGCGTTCGATTCGGGCGTGAACGCGTACATCAACTGGTCGGAAGCGCACCACGCCGTGCCGATCGAGTTCGGGTTGCTCGGCGTTCGCCCGTTCGCGTGGACCGCGTACGACACCTTCGCGTTCGACCGTTTGATGGTGATCGCTCAGACGACCGGGTTCACCGAGCCGCTCTACTTCGCCGCCCTCGCCGCCTCGGTGGGCGACGCCTCGGCGAACGAGATCCAGCCGATCTATCCGGCGGACTGGCAGAACTTCACGGTCCTTCCGGGGAACGGGTCCCTCAACGGGCTCTCGCTCTCTCAGCTCGGCGTCTCCCCGGGCTACCTCTTCGGGGAGGATTGGCTCGGTGCGTGGGCGACCGGCCTCCCTCCCTCGTCCCTTCCGTCGCTCGCCCCGCTCTACCGCGCCGCGATCGCGAACCTCTCCGACCCCGCGACGGTCGAGCTGAGGGTCTCGAGCGCCTTCGGGAGCAACGCCTGGGCGGTCGCCGCGAACCACAGCAGTCTCGGCGTTCCGCTCCTCGCGAACGACCCGCACCTGCCGCTTCAGATCCCGTCGCTCTGGGTCCCGACCGAGCTCGTCGACCCGAACTACGACGTCGCGGGGTGGGCGCTCGCCGGCCTTCCGGGCGTGCTCATCGGGCACAACGCCCACCTCGCGTGGGCGCTCACGAACTCGGAGGGCGCGACCGCGCTCGACTACGTCGAGCAGCTGAGCGGGAGCCAGTACTTCGAGAACGGCAGCTGGCACCCGCTCTCCTACACGAACGAGACGATCGACGTCGCCGGGGCCGCTCCGGTCGACCTCACGCTTCCGTGGACCGACAACGGTCCCGTCGTCGCCCGGCTGGGGACCGTCGGTCTCAGCGTCCACTGGGCCGGTACGGGAGCGACCTGGGAGGCGATCGCCGAGATCGATTTCGACCGGGCCGCCAACGTCTCGACGTTCTTCGCCGACCTCCGGTCGTACTGGACGGTGCCCAACCTGAACGCGCTCGTGGTCTCGGACAGCGGAGGCTCCGGTACGGGGGGCCACCTCGCGTGGGTGATCCCCGCCGCGTACCCGCTCGTCGCCGTGACGATGCCGGACGGCGCGACGGTCGAAGTGATCGGCTCGCGGGGACCTCTCAACGGGAGCGGGGCGTTCGAGCCGGTGGGGTCGGTGCCGTTCGCCGATCGACCCCAGGTGGAGGACCCGGCCCAGGGATACCTCTACACGCCGAACCAGCCGACGGTCGGGGAGGAGTATCCGTTCCCGTTCGTCGGAAGCTGGTGGGACTCGGGAGGACGCGCGCATTCGATCGGCACGTTCCTCGCCGCGCATCCCGTGATGTCGGTCGGGCTGATGGAGGCGCTCCAGGCGAACGTCAGCGACGCCTGGGCCCTCCTGCTCAAACCGTACCTCGTGGACGGACTCGAGCAGACCGCGAACGCGAGCTCGACGTACGGCGCGTTCGCCCGGGTGCTCCTTCCTCTCGTCGAGAACTGGAACGGGACGTTCTACACCGGCGAGGTCGCGCCGACCTTCTACACCTACTGGTGGAACTCGCTCTCGAGGTCCTGGTACGACCCCCGTCTCGCGGCCGCCGGGCTCTCGAGCGCCCCGTCGTGGTTCCCGAACCAGGTCGCGTGGATCGCGGCCAACGATCCCGGCAACTCCACGTGGTTCCCCACGGGGTTCCTGACCGCCGACCAGGTCGCCGTGATGGGGGCCCTCGTGGTGCTCACGAGCACGCTCGGCCCGAGCCTGTTCTCGACGAACGCCCCACCGGACGTGTCGGGGTGGACGTGGGGCGCGGTCCATACGTTCACGCTCCCGTCGATCACGGGGGTCGCGGCGTTCGGTCGCGACCTCGGCCCGGAGAATGGGGACACCTTCACGGTCAGTGTTGCGCCGTTCACCGACAACTACACGGTCCCGCTCACCGAGGTCGCTCTCGGCTCTTCCCTGCGCCTCGTCTCTGCTCCGGCCGCGTCGCCGTCGTTCGGAGTCCTCCCGGGCGGGGGCAGCGGGAACATCGCGTCGGCCTACTACGACAACCAGCTTCCGCTCTGGTTCGACCACGAGTACACGAACCTCTCGCTCGTCCCGGACCCGGCCGGACCGTTCCCGGAGGGGGTGGTGTCCACATGGACCTTGAACCCCTGACGGCCCCGCGTCGCCGGCGGTCCCTCGTGGGCTCGGTCATCGGCATCGTCCTCGCGGCGGCGTTCCTGATGATCGCCTACCTCTCCCCCGCGTGGTGGGCGGCCCTGCCGATCTCGATCCTCGTCGGGTCGGCGATCGGCCTGCGGTGGCGCGCCGGGTTCGGATGGTTGGCCGCGTTCGCGGTCGGCTTCGGCTACTGGACCGTTCTCCTCCTCCTCCTCCCCTCCGGGCCCCGGGACGCGCTCACGAACCAGCTCGCCGAGGTCGAGGGCCTCCCGGGCCCGCTCTTCCTGTTCCTCGGCCCGCTCCTTTTCGGTCTCGTCGCCGCGGTGGGCGCGGGCGCGGTGCTGGGCGGGACCCTTTGGTGGAGAGAGCGCCGGGAGATCCGGTCGATCCCGGCAGGCGACCGCCTCGTTCCCTAGCGGGACGCGACGAGGAAGATCACTCCGCCGACGAGCACGAGGACCGACCCGACCAGCGCCAGCACGCCGTTGCCGAACCCGAGCAGGAGGTACCCCACGATCGCGAAGACGACCAGGACCGCTCCCGCGGCGAGCGCGTACTCGTCCCGGCCGACCCGTCCCAATCCGGCAAAGAAGGCGAGCAGGACCCCGACGACGATCAGCACGAAGCCGTGGTCGATCGCCGCGAACGGTCGGCCGGTCCGGCCGGTCGCCCAATACAGCACGCCCCCGAGCATCCCGAGAACGCCGTCGAGGACGATCAGGACGGCCCCGACCAGGCCGAACGTCCCCGCGATCCGTCGGTCGCTCCTCGGACGCACGGTTCCACCCCTCCGACGCCCTCCGTCCGAACCGGAAGATGAAGCTTGCGCGGGGCCCCGGGGGCCGCTCCGAAGCCATAAGGTCCAACGGCCTCCCGGGAACGATGAGTCCCGACCGTAGCTCGCCGGCGGCCCGCGAGGAGTTCGACCGGGAGGCCCGCGGGTACGACCGGACCGCACGGGAGTCGATGCCCGGCTACGGGGACCTTCACCGCACGCTCGTCTGGGGGATCCCGTACCTTCCGACGCGCGCGTTCCACCTCCTCGAGCTCGGAGTCGGGACCGGAACGTTGACGGCGCTCATCTTGCGCGAGTTCCCGCACGCCCGGGTCACCGGCATCGACCTCTCTCCCCGGATGATCGCCCGGGCCCGGACCAAACTGCGGAAGGAGGCCGACCGCGTCGAGCTCGTCGCGGGCGACCTCGGCGCCTTCCCACTAGCGAAGTACGATGCGGTCCTCTCGGCGCTCGCGATCCACCACCTCACCGACCCCGCGAAGTGGCGGCTGTTCGACCGCATCTATCGGTGCCTTCCCCGCGGCGGGTACTTCGGCGACGGCGACGACCACCTTCCCGAGGATTCGACGTTCGACGGCCGGTACGCGCAGATCGCGTCGAGCGTCACCGCCCGTGGACCGCGGTCCGCGACCTGGTCGAGGCCCCAGGAGGTCTGGCACGCGCACGAACGGTTCGACCGCCCGTGCACGGTCGACGCGGAGATGGCGGCGCTCGCCCGGTCGGGGTTCGCGCACGTCGCGAATCCCTGGAAGTTCTACGCGCAGGCGGTCGTCTGGGCGTACAAGTGAACTCTTGCGCGTCCGAGCCTTGCTCCGGGGCGGAGGGACTCTCGGACGGTGCTGCGCGAGACCACGTTCTTGGTCGGCGGGGCCGCCCTCGTCGGGGTCGGCGTCCTGCTCGGCTACGGGCTCTACGCCGCGGGGGCCGGCGTCGAGTACCTCAGCGCTTGGCTCGCGGTTCCCCTCGCCTTCGTCTTCGGGGGGTTCTTCGTCCACGTGGCCCGCGCCGAGCGCCGGGAGCGTCTTTCGTTCCTCCGCTCCGCGGAGGGACCGCCGACGACCGCCGGACGGGGCCGGTAAGGGGCGGGTTCGCGACCGGGCAAACCTTTTCTTGGGAGCACGCCGTCCAACGGTCGTGGCCGGGATGGGGTAGCTTGGCCTATCCTGGGGGACTGTGGATCCCTCGACCCGGGTTCAAAGCGGCGCGGGGCCGACCCCCGTTCCGTGAGACTCTCGGTCCCGGCCCTTCCGCGGTCGACGCTTCGGGGCTCGGACCGTCCGGTGCGGTCCGCGGGCGCTCGCTCCCGCCCATCGGCGCTCGAACGCTTCCAGCGCCTCGGGAAGCTTCGAGAGAGAGTAGACGG
>JAJZGO010000059.1:0-1496 GCA_021798415.1 Thermoplasmata archaeon | reverse complement strand
GGCAACGACGAGGCCCGGCCGACCGGCACGACGTCCTCGACCGACTGCGCCGCCTCCATGTCGAAGCGCGAGTCGCCGACGAGGAACATCCGGGCGCCCGGGAACCGGCGACGGTACTCGCGAAGATGCTCGCGCTTCGTTCCCTGGCCCGAGCCGAGGACGTCCTCGAACCAGTAGCGGAGCCCCTCGCGCTCGAGGATCAGGTCGGCCATTTCGGTCTCGGCGCCGGTGGAGACCGAGAGCGTCCAACGCTCGACGCTCAACCGCTTGAGGAGCTTCGGGATCTCGGGAAACGGTTTCGCGGCCGCGTACGCTTCCGTCACCTTACGGCCGTGGAAGGTCCGGGCCGTCGTCTGCCGCAGCGCGGCCGGCGCCTCGGGGTAGAGCTGGGCGAGCTGGGCCTCGAACGGCAGGCCGGTGGTCGCGAGGTAATGGACGCGCGCCTCGGCGGCCGGAGTCCCGAACGCTTTCTCCATCACGTCCGCGGCGACCGCGCTGATCGCGTTCAGGTCGTCGAGGATCGTGCCGTCGAGGTCGAAGACGACGACGCCCCGCTCGACCGTCCGCGGGGCGACCGCCGGCCGCTCGCCCAAGGGGGGGCGGGCGAGCTCGGCGAACTGGCTCGGCGCCGCGACCATCGGGAGCTCGAGACCGTCGATCGAGGCGGGCTCTCGCTCGCGGGGGTCGTCCGGAACCGGACCGGCGCCCTTCGGACCGGCCATCTTCGGGAGCGAGGGGGCGGTCCATTTAAGGTCGCCCGGCGCGTGGGAGGGTCCGCCCGCGGACCGCCGCTCGGCGGTCCGGGGACGCGAGGGCACCGATGCACCCCAGCCACGTGATCCGCGGCCGAACGACGCAACTTCTCGCCGGCCGGCACATCCTGGTCGGGGTCTCGGGGTCGATCGCGGCCGTCGAGGTCGTCCGCATCATCCGGGAGCTGATCCGACACGGCGCCGACGTGCGAGCGATCATGAGCGGCGAGGCGAGCCGCATCCTGAGCCCGGAGGCGCTCGAGTTCGCGACCGGCCACCCGCCGGTCGTCCGTCTGAGCGGGAACGTCGAGCACGTGACCCTGCTCGGTCCCGGCCCCGGGCGTGCGGACCTGTTCCTGATCGCCCCGGCGACCGCGAACACGATCTCGAAGATCGCTCACGGGATCGACGACACTCCCGTGACGTCGTGCGCGTCGGTCGCCCTCGGCGGCGGCGTCCCGATGCTGATCGCTCCGGCGATGCACGCCGAGATGCGCCGGAACCCCGCCGTCCGGGAGAGCCTCGAGAAGCTTCGCGCGTGGGGCGTCGGAGTGGTCTCGGGGCCGTCGGGGGAAGGCGAGGAGAAGATCGCGTCGCCCGAGGAGGTCGCCGCCTCGGTCCTCCACGCGCTCGCGGGCGGCGTCTACAAGGGCCGTACGGTCGTCGTGATCGGCGGGGCCGCCCGCGAGTCGATCGACGCAGTCCGCTCGGTCACGAACGAGAGCTCGGGTGCGAGCGCGGTCG
>JAJZGO010000058.1 GCA_021798415.1 Thermoplasmata archaeon | reverse complement strand
TGTTCGTCCACATCGCGAGCTCGGTCGCCGAGGAGTACGAGGCAACGCTCGCACGGCGCAACGAGCTCGCCCAGCTCGTCCCGGTCCCGAGCGCCGACGTCGAGCTCGAGGCGATCCGACGCGCGATCGCGGTCGGCGACATGAGCGGGGCCCAGCGCCGGCTCGTCCACGTCCGCGACGAACTCGGCCGTCTCGAGGAGGAGTGGGAGGTCGGCCGGATCCTCGTCACCGAGTGCGACCTCCTCGTCCAGACCCTCCGCGACCTCGGCGGCGACCCGGCGCCCGCGACCGGACCGCTCGAGGAGGGGCGAAAGTGCTTCGGCGAAGGGCGCCGTACCGATGCGGAGCGGCTCCTCGCCCGGGCGGCGGTCGCGCTCTGGACCCTGCTCGAGCCGCGGTTCTTCGCCGACCTCAAGCGGCTGCGCGACCGGCTGGTCGAGATGCGGGCGAGCGGCGCGGACGTCGCTCCGGCGGTCAAGGAGCTCAAGAAGGTCGCCGAGGAGCTGCGGCAACGCAACTTCGTCGGGACCGTGATCGCCTATCGCCACCTGAGGTCGTTCGTCGAAGGGATCTCACCCCCGGAGGAGCTCGGCCCGCCCGACCTCGCGGGATCGTTGCGCTCGTCGCCGCCGGCGTAGGCGCCGCGGGCGGTCGATGGCCCCAACGGCCGCATCGGCCCGAGCGACCGGGGCACCGGCGGGAGGGGCGACACGGCTGCCCCTCGTCCCGCCGGTTCCGACCGGGGCCCCGCGACCCGCTCGGCGGCGGACCGGAGCCGACGCGCGGGAACGAGGCGCGCGCACGGTCAAATACTTCCCCGAGGGTCCCCGGCGCGTGCCGTTCCAGGTCCTCCGGGGGTTCCGCGACTACCCCCCGCCCGACGCGGGCGCTCGGTCCGAGATCCGGCGACGGATGCGCGTCGCGGCCCGCCGAGCCGGGTACACCGAGCTCGAGGCGCCGTGCGTCGAGAGCTTCGAGCTGTACCAGGTGAAGAGCGGGGAGGGGATCGCGGCCGAGACCTGGCTCTTCCGGGACAAGGGCAACCGCGCCGTCGCGCTCGTCTCCGAGACGACCCCCTCCCTCGCCCGGATCTTCACCGACCGGGCGAAAGCGGAACCGATGCCGGTGAAGTGGTTCACGCTCCAGAAGGTCTGGCGCTACGAGGAGCCCCAAGCCGGCCGTACGCGGGAGTTCCTCCAGTTCAACCTCGACATTCTCGGGGTCCCCGGGATCGAGGCGGAGACGGACCTCCTCGCGACGGCCGCGCTCGTCCTCGACGAGGTCGGGGCGAGCGGCCTCTACGCGTTCCGCGTCAGCGACCGGGCCATCGCCGAGGGCCTCGGCCGGCTCTACGGGGCGCGCGACATGACCCGGTTCTTCCGGGCGGTCGACCGCTACCACAAGATCCCCCCGGCCGAGTTCGAGGGAGAGCTCGGGGCCGCGGGGATCCCCGCGGACCGCGCCCGGGAGCTCGCAGCGTTCTTCGAGAGCGTGGGACGGGGGATCGCTCCCGACGCGCTCGCGGCGTTCCTCGAGGCCCTCGGGAGCCGCGGGCTCGACGAAGAGGCCCGCGCCGGCCTCGAGCGGGTCCGGGCCCTCTTCGCGCTCCTCGACCGCGCCGGGCTCGCGGACCGCGTCGTCTTCGACCCGACGGTCGTGCGCGGCCTCGCCTACTACACGTCCACCGTCTTCGAGGCGTACGCGCGCGACGGGGACGGGCGGGCGATCTTCGGCGGCGGCCGGTACGACCACCTCATCGAGCTGTTCGAGGGCCCCCCCACGCCGGCCGCCGGCCTCGCGATCGGCGACCAGACCCTCGAGATCCTCTTGCGCGGCCACGGCCGGTGGCCCGACGGCGAGCCGCCCATCGACACCTACGTCGTCGTGGTCGACCCGACCCGGCGGCCGGAAGCGGTCGAGATCGTCCAGGAGCTTCGACGCGCCGGCGTGAGCGCCGACTGCGACCTGCTCTCCCGGTCGATGTCGCGCCAGCTCAGGGAGGCGGCGCGCCGGCGGAGCCGTCGGGCTCTGATCGTGGGCCTGAAGGAGGCGGCGCCGGGGACGGTGGTCGAGCGTGATCTCGCGACGGGCGAGCAGCGTGAGGTCGCTCGGTCCTCTCTGGGACGACCGGCGTGATCCCCTCGAACGTCGTTCCGTCCCACAGGATGATCCCGTCGGGCGACTCCGCTCCGTCCACGTACCCGTACCAGTAGACGACCGCCCCTTCGCCGAAGATCTGCGTGTACGGGGCGAGCTGGCGTTTCAGGTTCTTGCGGAGCTCGACGTCGTCGCCGAAGTTCGCCTTCGACTCGATCCACGTGAGCTTCTGGCCGAAGAAGATGATCGGCTCGTCGAGGAGGGCGTCCGGTGTCTTCGCGTACTTCCCCCGCAGGTCCTTCTCCGTCCGGTAGCCGATCCCGTGCTTCTCGAGCCATGCCTGGAGCCGTTCCTCGCCCTTGCGCCCGCGCTCCCGCTGGAGCTCCATCCCGCGGGGCGAGTAGATCAGGTCGTTCTCGAGGAGGTCCGAGACCTCCTGGCGCAGCCGCGCGTCGGGCGCGGTGTCGGGGTTCAGGAACGTCTGCCAGACCTTCTTGCGGGGGATCCCGAGCTCGCCGAGCATCTGCTGGCCCATCAGGACCGGCGGGAACTTCCACTCGCGCGCGATGTCGAGGATCGAGCGGCCGTGCTTCCACTGGCCGACCAGGCGCGGAAGCTGCCGCTTGACGACGTAGAAGCGCCGGGTCGCGTCGCGCGTGACGCGGTGGGTGTGAATGACGAAGAGCAGCTCCTCGTCCAGGTGTTCCGTATGGCTGACGCGGCGCACGTCGTCGTACGTCGCGAGGAGGTCGAAGAGCCGCTGATAGGTCTGCCGGTCCATGCCCGATCGTCCTGAAGCAGTCGGCCCACCGAGCCGTGGGTCCGTAAAACGTTGCTTGACCGCGACGGCGGCACCGCACGGCGAACGGGGGCTCACTCCCGCCAGTCGATCCCGATCGTCCGCAGGCCGATCTTGGGGATCGGCGGGGGGCGGCGCTTGTGCCGGTGCCGGGCGACGCGGGCCGCGACCTCGCGGACCCGGTCGAGGGGGGTGCCGGTCGCGGCCGCGATCTCCTCCTCCGTGCGCAGTTGCTCGAGGCCGTACAGGATCGGGTCGATCTCCGCGTAGGGGAGGCCGAGCTCGGCCTCGTCCGTCTGACCCTCCCAGAGGCCCGCGGTCGGCGGGCGCGCCCGGACCGCCGCGGGCAGCCCGAGCTGTTCGGCGAGCGCGCGGACCTCGGTCTTGTAGAGGTCGCCGATCGGCAGGAGGTCGACCCCGCCGTCCCCGTACTTCGTGAAGTAGCCGAGGAGGAGCTCGGACTTGTTGCCCGCCCCCATGACGAGGGCCCGGCGCTCCCGGGCGAGGGCGTACTCCACGATCATCCGGACGCGGGCCGTCACGTTCCCCAGGGCGACCCGGTCCCGGACGTCGGGCAGGAGCGTCCGGAACGCCTCCACCGCCGGTTCGATCTCCACGACCCGCGACGCGATCCCGAGCGAGCGCGCGTAGGCCTCGGTCTCGGTCCGGAGTTCGGGGGAGTGGCGAGCGTCGGGCAGGAGGATCCCGAAGACCCGGGCCGGTCCGAGCGCGTCGACGGCCAGCCGGGCCACGAGCGCGCTGTCGATCCCCCCGGAGAGCCCGACGACCACCCCTTCGAGGTCGTTCGCGAGCGCGTGCGCGCGCAGGAACTGGTGGACGGTCGAGACCGCGTGGGCGGGCAGCCGCGGCACGAGGCTCGTCATGCCTCGACTCCGAGCGGCTCGAGGGCACGGTGCGACTCCCAGCGCGCCCGGCACGGGCAATCGAGGGCGTCGAGCGGGGAGAACTCTTGCGTGAGCGACGCGGTCTCGATCGCTTCGAGGACGCCAGCGTCGCACGTCCCGCAGTTGTGAGGACCGCGACGCAGGCCGCCCGCCGTCGGGAAGGAGACGAGCCGCGTCGTCCCCCGCGTACCCGCGCCGCGTCGGAGCACCTCGACGACCGACCAGAGCCAGGGGGGCCGGTAGCGGCCCCGATGGTAGAGCCACTCGACGACGGTACCGTTCTGGATGTGGACGGGGTTCACCGACAGGGTGTCGAAGTGGGGCGCCGCCCGTTCGATCGACGCGAGGACGTCGGCGACCGACTCCTCCTCCGTCAGGTACGGCGGCTTCAGCAGAAGGTAGCCCTTGGCCCGGAGCCCGAGCGCGCGCACGCGGTCGGCCGCTTCGAGATACTCCGTGGGCGATGCGCTCTTGTGCACGAACCGGGCGAGGACGACGGGGTCGGTCGTCTCGAGACCGAGCGCCACCTCGAGCTCTCCCGCGAACGCCTCCCGAAGCGGCGCGAGCGTCTCGGCGGTGGCGAACTCGGGGAGCGTCTCGAAGAGGAGGCGACGGGCGCGCCCCGAGAACGCGGTCGCGATCGCGCGGCGGCTCGATCGATCGACCTCGCGGTCGTCGAGAAAGCTTCCCGAGGTGTACACCTTCACGTACGGTTCGTCGTGGTATCGGTCGAGGGCTCGAGCGAGCTGCTCGGCGAGCTCCGCGGGGGTCGCCGAACGGCCGAGGGTGTCCTTCGCGTAGCCGCACATCGAACACCCCTTCAGGTCCGCCCAGTAGCACCCTCGCGTCTTCAAGATCAGAACGAAGGCGCGGACCTCGTCGCTTCCGAGGGCCTCGCGCTCGACCCACTGGTTCACGTAGCGGCGGGCGGTCTCGGGACCCGCGGGCTCGGGGCGGCGGTCGCGAGCGACCGCACGGGCGAGGGATTCCGGCGTCATTTCTCCTCGATGTCGACCTCGACGACGTCGTCGTCGCGCACCGGCAGCGCCTCGCGCAGGCACTCGGCCGCCACGAACTCGACCACGTCCTTGTAGTGCGAGCGGTCGGGGTGGATCAGGTGGCAGGAGCGGCCGTTCATCTTCGCCGGGAAGCACGTCGCTCCGCCGAACGTCCGGCCGCTCGCGTGGAACCCATCGATCCGGATCCCCGTCCACGAATCGAGGAGGGCGACCTTGCGCAGCGATCGGGTGTTCAGGCGGACGTTGAGGGTACCCGGGTACGGTGCGTAGCCGAGACGCTCCGTGAACTGGACGACGTACCCCGGCTGGCTGAGGTAATAGCGACCCTCGCCGAGGCCCGACGCGACCTGCCCCGAGAACGAGACCCGGGCCGGGCCCTCGAAGATGCGGTGGTAGCCGTGGTACTCGCTTCGCAAGAGGTCCATCGCGGCCGGGGTGAGGAGGAGGCGCTGGCGCCGCTGGGCGAGCGCGCGGCTCAGGAGGCCCTTCTTCTCGAGGGCGACCAGGTAGCGGTCGGCCGCCTGCTGGCTCACTCCGAGCCGCTCGCCGAGTTCGCGCGACGTGAGGAGGACCGGCGTCTCGTCCGCGCCGGCGAGGGCGAGGAGCTTCAGCACCGCGAGCGTGTCGCCCCGGGCCCGGGGACGGCCGCTCGTGTCGTGGGGGACCCCGGTCGCCGGCACGGTCGCTACGGCTTCGCCGCCGGACCCTGGGGCGCGTGGAGGGTGATCACGTTCGACCCGCGGAGGACGACCCGGCCGAGCCGGCGACTCATCTCGGGACCGGTCTCGTCGGCGTCGTCGAGGACGAGGTTCATGTGCTCGTCGACGCCGAGCAGCCGGCCCGAGAGCTCCCGGCCGTCCTTGAGCGTGAGGGTCACCCGTTGCTGGAGCACGCGCTCGAGCAACCGAACCGGCGCGTCCGCCATCGGCGGTCCGACGGTCCATCGACCTTAAGCGTTGTGGACCGACCGTCCGCCGGGTATATCTCGGCGGCCCGATTGGAGGCGCCGTGGCGGCGGAGCGACGGGTCTCGCCGGGGCTCGACGACGTATCGGTGGGCGAGTCGTCGATCTCGTTCGTCGGGGGCGAGACCGGGGAGCTCGTCTACCGCGGGTTCGACGTGCGGGGTCTCGTGCCCGGCGTGCCGTACGAGTCGGTCGTCCATCTGCTCCTCCACGGCGACCCCCCGGGGGCCGACCCGTCCCCCGAGGTCGTTCGTTCGCTCGGGTCCGCGCGCGAGGTCCCCGCCGCGATCGAGCGGGTCGTCGACGCTCTCGCGCCGGACCTCCCCCCGCTCGAGGCCCTCCGAACGATCCTGTCGGCCCTCGGCGACGGGACGTACGGATACCCCCCTACCCTCGAACAGGGGTACCGCCTCATCGCGCGCACCCCGATCCTGCTCGCGCGCTACGTCCGACGCGCGCAGGGGCTTACCCCTCTTCAGTCCCGCCGCGACCTATCGCACGCCGCGGACTACCTCTACCTACTGAAAGGCAAGGAGGCCGACCCCCGGCACGTCCGCGCGCTCGACGCGTACCTCGTTCTCCTCGCCGACCATGGCATGAACGCGTCGACGTTCGCTCTGCGCGTGGCGATCTCGACCCAGTCCGACCTCGTGAGCGGGGCGACCGGGGCGCTCGGAACGCTGAAGGGACCTCTCCACGGCGGGGCTCCGAGCCGGGTCTCGGACATGCTGGACGCCGTCGGCACCCCCGACCGGGCGGAGGCGTGGGTCGCCGAACGCCTCGCGCGGCACGAGGTCCTCTTCGGATTCGGTCACCGGGTGTACAAGACGGACGACCCGCGGAGCATCGTCCTCCACGAGGTCGCGCGGACGGTCGCGTCCCCCGAGCGGTTCGCGCTCGCCGAAGCGGTCGAGCGCGCCGCGCTCGCGGGGTTGCGGGCGGCGCGGCCGAACGCCCGGCTCTTCACGAACGTGGAGTTCTACACCTCGGTCGTGCTCGAGGGGATCGGGATCCCGCGAGAGCTCTTCACCCCGACGTTCGCGGTGGCGAGGACCGTCGGATGGACCGCCCACGCGCTCGAGCAGGCGGCCCACAACCGGCTGATGCGCCCCGACGTCGACTACGTCGGCCCCCCGAAGGGCCGGACCTGGCCGCGTCCTCGACCCTGAAGGGGGGTGAGGGGACCTAGGAGTCCCCTTTCGTCTCGCCGTCCTCTTTGTCCACGACCTTGAAGTCCGCGTCGACCGCGCCGGGCGCGCCCGAGCTGGCACCGGAGGACGGCTCCTCCGCGGTCTCGGACCCGGGAGGGCTCCCCGTCGGGCCGGTCGCCGACTGGTAGAGCTTCTGGGCCACCGCATGGAGGGCCTTGGTGAGCTCGTCGGCCCGCGACTGGATCTCGGTCTTCGTCGCGTCCTTCTTCTGGACGACCTCCCGCACCCCCTTGACCTTCTCGCGGATCGACTCCGTCTCGGTCGAGCTCAGCTTCTCCTTCTGGTCGGTGAGGACGCGCTCGGCCTCGTACGCGAGCGACTCGGCCTGGTTGCGCGCGGTGATGAGGTCGGCGCGCTCGCGGTCCTTCTCGGCGAACTCCTCCGCCTGGTGGACCATCCGGCCGACCTCGTCCTTCGACAGCTTGTTCGACGCGGAGATCGTGATCCCCTGCTTGCGTCCCGTCGCGAGGTCCTTCGCCGAAACGTTGAGGATCCCGTTGGCATCGATGTCGAATCCGACTTCCACCTGCGGGACCCCGCGCGGCGCGGGCGGGATGCCGGTGAGCAGGAAGCTTCCGAGCGCGACGTTGTCCGCCGCGATCGGCCGCTCGCCCTGGAAGACCTGGATCTCGACCGACGATTGGCTGTCGGCCGCCGTCGTGAAGATCTGGCTCTTGCGGGTCGGGATCGTCGTGTTGCGCTCGATCAGCCGCGTGAAGACGCCGCCGATCGTCTCGACTCCGAGCGAGAGAGGCGTCACGTCGAGCAGCACGACGTCCTTGACCTCGCCCGCGAGGACGCCTCCCTGGACCGCCGCGCCCATCGCGACGCACTCCATCGGGTCGACGCCGTGCTCGATCGGGCGTCCGATCGACTGCTCGAGGAACTTGTGAACGATCGGCATTCGCGTCGGGCCGCCCACGAGGACGACGCGGTGGATCTGGTCCTTCGAGAGCTTCGCGTCTCGGATCGCCTGCTCGACCGGCGCGCGGCACCGGTCGACGATCGGTCGGATCAGCTCCTCGAGCTTCGCCCGACTGAGCGGCAGGGCGAGGTGCTTTGGACCCTCGTTCGTCGCGGTCAGGAACGGCAGGTTGATCTGGGTCTCGACGGTCGACGATAGCTCGATCTTCGCTTTCTCGGCGGCGTCGCGCACCCGCTGCATCGCCATCTTGTCGCCGCGCACGTTGACGCCCGTCTCCTTCTGGAACTCCGCCGCGATGTACTCGGTGACGGCGTTGTCCATGTCCGTGCCGCCGAGCTGCGTGTCGCCGCTCGTCGACAGGACCTCGAAGACCCCGTCGCCGAACTCCATCAGCGTCACATCGAGCGTTCCGCCGCCGAGGTCGAAGACGAGGATCTTCTGGTTGGCTCCGGCCTTGTCGAGGCCGTACGCCAGGGAAGCCGCCGTCGGTTCGTTGATGATGCGCAGGACCTCGAGGCCGGCGATCGCCCCGGCGTCCTTGGTCGCCTGACGCTGGTTGTCGTTGAAGTACGCCGGGACCGTGATGACCGCCTTCTCGACCTTCTCCCCGAGGAACGCCTCCGCGTCCCGCTT
>JAJZGO010000057.1 GCA_021798415.1 Thermoplasmata archaeon | reverse complement strand
GCCCCGCGGCGCGCCGGAGACTGGCCGCCGGTCGGGGCTCGACCTCGCGGACCGCGCGACTCACCGACTCGGGCCGGAACGGGGACCTTCGGCGGTGGCATCCCGCGCCGGCGCTCCGCACGTTGCGACTGCGGCGGTTCCCTTATCCTCTGACCGTGACTCGTTCCGCACCGGGGATGGCGCCCGCCCGAGTCGGAGTGGGATCCCGCGGGGGTCCGAGGTGACTTTGATGCGTCGGGGGTTCCGCGTGCCCTGGGTGCTCCTCGTCGTGTTCGGTCTCACGGCCGCCGGCGCGGCGTACGTGATCGCGGTGGGGCTCGAGCCGACGCCCGTGCCCGCGAGGTCGCCGATCGCGACCTTCAACGCGACGGCCCGGAACAACTTCACCGCGGCCGTCCAGCCGAGCCCGCTGTTTGGGAACGCGACGCAGGTCGCCGGTGGCAACGTCACCCTCTTCGCCCCGATCACGAAGTGGATCAACGCCACGCTCTCGACGACGTTTCTCACGAACCGGACCGCCGCGGTTTCGCTTCACGAGCGGTTCACCGTCCGCCTGGCGACCCCGGTCTGGGCGAAGGACGTGTACTCGACGTGGCTCAACACCTCGAGCCCGAGCACGACCGGGCTCGCGATCTCGGCCGGGTACGACGCGAACGTGACCCAGCTGCTTGCGCTCGCCGCGTCGATCGACCGGCAGCTGAACTACACGAGCCCGGCCCTGACCCTCTCCTTCGTGCCGAGCGTCACCGGAAACCTCACCGTCGCCGCGATGCGCCAAGCCGTGGCGTTCGAGCCGGGCCTCAACTTCTCGTTCACGGGGCCCGAGATCGTGCCGTCCGGTCTCGCGTACTCGAGCTCCGTGGCGCTCTACGCTTCCGCACCCCTCCCGCCCCCGCCAGGGCCGAGCCTCGACGCGGCTGCAGTGGCCCTCCTCGCCGGGTCGCTGGGCGCGGTCGTCGGGACCTTCGCCTGGACGGTCGGGAAGGCGAAGCCGGGGCCACGGGGGTCGACCTCGACGGTCGATCCTCCCCGCTTCCCGACCCTCGTGGAGACCGGCCCGCTTCCCTTCGTTCCCCGAACGGTGACGATGCGCGACTTTCCAGACCTCGTGAGGGTCGCCAACGCGGTCGGCAAGCCGATCCTTCGTCCGGTCGACCCCGACCTTGGGGGCAACGTCTTCCTGGTCCTCGACGGTGAAGTGGCCTACGCCTACGAACACCGGCTCCCATCGCCGCCGCCGCCCCCGGCCTTCGAGGCGGCCGCGGAGCCCGAGGTCGCGGAGACCTCCGGGGAGCGCGGGATCGTCCTCTCCCAGTACGCGTCGACCCTGCATCGCCACCTGCGCTACGAGGCGCGGCGGATGCTTCGCCTGCGCCTCGACCCCGAGGTCCTCGCCCAAGCGCAGGACGACGTGCGACGGTCGATCGACGCATTGCGTTTCGGGACGGACGCGGTCGCCGCCCAGGCCATCGAGGCGCTCACGGAGCTCCTCGACCGCGTCGAGGCGGAGTCGAGCGGGACGCCCCTCGCGGAGTACACCGCGCCCTAAGCGCCCACGCCACGACGAGGGGCTCCGACGCCGACCGTCGTTCCCCCGCGACCTGCCGACGCAGGCCGCGACTGCGCAGAAGGCGAACCGGACACTTCCGCCCGCCGGGCGGAGCCCTGGCGGGAGGTCGCGAAGCGCCGGAAAGTTGAGAAGCTGAGTGGGGCGTGCGGCCGGATCCGTTGAGTTCGAGAGGGATACGTGCGAGTGGTGGGCTTCGAGCTCCGGGAGTGCCAGCTCGACCGGCAGCGTCCGAAGGTCGTACGGGCACAGGAGCCGCGACTGCTCTCTGGACGGGTCGTCGAACCAGGCCTCGTACTCGAGGTGGTCGGGGCGGCTATCGCGGGTCCGGTGTCGGCGGATGGTGTCGGACCCTCCGGTCGGCCCGCCGGGACGCGCCGTCAATCGGCCTGGTCGGCCGCGAGGCCCTGGTCGCTCCCCGTCCAAGGGGTCGAGTCGATCGTCACGGAGACGGACGGTGCCGGGCACGCCATCGGGTAGGTCGCTAAGCTCGCCGAGGTCGGGAAGAGGCACGGGGCCCTCGGGCTCGTAAGGTTCTGGAAGTCGAAGAAGCTCGAGAGGATCGGGGCCCCGCAGTCCTGGGTGGGCCGCGAGGGGACAATGCACCCCATCCCCCAGCGCTCCTCCATCATCCGCAGGACCGAGTCGAAGTAGCCGAGCTGATGGCTGACCGAACCGCGGGGGGTGTACGGGCTGATGACGAGGAACGGGACCCGGAACGACAGGCCGAGGGGATTCAGCCCGGAAAGTTTCGGGGGCCCGACCCCATCGTAGAACCCCCCGTAGTCGTCCCAGGTCAGGAACACGGCCGTCGAGTCCCAGTAGCGGGATTGCTCGATGGCGTCGAGGACGTTCGCGACGAACGCCTCGCCCTGGGTCAGGTTGGCTCCCGGGTGGTCCGAGAACGCCTGGTCGGGGATGACCCACGAGACGTTCGGAAGCCCGAGGCCCGGCCCGGGACCTTGCGTCAGGTCGGTGAAGAACTGTGGGGTGCGGTTCACGAAGTGGCTCGAGTACCAGTGGCTGTAGGTCTCGGCGCGGGCGGCCATGGGGTTCCAGTACGAGTACGCGGAGCCCTTGCCGTAGGCATTGCTCTGGGCGCCCGAGATCGCCGTTCGATAGTTCGCGAGCGACCAGTCGTAGTACTTCCAGGAGACGGAGGGCGTTGCGTTGAGGAGGTCTTGGAACGTCCGGGTGAGGTTCGCTTGGTGGAGGTACTGCTGCTTCTGGGCGTTCGTGAGCAGAAAGTACTGGGCTCGGGCCGGTGCCTGCCCGGCGATCATGAACCAGTGGTTCGGGAGGGAGTACGACGGGTCGGAGGAGAAGATGTTGTCCCCGATACCGAACTCCTGCGCGATGTCCCAGTAGAGCGGGAGCGTCGAGCCGGTGTAGTGACCGAACGTCGTGTACTTCGCTCCCTCGGCTTGCCAGAACCCGTCCATGGCGGGCGGATTCGAGAGGCACGACGGGTTCGACGTCGTGCCGCAGATCGAGAGGACCGAACTGATCTGGTTGTGGTTGAGGTTCACCGTGGTGAGGTTCTTCGGCCCGAACGCCCAGAGATTGACGTAGCCCTTCTTGCACGACCCCGCGGGATATCCGGTGCCAGCGTAGCCGGTCTCGAACACGCACGCCCCGGGGGTGATGCCCCGGGCCGTGCCGTTGCAGTAGGGACTCGCCGAGGTGCAGTATGTGCCGAAGTAGTTGTCGTAGGCGTGGTTCTCCATCACGACGAAGACGACGTGCTGGATGTGCGTGCAGAACGCCACCATGAACGACGACGGCATCGACGAGCAGGGGACTGTCGACGACGGGGCCGGAACGGCGACGGCGAATCCCGTGGAGGAAACCAGCAGGAGCACCGCGGCCAGGATCACTGGGCCGAACGGTACCTCAGCCGACATCGAAGCGAACGGGGTAAACCGCCGTACCGTGCGCCCGAATAAGAACTTGCGGTCCTCCTCCGCAGGGGCCACCGTCGAGGGCGGTGACGATCGGTGAGGTCGTTCCGGAAGGACCACGCGTGCGTCCGGTCGGGGGAGACGGCCGAGACGGAGCGACCCGGGCGCCGGGCGGATCTACCGTGGACGACAGTGAAGCCGGGCGCGGCCCCTAACGGGGGCCCGGCTCGGGGTAATGGAGGAGCCGACACGACCCACACCAGTGCCACAGCGGCCACTTTGTCCGGTCCTTGAGGACCTTGCGACCGAGCGGCCGGGCGACGATCACGTCGTTCATCGGCCCCGCGGCGCCGTCGGACCCCGAGACCGGAAAGTACTCGAGCACGACACGGTCCCAGGGACCGCCTTCGCCGTCCGACCCCGCGAGGCGGCCCGGTACCATCGGCCGTCCGCAGCGGGGACAGTTCGTCGGGGTCCAAGGGGCGTCAAGGATGGGGGTCCGAGGCGGGTCGTCCCGCAACCGTCGACCGCACGCGTAGCAGACGGACGCGCCGATCGTGATCAGCGAGTGGCAGTACGGACAGCGGTCCGGAGGGGGCGGCGGTTCGGGCAGCCTCGCTTCGCGTACCGGTATCGGGGCTCGGAAGTCCGGGAGAGGCGCATCATCGACCATACGGGAGCGGTCTGCGGGTCGGTCCACGGCCCCCTATCGCATAAGTCGTCCGCCCACCGCGACGAGCACGTCGCGGCGGGTCCGGGGGCTGCGACCGCTGCGGTGCCGTGGAGCGTCCTCGGGGTCGCCGTTCCAAACGGGAGGGCGATCACCTCCCCTCTCCGAGGTCAAAGTCTATCTGGCGCCCTCGCGTCCCTGAGGTCGTGCCGGAGGGTACGGTCCTCTCCCCCCACTTCACGATCCACGGGGTGGCGGACGGGGTGTACGCGGCGATCGCGACCGACGCGGGGTTCGGCTTATGCAACAGCGCGATCGTCGACCTCGGCGACAGCGCGGCCGTCTTCGACTCCATGCTGACGCCCCAAGCGGGCGCCGACCTCCGGCGGGCGGCCGAGCGCCTGACGGGGCACCGGGTCGCCTACCTCATCAACAGCCACTACCACGGCGACCACGTCCGAGGGAACGTCTCGTTCCCCTCGGTCCGGATCGTCTCCACGCGCAAAGTGCGCGAACTGATCGAGGAGCGAGCCGTGCGCGCGATCGAGAGCGACCGGGCGGAGGTGCCGGCGGAGCTCGAACGGCTGCGGAACGGGACTTGGGCCCTCCGTCCCCGCGAGCGGGTGGTCTTCGAGGGGTGGTTCGAAGGGATCCTCGCAACGCCTCGCGGAACGCTCGTCCCGGCTCCCGACATGTTCGTCGACGACCGACTCGTCCTCCGCGGTCCGAAGCGAGAGCTCGAGGTCCTCAGCTACGGGGGCGGCCACTCCCCGAGCGACGTGATCGCCTACCTGGCCGACGAGCGTATCGCGTTCCTCGGCGACCTCCTTTCGGTGGGGTTCCACCCCGGAGTGGGCGACGGCGACGCGGCGAGCTTTCTTGAGATCCTCGATAAGGTGCTCGCCCTCCGACCGGAAAAGGCGCTCCCCGGCCACGGACCGCTAGGCGGGGTAGGCGACATCGAGCGGATCCAGAGGTACCTTCGAGAGCTCAGGTCGCTCGCGCGCGACGCGCGTCGCTCCGGCGTCTCGCGCGACGAGTTCGGGCGTACGCCGGTCCCGCCCGAGTTCGCGACCTGGGACTTCTCCGACTTCTTTGGCGACAATCTTCGGCGGGTCTACGACCAGACGCCGGCGGGGAGCTGACGAGCGTGACACGCTTCCCGTCGGGTTCGCCCGGGTCCGCGAGGCACCGGGGACCCCGCCCGTCGTGCGACCCGGGTCGACTCCGAGGCACGAGCGGAGGCGACGAGTGACGCTCGCCGAGACCCTCGTATCCGTCTGGCAGCAGGTGCTCGTCGAGGACCGCCCGGAGGTCCGGCTCGACGACCGGACCTACCGCGTGACGCGGACCCGGAACCAACGGCTCCGAGCGGTCGGCTTCTCGGTCGGCGAGGACCGCCTCGAAGGGATCGAGCAGAACCCCGAGACCGGCTCGCGCTGGGCGAAGCTCGCCCAGACGGGCCAGCGGATCATGCAGTTCTCCTACCGGGGGAAGTATGTCGGTAACGTGTGCGAAGGGAAGTTCGTGCGCTACCCCGCCTGGAACTCCCTCGGCCTCCCCGAGTGAGCGGTGCGGGACCGCGGGCCGCGGCCCGGAAGCCCCCCGGTGCCGCGGCGGCGCCTCGACCGCGAGACGGGTAGAAATACCGAGGGAGGATTGGGGAGGGCGATAGCGAACCATGCCCCGACCGAAGCGTCGGCCCGCGTCCGGGCTTCTCGCCCCGGCGCAGGCCCGGGAGATCTTCGCTTACAACATCCGTCTCTTCGACCGGTTCGTGCGACGCGTCCGCCGGCTCCCATGGCGGACCGTCCGCCGACGTCGTGAGATCGGTCACCAGTCGCTCTTCCAGACCCTCGTGCACGTCCTGAACGTGCACGAGGTCTGGGTCGGCTACGTCCTCCCGGGGCGAAGCTCGGACCCGGAACTCGAGCGGCTGTTCGCCGATCCGGTCCGGCGTCCCAAGGACTGGCGGGGATTCCGGACCTATGAGGCGCGGGTGTGGGGCCTGGTCAACGACTATCTGGCCCACGTGACACCCTCCGAGATGCGTCGGCCGGTGAAGGTGTTCTGGATGCCGGGCCGATATGTCGTCTCGGACGGCCTGCTCCAGACGACGTTCGAGCAGGCGCATCACCTCGGGGAGATCATCGCCGCCCTGTGGCAGGACGACATCGAGCCTCCGCCCATGACGTGGATCGAGGTTGCGAACGTTCGCCGGAGGTGACCCATCGGAGCACCGGACCGAGGGCGCGGGTCGGCCGATCCCTCGGTCGGAAAATAGTGCTCCGGCGTCCGACGAGGGTTTCTATATCGTGAGAGAGTTCCCGAGGGGGTGCCCGCCGGTTGGGTGTCCCTCGGCGAGGTGGCGTTCGTCGGCCTCCTCCTGACGCCGCTCGGAGCCACGCTGCTCCGGGGAGCGGAGGCGCTGCTGGGCCGTCGGTTCCGCCTGCCCACGGTCGAGCGCGCGCTCCTCGCCTTCTACGCCGCCGGGGCGCTCCTGTACGTGCTCGGGTCCGTTCCGCTTCCCATTTTCGGGGCGCCGTTGCTCTGGGCCCTCATCGCTCTCGGCGTGGCCGGGTACTCGGTCGCGTCGGTGCTCGATCACGGCGAGGGCCTGCGCGCCGTCCTCCGGTTCGCTTCGACCCCTTCGGCGGTCGCGCTCCTCGCGATGACGGTCGGGCTCCTCTGCTTCGAACTCCTACCGATACGATCCGTGGCGTTCCCGAACGTCCTCGACGGCAGCGCGACCTCGCTCTGGATCACCCTCACGCTCCAGCACCACACCCTTCCGCTGGCGCTCGGTCCGGTGAGTTCGGCCGGGGTGATCTACCCGCTCGGGGCGACCGTGTGGATGACCGTGCCGGTCCTCCTGTTCGGTTGGCCGATCGTTTCGGCGCCGGTCCTCTTGCCGTCGCTCTTCCTCGCCCTCTCGGTGCCCGCCGCGTACTGCTGGGGAAGCCGTCTCGGCGCCGCCCAAGGTGTCCCGGACGTCACCGTGGGCCTTCTTTTCGCTGGCTTCTTCGCGGCGGTCGCCAGTTGGCCGCGTCTGTTCGTGGGCGGCTCGTACGACTTCGCGTTCGCCCTGCCCCTGTTCCTCGTCGCGTTCGGCTGGCTCCCGGGTCTCGCGCGTCACGGCTTCGCCCGCTGGCGCGACGTGGCGGCGTTCGGAGCCGTCGCCGGGGCGATCACGTCGTTGAGCCTCGTGGCCGGCGAGGACCTCTGGCTGGTCTTCGTGGCTCTCGTGGCGGTGCTGGGACGGCGCGAGGCTGGGACGGTCCGGCGCTGGGCGCTCGGGTTCCTTGTGATCATCGGGTTCGAGGCGGCGTTCGTCGCCCGGAGCGTCTTCGGGGTCGTGCGCTGGGAGGGGTATCCGTACTACGTCCTCACGCAGACCGGGGCCCGCCCGTTCGCACCGTGGAGCCCCCCGTCGGGGTCGTTCCTCGCGTCGGTGCAGGGGAACCTCGTGCCGTTCTACCCGTGGCCCCTCAAGTGGATGGTCTCTCCGTTCCCTCTCCTCAGCATCGAGCTCGAGCTCCTTCTCCTCGCCGGATTGGCCGCGCTCCTCTGGGTCCTCGCCCGCGGCCGGACCGGGCCCTTCTCGCTGCTTCCCGAGGACTTCTACCGTGCGACCGCGGTCGCAACGGCCGCCCTTCTGACCGTCACCGCGGCGGAGGTCTCCGCCCAGTATGCGGGTCCCGCCTTCCGGTTCCTCACGGTCGTCACGAACCCCGGCGAGTCGTCGGTGCTCGTGTTCCTGCTCTACTCGGTGATCGCCCTGCTTCCCCTCCTTCTCGCGGCGAAGTGGTTCCAGGCACGGGACGCCGGACCACCAGGAACTGCGGTCCACCGATCGCTCGCCCGGTCCGGCTCGGGGAGGTTCGGCCCGCGCCGTTGGGTCCGTCGGCCCGGCCGACGGTCCCCCGCTGTCGCCGCCCTCGCGCTCGCGCTCGTGATCGCGCCCCTCTCGTCCGGGATCGCGGCGAGCCTCCTCGACGGGCCCGGATTCCTTCACCAGGAGGTCACGAAGACCGCCGACGTCACTCCCGCGGATGTCGCCGCGCTCGTCTGGATCTCCGCCCACCTTCCCGACTGCTCCGGGGTCTTCGTGGCCCCCGGGTCGGCGGGACAGTTCCTGCCGGAGTTCACCGAGCTCCGGCTGGTCTACCAGACGGTGCCCTCGCCGGCCAATCTCTCGTACTACGTGGTGTTGGAGAACCTCACGTCCGGCACCTACCGGCCGTGGACCCGAAGCTCGCTCCTCGCGCTGTCAGTCACCGAGGTCCTGGTCACGGGACAGACCTCGGTCTCGTACGCCCCCTTGTCGCCCGATCCGCTCGAGAGCTCGCCCGACTTCTCGGTCGTCTTCCACGAGAGCGACGCGTGGGTCTTCGCCTTCCTTCCCGGAACTGCGGCCTCTGGCTGCCCCGCCTGAAGATCGTCGCACCGAGCCG